>NZ_JAHCDO010000010.1:0-140450 GCF_050768835.1 Bacillus pfraonensis | reverse complement strand
GAAGATAGTACCAGTTAGCGCCGTCAAAATACCAACCTGTACGCATGACGCCATCGTGCTCAAGGAGATACCATTTTCCGTTCACCTTTGTCCATCCAGTAGCCATATCGCCGCCATTATGAAGATAGTACCAGTTAGCGCCGTCAAAATACCAACCTGTACGCATGACACCATCGTGAGCAAGGAGATACCATTTTCCGTTCACCTTTGTCCATTCGGTAGCCATATCGCCGCCATTATGAAGATAGTACCAGTTAGCGCCGTCAAAATGCCATCCCGTACGCATGACACCATCGTGAGCAAGAAGATACCATTTTCCGTTCACTTTCGTCCATCCGGTAGCCATATCGCCGCCATTATGAAGATAGTACCAGTTAGCGCCGTCAAAATACCAACCTGTACGCATGACACCATCGTGAGCAAGGAGATACCATTTTCCGTTCACTTTCGTCCATCCGGTAGCCATAGCACCATTGGTATGAAGGTAATACCAGTTACCTTGATCATTTTTCCATCCTGTTACTTTCGCATTATTTGAGTAGTAGTACCAATTATTGTCTTCTTTAATCCAGCCTTCTTTTTGCTTATTCTTTTCCTTGTTTGTCTCCAATTCCGCTTTATTTTCTTGCGTTTGTGCTTTTATAGCAGGAGCTAGATTGTTTTCTTGCGTGTGCTCTTTTTTATCAGTAGTTATGTTATTTTCTTGCGTGTGCTCTTTTTTATCGGTAGTTATGTTATTTTCTTGAATTTGCTCTTTTTTATCAATGGTTACATCATTTTCTTGCGTTTGTTCTTTTTGGTCAGTTGAGCTATCGTTTCTCTTCGGAGTATCGTTTAAGGATTCCTCTTTTTTTAACGTTTTTGTTTGTTCAGTAGCTTTGGAAGGCTCTTCTGTATGAAGAGAATCTTTCACTGTTTCTGTGTTCGCATAACTATGTATAGGAGATAACAATAAAGCACTAGATAAAATAATAACTGGAAGCTTTTTTTTTATATTTACAATCCTTTCTTTATGTATTTGATAAATAGATAGCTAGATTCGTTAAATTATTAGTTTTTAATATACAGCTGATTTGGAATGGTTTTCCTATTCCTCTGCACCTGCATCATGATACAATAAAAAACTTTTGATTGCGAGAAGTTTTTATGAGAGAAAAGAAGAAGTAGTTTATGAGATGGATTTTTTATTTCGCTATTTGAGGAAGGTAAGACTTGTATTTGAAAATTCAATGGAAATAAGGGAGCAGATTTATAGGGAGAAGAATTGAATTACAAATAAAAAGGCATCTATTTATAGATGCTTTTTTATTTTGTTTCTTACTGATGCGCTTTCCCCTCAGATACATTTTGTGTAAGGCGATACCAAAGCCATAAATCATTAATGATAGAGGCAAGATCGGCAATTTCAGAATTGAGTCTACAGGAAATTTCGAAGTTTTCCTCGTTATTTAAACGATGTTGTTTTTGATTAATATGATATTCAAGTTCTTTTATACGATCAGGAATTTTCCCGCGAATTTGTTCCCACTTTAATAAAATAGCATGCTGCACTTTTTCAGGGATATCTTCCCATTCTTCTTGTAACTCAGGTACTTCTATTCCTAGGTGTTCATCGTATATAAAATATTGTTCCATATAGACACCCCCATTTTCTGTTTCCATTGTACCGAAAAAAAGAAAGAAGTTCGACGAAATTGTTTGAAAAATTTTTGCTAATATCCCTTGATTCATTTTGTAAAAGGTGTTAAAGTTTGAATTAATATAAATTGTAATGAATATTTATTCTTTAGGGGGATATAAAATGGAGAAGAAAAAAGTTGTGTTAGCATATTCCGGAGGTCTTGATACTTCCGTTGCAATTAAATGGTTACAAGAGAAAAATTATGATGTTATTGCACTTTGTTTAGATTTAGGGGAAGGTAAAGATTTAGCATTTGTAAAAGAAAAAGCAATTTCAGTAGGTGCGATTAAATCATATATGATCGATGTTCAAGAAGAATTTGCGAATGAATATGCATTGATGGCCCTGCAAGGCCATACTTTATACGAAGGAAAATACCCACTTGTTTCGGCGTTATCTCGTCCGTTAATTGCGAAAAAGCTAGTAGAAATTGCGGAGCAGGAAGGAGCAAGTGCAGTAGCTCATGGATGTACAGGAAAAGGGAACGACCAAGTTCGTTTTGAAGTTTCCATTCAAGCATTAAACCCATATTTAGAAGTTATCGCACCGGTTCGTGAATGGAAATGGTCACGTGAAGAAGAAATTGCATACGCAAAAGAAAACAATGTGCCAATCCCAATCAATTTAGATAGTCCGTTTTCCATTGACCAAAACTTATGGGGGCGTAGTAATGAATGTGGAATTTTAGAAGATCCATGGGCAGCACCTCCAGAAGATGCATATGAAATGACATTAGCACTTGAAGATACACCGAATAAACCAGAATTTGTGGAAATTGGATTTGAAGCAGGTGTACCAACAACATTAAACGGCACTTCTTATTCACTTTCGGAACTAATCAAAACGTTAAACAACCTTGCTGGAAAACATGGTGTTGGACGTATTGATCATGTGGAAAACCGCCTTGTTGGGATTAAATCACGTGAAGTATATGAATGTCCAGCTGCAATGACATTACTTACAGCACATAAAGAGTTAGAAGATTTAACGCTTGTAAAAGAAGTAGCTCATTTTAAACCGATGATTGAGCAAAAATTAACAGAACTTATTTATAACGGGTTATGGTTCTCGCCTTTAAAACAAGCACTTGCTGCTTTCTTACAAGAAACACAAAAATCAGTAACAGGTACAGTGCGTGTGAAATTATTTAAAGGTCATGCAATTGTAGAAGGACGTAAATCAGAGTACTCTCTATATGATGAAAAACTAGCAACGTATACAGTGGATGATGAATTTAACCATGATGCAGCAGTTGGCTTTATTTCTTTATTTGGTCTTCCAACAAAAGTATACAGCCAAGTGAATCAGAAGAAGGTGGAAGCGTGAGCAAACTTTGGGGTGGCCGTTTTACAGCAGAAGCAGAAGAATGGGTCGAGGAGTTTGGAGCTTCCATCTCCTTTGACCAACAATTAGTGGTAGAAGATATAGAAGGAAGTATTGCCCACGTTACAATGCTTGCGAAGCAGGGGATTGTGACAAAAGAAGAAGCAGAGAAAATTAAAGAAGGCTTACAACATTTACTAGAAAAAGCGAAAGCAAATGAGTTAACTTTTTCTGTAGATGCTGAGGATATTCATTTAAACATTGAAAAAATGTTAATTGAGCAAATTGGGGACGTTGGTGGGAAACTTCATACAGGAAGAAGCCGTAATGATCAAGTTGCGACAGATATGCATTTATATTTACGTAATAAAGTGAAAGATATTATAAAGGCAACGAAACAACTGCAAACGGTTCTTGTTCATCAAGCAGAGAAAAACATTGAAACCATTATGCCAGGGTATACCCATTTGCAGCGTGCACAGCCAATCTCGTTCGCTCATCATGTACTTGCATATTTTTGGATGTTAGAGCGCGATGTAAATCGTTATGAAGATTCACTGGAGCGTATTAATATTTCTCCGCTTGGTGCAGGCGCACTTGCGGGAACGACATTTCCGATTGATCGTGCGTATAGCGCAGAGCTTCTCGGTTTTAAAGGAATCTATGAAAATAGCTTAGATGCGGTAAGTGACCGTGATTTCATACTAGAGTTTCTTAGCAATTCATCCATATTAATGATGCATTTATCACGTTTTTGTGAAGAACTCATTTTATGGAGCAGTCAGGAGTTTCAATTTATTGAAATGAGCGATCAGTATGCAACAGGAAGCAGCATTATGCCGCAAAAGAAAAACCCTGATATGGCTGAACTTATTCGTGGTAAAACAGGGAGAGTATATGGCAACTTATTTAGTTTATTAACGGTAATGAAAGGTTTACCGCTTGCTTATAATAAAGACTTACAAGAAGACAAAGAAGGAATGTTTGATACAGTGAAAACAGTAGAAGGCTGCCTTCATATTATGGCTGGCATGCTAGAAACGCTGACTGTAAACAAAGAAAAAATGGGGCAAGCCGTAACACAGGACTTCTCTAATGCAACAGAAATTGCTGATTACTTAGCAAGTAAAGGACTTCCATTCCGTCAGGCGCATGAAATTGTCGGAAAGCTTGTTCTTCATTGCACGCAAAAAGGTATCTATCTATTAGATGTACCGTTAGAAACGTATCAAGAAATGAGTCCGTTATTTGAAGAGGACTTATATGAAGTTCTTTCACCGTATGCAGCTGTAAAACGTCGTAATAGTGCAGGTGGAACAGGGTTTGTTCAAATAGAACAAGCACTGGAAAAAGCGAAAGTGTTAGTGGGAGAGACAGTAAGTTTATAAGGATGCGAAGAGGGGAATATGTTCTGTATAGGAGCATATTACTCTCTTTTTTTTGTACATAACATATTTTCATACAGATACTTAACCTAATATTGAGTTTTCTAGATTTTACAAAATATGTATAGTATCGTTTTATAATAAGGAGTAAAAAGTTCAAATTTTTGCTGCGGGTCATGAACGATACTTGTATTTGATAGGAGGATGTATGAAAAAGATAATTTTTATTCTTATATTACTAATTAGTTTAATTGTTAACGCGAAGGTTTTTCTGATAGATAAATATATGTATATAGGAGAACGTGAAAAACGAGAAGGAGCAATTATGCTAACAATGTGGCACTTGCAAGAAAACGGATATAAAGAAAGTGATATTTTATCAATAAAACCTGCCTTTTATAGTAAAGAAGGTTCTTACGGCATGAATGTAATGTTTAAAGATGAACCCAATGAATCATATACTTATAAAGTTTGGCGAGATCCTAAGACAAATAAACCCTCTGTTAATCAACAAACAAATGTATCAGGTGGTATGGATGGAAAACATCAAGAGCTTAAATAGTAAAGAAAGTGTTGAGTAGATACTTGAACTTTGAAGTATAAAATCGATATAAATAGAATGATTTCTTATGAACATGGGAGGATACTAAGTTCCGTCCAGGAGTTAAGTATCCTCTTTTGATGTAATGTGTGAAAATGTTTTGATATACTTTCAGATTTCATGTACCAGAACCCTCCGTTTCATTTTCCTAATTATACCATCGTTATGATTGTTTTGTATTTTGGGAGGGTAATCTATGCTAAAACAACTCTTCATCTGGAATAGTATGTTTGAAAATCTAAGTTTACTGCATCGCTATCAATGTAAAAAAGGAGAGCACATTATATGATGCATTCTCTTTTTTTTAGAAAAAGTGTTCACATAAAGTTGGCTTGTCAATCTGAAAATACTATGGCAGTATATAAGGACTATCCCTACTTTTCGTGAATTTTAAGTTCGTAATTGTTATGGTTATGAAGCTATAAAAAGGGAATTAAAAGTGATTTTTATAATGGAGGAAATAAAAAAATATGCAAAACTTACCAAACTGCCCGAAATGTAATTCAGAATATACGTATGAAGATGGAAGTCTTTTTGTTTGCCCAGAGTGTGCTCATGAGTGGGCTTTAGAGTCAGAAGCTGAAAATAGTGAAGACACAAAAGTTGTGAAAGATGCAAATGGAAATATCTTAAACGATGGGGATGCTGTAACAGTAATCAAAGACCTTAAAGTAAAAGGAACTTCATCCGTTATTAAAATAGGCACGAAAGTAAAGAGTATCCGTTTAGTTGATGGAGATCATGATATCGATTGCAAAATTGACGGTTTTGGAGCTATGAAATTAAAATCTGAATTTGTTAAAAAGGCATAAGATAGTTATATAAAAGTGATTGAAAAGACGTTCAGTAAAGTGGTTTTGCCACGGAATGAACGTCTTTTTATGATGAAAAAAGAGGGTATACAATCGTATAACCTCTAATAAGTGTAATGTTATGTTCTTTTTTCTTATTCATATTTATGTCTGTTTTCTGTAATACGAATATATTCAATATCCATTAAATCACGTAGTAATGCACCGTGGCTTAGCTCAACGCCATGCTTTTCTTTAAAATGAGAACAGATTGTATCGAGCATTTCAATCTCTTCATCATTTACATCTAAAATAATTCGTTCGTGATCTCCCATATAGTATTCCTCATTTCGTTTTTTCTTAGCGTAACCGAAAGTTCCTGATTGTATAACAATAGTTGTATTTTATATGTTAATGTTTTTTTATTAGGATATTAAAAATAAGGGGAGATAGAGTTGCTTTATAGGTTTGTCATTATTTTATATACGGTCATTATAGTCACATATGCATTTCCTAACATCTTTACTTTACAATATATAAAACCTATGTATATCGCGTTTTTTATTTTTTGTATATTTGTAATGGATTGCTGCATCTCGCTATGGATATATAGGAGAAAACAGGAACAAAATAAAAAGGAGAGAAAGAAGGAAAAGCGGGAAAAATCATTTTGGATGATGACATACGTTTTTGTTTTTCCGATAGTTCTGAGTTTTGTAAGTGAACGCATCGCGGAAAAGGGATTCGATTTAAAGCTTGGGGCAACCATGTTTTTCTATTATTTCTTTTTTCACTTTATTCCGTATATGAGTGAAAAGACTGGGGAAGATGAGGATCCTTTTGAAAAAGATATACAAGAACAAGAAGATAAAATGATAGAAGAAGAAATGGAGCAATTAGCTAAACAAAAATGGTATTTCAATTCAACACTTATCTTCATTCTTTGTTTAGTTACACCACCAATTGGTTATGTGTATGTATTACTTTTACGAAAAAAAATGACATACTATGCGAAAATGAGTTATTTGACACTTGCAACCATTACGATGGGATTATGGGCAATGAAGTTCCTCCCACCACATTTATATGCCGTTGTGATTCTCATCATAGCTTGTCTTGTTTTCATAGGAAAATACATAAGATAAAAAACACCAAGTCCGTATAAGACTTGGTGTTTTCGTTATTTATTAAATGTCACCTTGTTCTTCTTCGCCACGAACAACAAGGACATCGCATTTCGCATAGCGAATAATATGTTCAGAGACGCTACCGATTAAGAAGCGTTCTACAGCGTTTAAACCAGTTGCACCACACATAATTAAATCTACTCTATGTTTTGGAGCAATTTCTTTTGAAATTTTAGATTTTGGGTTACCAAATTCTAATACAAGTTCTACTTTTTCAAGACCAGCTTCAGTTGCAGTCTTTTTGTAGTCTTCTAATAAATCTTCTGCAAAGAGATTTGCGCGCTCGGCAATTGCACGGCTATATGCTTCTACTGCAGAGTATGCTTTTACATCAACGATATGAGCGATTGTTAATGTTGCATTGTTACGTTTTGCGACTTGAATTGCTTTTTTAAAGGCTTTTTCTGCTTCTTTGGAACCGTCCACTGCAATTAAAATATTTGTATATGTATTATTCATAGTAGATTCCTCCCAATTCGTTTTTATAACCTTTTACAACTTAATTATAAAGCAAAATATGGTAACGTGCTTGCTGGAAACGTTACAGAATTTTGAAAAATCTATTTCAATTCGTTTTAGTTGTAATTGTAGGGAGAACTTGTTACATATTGATTATAGGAATAAAAAGGAGGCTACCTTTGTGAGACACGCGCTCATTACAGCCGGTACGAAAGGTTTAGGAAAGAAAGTAACAGAAAAATTATTGGCTGAAGGATATTCAGTAACCGTAACATATCATAGTGATATGCGTGCTGTAGAAACAATGAAGGAAAAATATAAACATCTAGAAGAACGTTTGCAGTTTGTGCAAGCGGATGTCACTAATAAAGAAGATTTACATAAAATAGTAGAAGAAGCAATCGGCCGCTTTGGCAAAATCGATTTTTTAATTAATAATGCGGGTCCTTACGTATTTGAACGTAAAAATTTAATTGATTACGAAGAAGATGAATGGAATGAAATGATACAAGGAAACCTAACAGCAGTGTTTCGTTTAGTAAAGCTTGTCGTTCCGATTATGAGAAAACACCATTTTGGCCGAATTATTAATTATGGATTTCAAGGAGCAGATAGTGCACCTGGTTGGATGTATCGTTCCGCATTCGCAGCTGCAAAGGTAGGACTTGTTTCGTTAACAAAGACAATTGCTTATGAAGAAGCAGAGTATGGCATTACATCAAATATGGTTTGTCCAGGCGATATCATTGGTGAAATGAAAGAAGCGACGATTCAGGAAGCGCGTATAATGAAAGACAGTAGGACGCCAATTGGTAGATCAGGAACAGGTGAAGATATCGCTCGGACCATTGCATTTTTATGCGAGGAAGATTCCGATATGATTACGGGCACAATTATAGAAGTAACAGGTGCAGTTGACGTCATTCATAGATATCGACAAAAATAGATAAAATCTATCGGAAAACTCGCATTATTTTTTGTCAAATATTGAGATATTATGTTAAAATATAAGAGCGTAGAAAGCGCTTTAAAAAATGATTCAGGGGTCATTTCATAACTCAAGGGGGAATTAATAATGCGTATCGGTATTCCAACAGAAATTAAAAACAATGAAAACCGCGTGGCAATGACGCCAGCTGGTGCCGTACATTTAGTACACAATGGTCATGAAGTTTTTGTTCAAAAAGGCGCAGGTTTAGGATCTGGCTTTACAGATGAAGAATATGTACAAGCTGGAGCAAAACTTGTTGAAACTGCTGAAGAAGCATGGAATCAAGATATGGTTATGAAGGTAAAAGAGCCAATTGCAAGCGAATATGGTTACTTCCGTGAAGGTTTAATTTTATTCACATACTTACACTTAGCTC
Source organism: Bacillus pfraonensis (assembly GCF_050768835.1). Classification (NCBI taxonomy): domain Bacteria; kingdom Bacillati; phylum Bacillota; class Bacilli; order Caryophanales; family Bacillaceae; genus Bacillus; species Bacillus pfraonensis. The sequence continues at coordinate 131,656 of NZ_JAHCDO010000010.1, read as the reverse complement.
CAGAACCAGAATTAACAAAAGCTTTAATTGATAACAAAGTAGCATCAATTGCTTATGAAACAGTACAATTAGACAATCGTTCTTTACCACTCTTAGCACCTATGAGTGAAGTAGCTGGCCGTATGTCTGCACAAATTGGTGCGCAATTCCTTGAAAAAACAAAAGGCGGCAAAGGTATTTTACTAGCAGGCGTTCCAGGGGTAAAACGCGGTAAAGTAGCAATTATCGGCGGTGGTCAAGCTGGTACAAACGCAGCGAAAATCGCAGTTGGTTTAGGTGCTGACGTAACAATTATTGACTTAAGTGCAGAACGTCTTCGTCAATTAGATGACATTTTTGGTAACCAAGTGAAAACTTTAATGTCTAATCCTTACAACATCGCAGAAGCTGTAAAAGAATCTGATCTTGTAATCGGCGCAGTATTAATTCCAGGTGCAAAAGCGCCAAAACTTGTAACAGAAGAAATGATTAAATCAATGGAACCAGGTTCTGTTGTCGTAGATATCGCAATCGACCAAGGTGGTATTTTCGAAACAACTGACCGCATTACAACTCATGACAACCCAACTTACGAAAAACACGGTGTTGTTCATTATGCAGTTGCAAACATGCCAGGTGCGGTTCCACGTACATCAACTCTTGCATTAACAAACGTAACAGTGCCATATGCAGTACAAATTGCAAACAAAGGCTACAAACAAGCTTGCCTAAGCAATACTGCATTATTAAAAGGTATTAACACATTAGATGGCTATGTAACATTCGAAGCAGTTGCAGAAGCTCACGGTTTACAATATGCTGATGCGAAAGAGCTTCTTGAAAAAGCTCCTGCTTTATCATAATAGAAATGATTGTGAGCCCCTCCTTGTATAAGGAGGGGCTTTTTTGTATTTGGCAATGGAATATAAACATAATACTTTCTATTAGTCCGGGATTATCTTTTTATGAAAAAGAAAAATAAAAGAAATTGTCCACATACCAAAAAGAACAGAATTTACTTCTATTCTTTTTTAGTAATTCTTCAATTGCTTTCTTTTTTCTTCAATTATTGATCAAATCTCTTTACAATTCTTAAGCCAAACATCATTGTAAAGAAAAGAACTCCCATGACATAATACAGAACATACTCTACCCGTATCATTGAATTTTTGTTAGTAATAAATAAAACAAAAAGTATTGCAGCACCGACTAGATGAGAAAGCCCGAATATTTGAGTCATAAATTTCAAACTCAGCTTTTCGATTCTTTCGTCCATTTCTGGTAATGGGTACTGTTCTTGTTCTTTCTTCTTTTTCTTAAACAATCTTCCCCTAACCACTGTTATGAGTAATCCCAAGATTATATAGCCACTAGCAAATATAAGAGCAGAGCGAAATCCTTCCTCATTAAAATAAAGAAATGTCGTCCCTAATATAAGGATAGTAATATGCGATACAATTTCTTGTATAAAATTATTTTTCATTACTTTCCCTCCCCAGTTTTATCTAATTGAAATAAATCTTCTACTTTACAATCAAAAAACTCACATAATTTTAAAGCTAATTCTAAGCTGGGGTTATATTTGTTTTTCTCGATGGCGATGAGGGATTGTCTGGTGATGTTAACAGCGGAAGCAAGTTGCTCTTGAGTGATGTCTCTAACAACGCGGAATTGTTTAACTTTATTTACAATCAAATCTCCTCTTTCTCCTTTATGTAAAATTATTACTTTTACAATAACCATTTTTAGGTAAAATGTAAATATAACTTTACTAAAAGTATATAAAACATTACAAAATGTAAAGGAAGTATTACTACTACATAGATGAAATTAGAGAGTATTTATATGTTGAAAGTCTTTCGATTGGTATATTTTTCTTGTTGATAGGGCTCTCTATATGATAGTTTGGAATTGTATGCGTAAGGAAAATAAAAGAGGGGATGTCATGGGGAGAAAAAGTAGTAAGAAAAAACAAATAAGAAGACAGAAATATATAAAGAAAAAGCAGGAGCAGAATATACCATTTCAAAAGAAGTTGGCTATTCGTATAGAGGGAATTGCTAGGTATATTAGTATGGTTTTATATGTAATTTTAAGTATGTATTTGTTCGGTGTATGTTATCAAATAGAGATAAGACCTGAATTTTTGGAAGATATCTTTCAGTGGGGGGCTTTTTTGGCACCATTCGTTCTGTTTTTTGTAGTGTTTGATACAGTATGGCCAAGTCGTGAAAGTAAAAAAGATAAGAAAAGAAAGCAGAAAAAGAAACGCTTTTCCAATTCTTCCAATTCATCAAGTGGATTTATAAACTACAGTGATAATAATTGTAGTAGTGCAAGCGATAGTGGGGGTGGAGATTGCGGAGGTGGTGGAGACTAAACGGGATTTACTTTTAAATACATAGGATGTCATTAATAAAAAAGATAAAAATAATAGAATGAAACAGAGCGTCGCGAAAAGGGTGCATAGCAATAAATTTAGCGAAGGAAACAGAAAAAAGATATTGATTTTGGAATGATTGGCTTTTGGATTTGTATGATTGTTATTGCACTTGAAGGGTTTTGGGGGAAATAATAAATAACTTAGGGGATGGGGAGAACGATGGAGAAAGTGAATCTTTTAGAACTCACCAAAGATATTACAGAGCAGCACAAAAATTTTGTTGTATCGAATGTGAATAGTCATTGTTTACGAATTGCGGTGTTTACGGGGGACTATGCTTGGCACTTTCACTCAAACTCTGATGAGCTATTTATCGTGTTAGAGGGAGAATTATTAATTGATTTTCAAGATAAGAACACAGTCATATTAAAACCAAATGATTCAATCTTGATTCCAGCAGGTACCGTTCATCGAACAAGGGCACTTAAGCGCACTGTTAATCTCTGTTTTGAAAACTTAGATGCGGACACCGTTATTGTGGAGAATGTATGAAAAAGTTAGCGTTAGCAGACTATCATACAATCCTTTCGGTTTTAGAAGAGAACAAACGGACAGCTACTTTTGCTTATGCAGTATGTGATGGGATGATAGAGGGTGAAATCTTTGTAAATGAGAGATTAACAGCGGGAATGATTGCGACTGCTAATGGTATTTACTATCTGTTTGGAGATACTCATGATCAGAAATTTCAACGCGCTTTGTTTTCTTATATTGAAAATGATGTTTTAACAACTGATAAACGATTTACATTGTTTGTGTCTAGCGTAGAGTGGGAAAGGATTATTGAAAATTATTTTAATGATTCTTTTAGGAAAATCCCTCGAAAAAAATTTTTATTTCAAAGAGATGTCTTTGAAGATACAAAAAGAGAATTAAACGATTTTACATACACGGTTATGCGGATTGATCAAAACATAATAGAAAAAAGTACCGAATTTACGGAGCGATACTATAAAGAATATTGGGGATCAAAAGAAGCGTTTTTAAAGCATGGTTTTGGATTTTGTATGATTCAAAGTCAAAAAGTAGTAGCTGAATGTGTTTCAATTTTTAGAGGGAATGGCTGTGCTGAAATTGATATTGCAACAGATCCAGAGTATCAAGGAAAAGGGCTTGCCCGGTTAGTCGCAACTTATTTTATAGAACATTGTATACAAAATGGAATTACGCCGTGCTGGGATTGTAATGTAGATAATATTCCTTCACAAAGATTGGCTAGTAAACTAGGTTTTGATTATCCGGTGGAATATGTTTTATATGTACGTAAGAAGGTAGAGGGATAAAACATGAACGTTGAATTAACAAGATTCAAAGTGAAACCAGGAAAAAGTCATCGCGTTGATGAATGGATGAAACTTCTCAATGATCATATGAAAGAAGTGCTTTTGACATTAAACGACGAGAAAATGTATGTAGAGACAATTTTCCGGGAAATAAGAGGCGGAGAAGAATATTTGTATTGGTATTCTGTGCAAGGAGAAGGCGGGACAGAAGTGGAAGCTTCTCAGCATGAAATTGATAAAAAGCATTTAGAGTTTTGGTATGAATGCATTGATGAAGAAGCACCAGCAGTTGATATGAAAACGGAAGTTGTCATGATTCAAGATGTTGTTAAAGAAGCAATGAAGTAATACAATAGTATTCTTTGTATGTAATAAGAAAAGCGCATCGAAATAGATGGGCTTTTTTATTTGTGAAAATAGCGGGAGAATGCAGGAGTACTTTGAGGGGAACTATAAAGAAATAAAGAACAATAAACCTAAAGATTTATGGCGTAGTTTTAACAGAAAAAACAGAGGAATTACAACAGTTACAAGGGGCATCATATATAAAAGCAACTGTAAGAGGTGTAACAGTTGAGAAATAATGGTTAATACAGATTAATTAGAATAGTTAGAAAATTTATGTTATAATATGGGAAAAGGGGGCTGTTATGAAGCAAATACATGGAGCAATCTACATCTACATAACAATGTTTTTCATTGGAGCGTCTTATGGCTTAGGGCATTTATACTCGCACCCAATTTTAACTTTTTTGAGCGGTACATGTATGGCCATTGCGATTTGTGTACACCTTTTCTCCGTTTGGATTGTAAAATTTCAATTGAATATTAGTGAAATGGAAGAAGGCACTTTTTGAGTTGCCTTCTTTTTTAGTAGTATCTGTTTAACTCTTTTAATAATATTTCAATTTGCTTCTCTGCTTCTTTGCATATAGATAAGGCCCTTAATCTAAAGAATAAGCTTCGAAAAAATGATTTTACATTTCCATATAACGTTTCATAAGAGACGATAGATAATTCTGTTTTTTGAGCCTGCATTTGCTTCACTAAAGAATGTAAGGATACGATGAGTTCCTTTTCATTTAAACCATTTTGCACCATAGCGACAATAGGATAGACAATTCGTTCATCTTCCTCGTACTTATAATACAGTGTATGTACATTTACTTTTTCTAATAAGGTTTGCAGTATTTCTGGATAATGTTCAGTTTCAAGCTTCGGGTTTTTAATGAGTTCATCGAATGTATCGGAAACATGAGCGATACTATGAGCCCAGCCTTGACCGTTTACATACCCGCGAAAATCATGTTCTTGCTTCATGTATAAAATTAATTTATCTTTTACTTTTAATATATAAGACTCTGATAAGAAGTTATGTTTTGTATCGGCACTTAAAATTAAAGCAATTAATAATGTTGTAAACGCCCGAGTAAATACAGCGTCCTTATCATCAATATTTATTTTATAAAATAAATATTGCTCACTTATACTTTGCGACAATAATTGTTGTAATCGTGTGTTTGGGATATGGTCATTCTTAATGAGATGGAAAAAGGTTGTGTAGATTAATTTATCCCGTAAGTAGCTATCTGTTACACCGATATGTTGGAGCATTGTTGAACTTAAATTATCAATATCTATAGTGGAATCTATGACGTAATGATTAGCTTTTATTTCTTCTAATTGTTTTTGAAGTTGTTGCATGCAATCTCTCCTTTTTTCAGAAAATTATGTATTTAAATGTTATGATAGAAACAGAGAATATACAAGTAATACCTTGTATTGAGGATTTCAAAAGTGATTAGGGACGAATAAAAATGTTAAAAATGGGATTAGTTAGTGAGATTTTTATAAGGGGGAGCATGAGATGAAGAAAAATACATTAAGGCTGTATGTGTATATTTTACTTACCGTTTCTTTCGTGATATTAACGGCATGTACACGTAATGAGCAAACTGAGGATGAACCAGCGAATGTGCAACAATCAGCAGAAAAAGGTGTTATAGAAGGATACGTTATGGTGAAAAATAAGAAGGTATATTTCATCATGAATAAAAAGTTTGAAACGACAAAAGAGTTGCAGGAGTATTTGGATCAAAAAAAATATTCACCTATTCCAGCGGATACGATTCTACACTTAAACGATGAAAGTGCATATAAAAAGTTGAAATCAGGATATAAAATAAAAGTATGGTCTTCTGAGATACTTGAAAGTTATCCAGCAAAAATGACTGTGAATAAGTTTGAAATCGTAGAGAAAAATAATATTTAAAAAAGGTAGCGACTGCGCTACCTTTTCTTTATTTCACAAATTGCAATTCTTTCGGGAATTTCGTTAAAATTTCTGATCCGTCTTTTGTGATGTAAATATCATCTTCAATGCGAACGCCGCCTACGTTTGGTACGTAAATACCTGGCTCGATTGTGAAGACCATGCCTTCTTTTAATGGTGATTCGTTGCCTGCTTTTACATCTGGATATTCGTGTACGCTAATGCCAAGCCCGTGACCTAAGCGGTGTGGGAAGAATTCCCCGTAACCTGCATCTGCGATAACAGAGCGAGCAGCATTGTCAATTTCGCCAAGTGTAACGCCTGGTTTACAAGATTCAACTGCTTGTAATTGGCCAGCTAGTACAGTGTTGTAAATGCGTGTTTGTTCTTCTGAAATATCGCCAAATGCGACTGTACGTGTAATGTCAGAGCAGTAACCATCAATGATTACGCCTAAGTCAAATAGTACGAAGTCACCGCGTTTCATTTTGTTTGCTCCTGGAATACCGTGTGGCAGGGCAGAGTTTGCGCCAGCTAGTACCATTGTGTCAAAGGACATTTTATGGATGCCTTTTTTCTTTAATTCATGTTCGATAATTGCTAACACTTCTAATTCACTGCGATCTTCTTTAATTGCTTCTACACCAATTCCAACAGCGTAGTCTGCCATGTAAGCTGCTTGGCGTAAAATAGAAAGTTCTTTTTCGTCTTTAATTAAACGAAGTTCGCGTACTTTTTCTTCCGCAGATTTGAAAGCAGCTTTTGGGAATAATTTTGTTAATTCTTCATAGCGTTCTACATTTAAATGTTCTTTTTCAATTGCCACGCTACTCGCATCGATGCCGCGATGTTGAATCGCTTTTGCAATCATATCCCATGGCTTGTCTGTATCAGTAAATCCGATAATTTCGTGCGCCCAGCCAGCATTTCGAGCTTGGCCTTCTTCCATCTTAGGACAGATTAAAATTGGTTCTTTTTCTTGGAAGACAAATAGACCGAGTAGTCTTTCGTGCGGCTCGCAATGGAAGTTTGTCATATAGAAGACGTTTGGTGTAGAAGTTAAAAATGAAGCTTCCACGTTTTGTTCTTGTAGCCATTGCATTAAGTTTTCTAATCTAGTATTCATAGATTGGCACCTCCAGGGTTTCAGTTACATGTATTACTTTACATCGGATGAAAGCGTTATGACAAGCAAATCGCTGTTTGAAAAGACAGGAAGTTGTGAAATTATGTATATAAATCCAAATGAAAAAACGAACATTAAACCATTCTTTTTAGATGGGAGAGAGCATCCGTCCATGCATAGAAGCTGTCAGTGCTTTTTTAGCCCCATGCCAAGTGAGAACAAAAGGAGAAAGCGAGTGGAGATCTTCTTTTGTTTTCATAGCCGCGACTTAGGTGCTTGAAAATCGAAATGGGTATATATGTTGGAAAATCAAGTTGGATATATATAGAATAGAAGGTGTGAATGTAAATAAGGGAGGAATCTAGCGATGAAAGTATCTTATCACGGGCATTCAGTTGTAAAGATTGAAACGAATGGAAAAGTTATCTTAATTGATCCGTTTTTAACAGGTAATCCGAAAACAGATTTAAAGGCTGAAGACGTCAAGGTAGACGCAATTATTTTATCGCACGGTCATGGTGATCATGTCGGTGATACAGTAGCGCTCGCGAAGAAAAATAATGCAGTGGTTGTGGCACCGTTTGAACTCGCAACATTTTTAGGATGGCAAGGTGTGAGCGCGCACCCAATGCATATCGGTGGTTCACATGTATTTGATTTTGGAAAAGTAAAATTCACACAAGCATTCCATGGGTCTAGCTATATCGATGAGGAAAATCAGACGATTACATATACAGGAATGCCAGCTGGAATTTTATTTACGGCAGAAGAGAAAACAATTTATCATGCAGGAGATACTGCTTTATTTTCTGATATGAAATTAATCGGTGCTCTTAACAATATCGATGTAGCATTCTTACCAATTGGTGATAATTTTACAATGGGACTAGAGGATGCAGTGTTAGCTGCGGAATGGATTGGAGCAAAAACGGTTGTACCTATGCATTACAATACATTCCCAGTGATTGAACAAGATCCGCATCTTTTTGTACAAAAACTAACGAGTAGTACAGGAAAGGTATTAGAAGCTGGAGAAAGTATTACACTATAAGAAAGAAACCCTTCATTTGAAAAGATAAGTGAAGGGTTTTTTATGTGTGTAAAATCGGTTTGAAAGTCTGTGCTTGTTTAGGTGTTTCTTTTGTTTCTGGTAGTGTTTGTTCTGGTGCCTCATTTAATTCCATCGCAACTTTTTTTCCATCGACGAAAGCTAAAAATACAGCACTTACAACTTCTAAAAATTTTTTCATTTTCATTCGCTCCTTTGTTTGATTTCTTGCTTTTATTTTACATCTGAAATCAGGGACAAACTATCGAATAGGGTGACAATAGCATTACACAGTTGTAAGAATTTGACTGGTAAAGTGTAAGGGTCATTTTTGTTATAAAAAAAATAGTACAGGTACGTAAAAGTACAGTGTAACAGTTTCGGAAATATAGTATACTAAAAATACAACACATGAAGAATTTAGGGAAAAGAAAGTATGGTGAAACCATTTGGCTACCAAACATAATCAAATTTTAGAACATATTAATAGCCTGCCTATAGGGCATAAAATTTCTGTACGTCAAATTGCAAAAGATTTGAGTGTAAGTGAAGGAACAGCTTATCGTGCGATTAAAGATGCAGAGAATAAAGGATATGTTAGTACAATTGAACGTGTCGGAACAATCCGAATTGAACAAAAGAAAAAGGAAAATATTGAAAAACTAACATATGCCGAAGTAGTCAATATCGTCGATGGCCAAGTGCTTGGCGGAAGAGAAGGGTTACATAAAACATTAAATAAATTCGTGATTGGGGCCATGAAATTAGAGGCGATGATGCGTTATACTGAAGCGGGGAACTTGCTGATTATCGGTAACCGTACGAATGCACATCAATTAGCGCTAGAAGCGGGCGCTGCAGTATTAATTACAGGTGGATTCGATACAGAAGATCATGTGAAAAAATTAGCAGATGAATTAAAGTTGCCGATTATTTCAAGTAGCTATGATACATTCACTGTGGCAACGCTTATTAACCGCGCTATTTATGATCAGCTTATCAAAAAGGAAATTGTACTCGTTGAAGATATTTTAACACCAATTGAAGAAACGTTATATTTAAAACCTACCGATAAAGTAGAGCAATGGCATGCGTATAATGAAGAAACGATGCATGGGCGTTATCCAATTATAGATGAAAATAAAAAGGTATTAGGGATTGTTACTTCAAAAGATATGATTGGCATCGCAAAAGAAACGCCAATTGAAAAAGTAATGACAAAGCAGCCGATTACAGTAAACGGGAAAATGTCTGTTGCAGCGGCAGCACGTATGATGGTATGGGAAGGGATTGAACTTCTTCCTGTTGTCGATGAAAGCAACCATCTGCAAGGAATTATTAGCCGTCAAGACGTACTTCAAGCGCTGCAAATGATTCAACGTCAACCGCAAGTTGGGGAGACGATTGAAGATATCGTCACAAATCAATTTGTGACGCCGAAAGAAGCAAAGCACGAACATAGTTATCAATTTTCTGTGACGCCACAAATGACAAGCTCATTTGGGACATTATCATATGGTGTATTTACAACCGTTGTTACAGAAGCGACGAATCGTGCCATTCGTGCGCAGAAAAAAAGCGATTCGATTGTTGAGAATTTAACAATCTACTTTGTAAAGCCAGTTCAAATCGACAACGTTGTTTCTGTACATCCTAAAGTGTTAGAAATCGGTCGTAAATTTGGAAAGGTAGATGTGGAAGTGCGTCACGGAGGAGAAGTTGTTGGGAAAGCGCTATTAATGGTGCAGCTGATTGATCGATAAGTATAGAAAAGAGCTGAGTGAAGAATTCTTTTTAGAGGGAGATTCATTCAGCTTTTTTATGTATACATAAAAATTGAAAGATATAAAACCACTCTTTTTAGGTTGGAAGAGAGGAACCGCCGAAGTGTAGAAGCGGTCATCAGTGCCTGTTTTAGCCCCGTGCCGAGTGAGGACAGAAGGAGAAAGTGAGTGGGAGCTCTTTTTTGTTTCATAGCCGTTACTGATATGTATAAAAATGGATACGAATTTCCTTTATTAGGTAATTGAAATGTAGTATAATTGAATTATCAGATAATTAGTATATTAAAAGAAAAAAAGGATGGTGTTCCATATGTCATCAGAGTTACTCTTTTTTGGCGGTGTTGCATTATTTTATTTTCTTGCGATGATACCGATTCAGTATCTTTACATTGAAGGGTTAAATGAACAGAGACAAAGAACGAGACGTTCACAACAAGAACTATATAAAAATATGTCTTTTGAAGAAGAACAATTACATTTTCATGTGCAAGGAAACCCTTTTAATATACCACCTGCGCTTGTTGCCTATTTGATTTTAAAAATAAAAAATCGTAAAAAAGCATCAGCATGAATGGCTGATGCTTTTTGCATGATTACATTGTTTCATAGGCCTCTGCTTCCTCTATTGCAAGAGGTGAGAAGTGTTTATATTGGCGGAATCCATTAAAAATACTTGCCCCACCAAATAAGACAAATAAGATACCGACGATGATACGCGCGGTAGAGAGTTCTAAGAAAAACTGATTTGCGCCAAATAACGCAACGAATACGCCAAGCGCCATCCCGGATTTTCCAGCAAGCCATCCTTTCTCCATCGGACGATTTGTACGAAAATATTTTGTTTTATAGAAGAGATACAACATAAATGAGATGATAATACAAAAGACTAATACTGGCATAATGTAATCCTCCATTATTTTGTATGTAGATAAATTAAAAACCTGAAATATAAAATCCCTCTTTTTTTAGGTGGAAGAGAGGATCCGCCCAAGCGTAGAAGCGGTCAGTGCCTATTTTAGCCCCGTGCCGAGAGAAAACACAGGTAGGAAATGAGTAGAGAATCCTTTTTGTTTACAAAGCCGTGATTGATATGGTGATAAAAATCTGGATAAATCTAAATAAACACCCTGAAATAAAATCCTTTCTTTTAGGTGGAAGAGAGGATTCGCTCAAGCATAGAAGCGATTAGTGCCCATTTCATATTCATGCCAAAAGAAAGTAAAAGACATTATCGAAACTTTCTAACTATTATTATAAAGCAATTGTCCACATGGATAAATTGTTTTCAGTTATAATGAATGATAAAGTAAGAAAATTGATGACAGAGGTAGAAACAGTAAAAAGGAGACTATACATATGCATGAACAAATTTTAGCAGCGATTAAAGAGTTCGATACGATTATTATTCACCGCCATGTGCGTCCGGACCCAGATGCATTAGGCTCTCAGTGTGGCCTTGGAACAATTCTCCAAGAATCGTTTCCAGAGAAAAGGATTTATATGGTTGGATACAATGAACCTTCGTTATCGTATTTACGAGTAATGGATGAAATTGATGATGAGACTTACGAAAATGCGCTTGTTATCGTTTGTGATACAGCGAATCAAGAGAGAGTTTGTGATCAGCGTTACACGAAAGGGAAGATGCTGATTAAAATCGATCATCATCCGAATGAAGATCCATACGGAGATATTACGTGGGTAGATACGACATCAAGTTCTACAAGTGAACTCATTTATGAGTTTTATACTTATGGAAAAGATAAAGGATTGAAGCTTACAACTGAATCTGCGCGCCTGATTTTGGCTGGAATTGTTGGAGATACAGGGCGTTTCTTATTCCCAAATACATCTGCAAGAACATTACGCTTTGCAGCAGAGCTTGTTGAGATGGGCGTTGAGTTTCCAAATCTATATAACGAAATGTATAAAACCAAAGAAAAAATCGCTCGTTTAAATGGATTTATTTTACAAAAATTTACGATGACAGAAGAAGGTGCAGCGTATATTAAGCTGACAAAAGAAGTATTAGAAGAGTTTGATGTACTTCCTTCAGAGGCATCTGGCGTTGTAGGAGCACTTGGTAATATTGATGGATTAAAAGCTTGGGTTCTGTTTTTAGAAGAGGAAGATGTAATTCGTGTTCGCCTTCGTTCAAAAGGACCTATTATTAATAAATTAGCGATGAAGTATAACGGCGGAGGACATCCGATGGCTTCTGGTGCGAAAGCATCTTCTTGGGAAGAAGCGGATCGTCTTTTCGCAGACTTACGTGAGATTTGTAAGTAAATATATAGGCGTTAAAAGGAAAAAGTAGAGCGTGAAAGCTCTACTTTTCTTGTTTTATATTGATGCTAATTTCGAGTACGGTATCAAAGGAAATGGTATCAACTTTAAAGTGGTATATTCGGTCGTAATGCTTGTATACTTTATTCTCAATTGCTTTTTTTAGTAGCTCTTTATTTTGCGCAATGCTTTGTATGTTTTTTGTTAAGAGATGTTGTAAATCATTATGAATAGAAGTTGTAATGTTTTCTAAAGTTAGGTTGTCTAAATCGTATTTATCCCCGTTTGCAATTTTAATTTTAATTTCTTGGATTGTTAAAAGTTGTTTGTTTTCTTTATTTAATTTATCGTGGTCTTCAAGGAGAACATGGAGTTTTTCTTCCTGCTGTTTAATAATTTGTTTTTGTTCTGCAATTGTACTTGCTTGTTCTTGTTGAAAAACACCATATATGTACAAAAAAATAAACCAGCTTAAAACACCACCAACCGCAGCGCCTGCTAAAAATAAATACCATCGTTTAGCAGTAGAAGCGTTAGGGACCCTCATACATGCTCCTGTGTAAGCCATTTAATAATAATAAGACCGGTTTGCATGCCGCCTGTTGCGAAAAAAATAAGTAAAATTTGTTTTACGATATCTTTCGTAGCGCCTTCAAAGAAAGTTCGTTCGAAGCTATAAAATGTATCAAAGGTACCGCCAATTGCTGCGACGAGTGCCCAGATTCTTAAGTTTTGAGAAAATTGATTAATTGCGGTGAGAGCAGGTTTACCAACTAAAAATGCACCAATGCCGCCAATTATAGAACCGCCAAGCATGACTCCAAAGGCAATAAAGTAAGTTGTAATAAGTAGAGAGAAAAATCTTTGATCTACATCCATCGTCATTCCCCTTTCTTCTTCATATATATGGACAAAGTATAAGAAGTATGTTTTGATTTCCGCTTTCTTCATCACCTATAATGAAAGTAGTCAAATAGGTAAAGAGAGGGTACAACAGTGAAGTTTGTGCATTTACAATGTCAAACCGTTTATAGTTTGTTAAAAAGTACTTGTAAAATCGATGAACTCGTCGTTCGAGCGAAAGAGCTTGGTTTTTCATCGCTTGCGATTACAGATGAAAATGTGATGTACGGAGTAATTCCATTTTATAAAGCATGTAAGAAAAATGGCATACAGCCAATTATTGGATTAACGGCATCTGTTTTTAGTGAAGAAGAGGGGACTTATCCGCTTGTATTACTTGCAGAAAATGAAATAGGTTACCAAAACTTATTGAAAATTTCTAGCGCCATCATGACTAAGTCGAAAGACGGAATTCCGAAAAAGTGGCTTGCTCATTATGCAAAAGGTCTGATTGCAATTTCACCAGGAAAAGATGGGGAAATTGAACAGTTATTGTTGCAAGGAAGAGATGAGATTGCTGAAGATGTAGCTAGGGCGTATCAAAATATGTTTGGAAGCTTTTATATGAGTTTGCAGCATCATGCGATTCAAGATGAACTATTCTTGCAAGAGAAAATACCGCAATTTGTAAGGGAGATGAACATTCCAGTCGTTGCGACAAACGATGTCCGTTATGTGAACCAAAGCGATGCGCTTGTGCAGGAGTGTTTATTATCTATTCAGAGCGGAACGAAGATGACAGATCCAGATAGACCAAGGCTTAAAACAGATCAGTATTATTTGAAATCATCTGCTGAAATGGAGGCTTTATTTTCTCATGAAGAAGAAGCGCTTCAGAACACAGTTCGTATAGCTGAACGTTGCCACGTAGAAATTCCGTTCCGCGTCAATCAACTGCCAAAGTTTCCTGTTCCATCTAACGAAACGTCAGATGTTTATTTGCGCCGCATTTGTGATGAGGGTCTAAATAAGCGATATGGAACGGTTCAAGATATACATCGGAAACGTTTAAATCATGAACTTGAAGTTATTTCTCGCATGGGATTTAGCGATTATTTCCTCATTGTTTGGGATTTTATGAAATACGCACATGAACATGACATTTTAACAGGACCGGGCCGTGGTTCGGCAGCGGGTTCACTTGTTTCTTATGTGTTAGAAATTACAGATATCGACCCAATTGAGTATGATTTGCTGTTTGAACGATTTCTAAATCCTGAACGTGTTACGCTCCCAGATATTGATATTGATTTTCCCGATATTAGACGTGATGAGATGATTCGTTATGTAAAAGATAAATATGGTCAGCTTCGTGTTGCGCAAATTGTTACGTTCGGAACGCTTGCTGCAAAAGCAGCGATTCGGGATATCGCCCGCGTAATGGGGCTTCCACCAAGGGATATTGATATATTTTCGAAGCTGATTCCCTCAAAGTTAGGGATCACACTAAAAGAAGCGTACGAAGAGTCCAGGCCTCTTCGTGAATTTGTACAAGGAAATCTCTTGCATGAGCGCGTTTTTGAAATTGCGAAGCGTGTTGAAGGTATGCCGCGTCATACATCTATTCATGCAGCAGGAGTTATTATGAGTCAGGAGCCGTTAACAGGAAGTGTTGCGATTCAAGAAGGGCATAATGATGTATATGTAACGCAATATCCAGCAGAAGTGTTAGAAGAACTTGGTTTGTTGAAAATGGACTTTTTAGGTTTACGTAATTTAACGTTACTTGAAAATATCCTTACGTTTATTGTAGGGAAAACTGGGAAACAAATTGATATACGAAATTTACCTCTTCAGGATGAAAAGACATTCCAGCTACTTGGAAGAGGGGATACAACAGGTGTATTCCAACTTGAATCCGGGGGAATGCGGAATGTATTACGTAGTTTAAAACCAAATGAGTTTGAAGATATTGTTGCGGTTAACTCTTTATATCGTCCAGGACCAATGGAACAAATTCCAACTTTTATTGAATCGAAACATGGAAAGCACCAAATTCAATATTTACATCATGATTTGAAACCGATTTTAGAGAACACATATGGCGTAATTGTTTACCAAGAACAAATTATGCAGATTGCCTCGAAGTTAGCCGGTTTTTCACTTGGAGAAGCTGACTTACTTCGCCGTGCAGTAAGTAAGAAAAAACGTGAGATTTTAGATCAGGAACGCAAGCATTTTGTACAAGGGTGTTTACGAAATGGATACGATGAAATATCTGCAGAGCAAATTTATGATTTAATTGTTAGATTTGCGAATTACGGTTTTAACCGCAGTCATGCTGTAGCGTACAGTATGATTGGATATCAGCTTGCTTATTTAAAAGCGAACTATCCTTTAGAGTTTATGACTGCCCTATTATCCAGTGCGATAGGGAATGAAGATAAGATTGTGCAATATATACGCGAAACGAAGCGCAAAGGTTTTCGTGTTTTACCCCCATCTCTTCATAGGAGTAGTTATAATTTCCGAATAGAAGGAAATGCAATTCGTTATAGTTTGCTTTCGATTCGGAATATCGGGATGGCTACAGTGAATGCGGTGATTGAGGAAAGGGGAAAAAGTCCATTCCAAGATTTATTTGAGTTTTGTCTTCGCATGCCAGCAAAGTTTGTTACAGAGCGCAACTTAGAGGCGTTTGTTTGGGCTGGCTGTTTCGATGATTTTCAAGTTTCACGAACAACTTTGTTTAATAGTATAAAGGGTGCTTTAGAGTATGCAAGCCTTGCGCGTGAATTAGGGGAAGATAGTGTCCCAAAATCCGTATATGTACAAGGAGAAGAGCTATCTTTTATTGAACAATTAAATAATGAGAAAGAAGCACTTGGCTTTTATTTATCCAGTTACCCAACGGCGCAGTATGCAAAGCTTGTAAAAGAACTAGAAATTCCATCGCTTGCGCAAGCGATGAGGCAAAAGCGAAAAGTACAACGTGCCATCGTTTATATAACAGGTGTAAAAGTCATTCGAACGAAAAAATTACAAAAAATGGCGTTCGTAACGTTTTGTGATCAAAATGATGAAATGGAAGCGGTTGTCTTTCCGGAGACATATATTCATTTTTCGGAGAGGTTACAAGAAGGTGAAATTGTTTTAGTGGAAGGGACGATTGAACAGCGAAATCATAAATTGCAATGGATTGTAAACGGTCTTTATCCATTAGAAAAAATGGATGTTTACAATGAAATGAAAGAAGCGACAATCTATATAAAACTACCATCGCAGTATGAAAAGAAGTTGTTAAATCAGGTTACAAAAATATTGTTTCACTATTCAGGTTTTGCGAAAGTACTAATTTATTATGAAAAGGAACATAAAATGGTACAATTATCTCGTAGTTTGTCAATCCATCCAAGTGAAGAATGTTTAGGCGCACTTCGTGAAATAGTCGGTAAGGAAAATGTCGTAGTGAAAATATAATGGACAATTTCCCTATAGTTCGATTATTATAGTAATAGTGTTCGTGGTCAGACCACTTGGAGAGAATGATAGCAGCAAGAATAATTTGAGGAGAGTGGATAGTTTGTCAACACTTCGTGAAGAAGCACTTCACATGCATAAAGTGCATCAAGGAAAATTAGAAACTGTGTCAAAAGTAAAAGTAGAAAATGCTAAAGATTTAAGTCTTGCGTATTCTCCAGGGGTTGCAGAACCTTGTAAAGAAATTTATGACGATAAAAGTAAGGTATATGAATATACAATGAAGGGAAACATGGTAGCAGTTGTGACGGATGGAACAGCTGTACTTGGTCTTGGTAACATTGGACCAGAAGCATCTCTTCCAGTAATGGAAGGTAAAGCTGTATTATTCAAGAGCTTTGCTGGCGTAGATGCATTCCCAATTGCCTTAAATACAAACGATGTAGATAAGATTGTTGAAACTGTAAAATTAATGGAGCCAACATTTGGCGGTGTAAACTTAGAAGATATCGCAGCACCAAACTGCTTTATCATTGAAGAACGTTTGAAAAAAGAAACAAATATTCCTGTATTCCATGATGATCAACACGGAACAGCTATCGTAACAGTAGCGGGTCTTGTAAACGCGCTTAAGCTAGTTGGAAAGAAAATGTCTGACATTAAAGTTGTAGCAAATGGTGCAGGTGCAGCGGGTATTGCAATCATTAAACTTTTATATCGCTACGGTGTACGCGACATTATTATGTGTGACCGAAAAGGCGCGATTTATGAAGGTCGTCCGGTTGGTATGAATCCTGTAAAAGATGAAGTTGCAAAATATACGAATAAAAATCGTGTAGCAGGTTCATTAGCAGATGTTGTAAAAGATGCGGATGTATTTATCGGTGTATCTGTAGAGGGTGCATTAACTGAAGAAATGGTTCGTACAATGAATGACGATGCGATTATCTTTGCGATGGCGAATCCGGTTCCAGAAATTATGCCAGAAATTGCGAAAGCAGCAGGCGCAGCTGTTGTTGGAACTGGTCGCTCTGACTTCCCGAACCAAGTAAATAATGTACTAGCGTTCCCTGGTATTTTCCGTGGTGCACTTGATGTACATGCTACGCAAATTAATGAAGAAATGAAAATGGCAGCTGTAGAGGCCATTGCAGAGCTTGTAGCGGCAGATAAGCTAAATGCAGACTATATCATTCCAGCGCCGTTTGACCCGCGTGTAGCGCCTCAGGTGGCCGCTTACGTTGCGAAAGCTGCGATGGAAACAGGAGTAGCTCGCCGTCAAGTAGATCCCAATGAAGTTGCTGAGAAAACAAAACAATTAGCATTGATTGGTAAAGAATAAGCGAGGAATTTCTATTGACATCATCAAATACAAAAGTATATCTCGAAATTGTAAAGAAAATCCGTTCCATTATGGAAGAGGATGGTTTAGTGGCAGGTGACCGCTTACCATCTGAGCGTGAGTTAAGTGCGCGTTTAAACGTTGGGCGTTCATCTGTACGGGAAGCATTACGAGCTTTAGAACTCGTAGGATTAATTGAAACAAGGCGCGGTGAAGGGACGTTTATTCGAAACTTCTATGACAATGGCCTTGTTCAGTTAATCGCACCATTTCTATTACAAGATGAGAAAACAATTCGTGATTTATTACAGACGAAACGATTGCTCGAAAAAGATATTCTTCGAATCGTATGTGATTTACCGAAAGAAACGTTCTCTAGTGTATTAAGTATGTTGCAACAGGTTCTTAAAAAGGACAAGAGTTCTATTCAGGAGTTTCATCAAACGTTTTTTAAAACACTTATTGAACAAGTGGACAATTATTTATTATATCGAATTTGGAGAATTGTAAATGATTATGTTGCGACTCTTTCTTCTGAAATTTCACTAGAGTCTGTAGAAATTTATAGAAAACTTTATGAAGCGCTATACGCAAAAAAAGAAGAAGAGGCGCTAAAAATTTATGATGAATTGATGGAAATGTACAGTTTCATTCGTAATGTATAAAATTTGTCGAAATGACCATGACACGTTATGACAAACAATCTATCGCATAGCGGTTAAAGTTAAACGTAAAGAGAGAGGTTATTAGACAGGGTTCAAAAAGGAGGATAAAGAGAGCCGAGCAGTTCGAGGCACGGAAGCCAGGAGGACACGGAGTGTAGATGGAACTACATAAGTGCCGGACTGGCGAAGTAACGAAGAAATGCGAAAGCTATCTTTACCGGAATTTTTGAACATCCTCTATTAGACAGATTAGGAAAAGAAGGCTAACATCGATCTTTGATGTTAGCCCCATTTTCTTCCTAACCTAACCTTAGCTCTCAACAAAGGGGGTCAAATTGTGCTAAGAGATTTATTCGTAAAAAAGAAAAAGTACGCTGCAATTCCTTCGGAACAAGTACGAAAAGATGTACCGGACGGTGTTATGACAAAATGTCCGAAATGTAAGAAAATCATGTATACAAAAGAGCTTCTTAAAAATTTAAAAGTATGTGTAAACTGTGGTTATCATCACCCTATGAATGCGTGGGAACGCCTTGATAGTGTATTGGACGAAGGATCATTTCATGAGTATGACAAAGAGATGGTTTCGTTAAATCCACTCCAGTTCCCAAATTATGAAGAAAAATTAGAGAGTGATCGAAAAAAAACAGAATTAAATGAAGCTGTTGTGACAGGTGAAGGAACAATTGATGACATGCTAGTTGTAGTTGCAGTAATGGATTCTCGCTTTCGAATGGGCAGCATGGGCTCTGTTGTAGGAGAAAAAATTGCACGTGCAGTTGAAAAAGCATACGAATTACAAGTTCCATTTATTATCTTTACTGCATCGGGCGGTGCGCGTATGCAAGAAGGTATTTTAAGTTTAATGCAAATGGCAAAAACGAGCGTAGCTTTGAAAAAGCATAGCAATGCTGGAGGATTATTTATTTCTGTTATGACTCATCCGACGACAGGCGGTGTTTCAGCGAGTTTTGCTTCACTTGGTGACTATAATCTTGCAGAGCCAGGTGCACTTATCGGATTTGCTGGTAGACGTGTAATTGAACAAACAGTGCGTGAGAAGCTGCCAGAAGACTTTCAAACGGCAGAATTTTTACTAGAGCACGGTCAATTAGATGCGGTTCTGCATCGCGATAATATGAAAGATTCACTCCGTAAGATTTTAGAAGTTCATCAAGGAGGGGAAACGGCGATATGGCAGAGTTAGAATTTGAGAAACCAGTTGTGGAGCTAAGAAATAAGATTCGAGAACTGAAAGACTATACGAAAAACAGCCAGATGGACTTCAGTGAGGAGATTCGTATTTTGGAAGATAAGCTAGAAAATCTAGAGGAAGAAATATACGGCAATATGAAAGTATGGGACCGCGTTCAAATTGCTCGTCATGCAGAGAGACCGACAACGCTCGATTATATTGAGCACTTATTTACTGATTTTTTTGAATGTCATGGAGATCGTCTATTCGGCGATGATGCAGCGATTGTCGGCGGCATTGCGAAGTATAAAGGAATGCCTGTAACAGTAATTGGGCACCAGCGCGGGAAAGATACGAAAGAAAATATTCATCGTAATTTTGGAATGCCTCATCCAGAAGGATATCGAAAGGCGCTACGTTTAATGAAACAAGCGGAGAAATTTAATCGTCCCATTATTTGTTTCATTGATACGAAAGGCGCTTATCCTGGTAAAGCAGCTGAAGAACGTGGCCAAAGTGAAGCGATTGCACGTAATTTATTTGAAATGGCAGGGCTTACTGTACCTGTTATTTGTATTGTTATCGGTGAAGGTGGTAGCGGTGGTGCGCTAGGTTTAGGGGTAGGCGATTACATTTACATGCTAGAAAATTCCACTTATTCTGTTATTAGTCCAGAAGGTGCGGCGACAATTCTTTGGAAAGATGCTACGAAAGCAAAAGATGCCGCTGAAGCTTTAAAAATTACAGCAGCGGATTTGAAAGAATTAGGTGTAATTGACGAAATTATTCCAGAAGCGCGCGGCGGTGCACATCGTAATATTTTAAAACAGTCTGAAAATATCGATCTAATGATCGGAAAAACTTTCCAACAATTAAACGGTATTTCGAAAGAGGAATTAATCGAAAAACGTTATGAAAAATATATGAAAATTGGGCAAGTTTCGTTTTCAAACGCTTCCATTTGGATAAAATAAGAAAAGCGTGCGTTCCATTTCGCGAATGCACGTTTTTATTGTGAAAAGACACATCTTCTCCATTGTTTTTTTGTATTTTTTCGTGTTATTTTATTATAAGGCAAATAATCTTTATGAGGTGAGTACAAATGAAACGTATTGGTGTATTAACAAGTGGTGGAGATTCGCCTGGTATGAATGCTGCCATTCGTGCAGTTGTTCGTAAAGCGATCTTTCATGATATAGAAGTATATGGTATTTACCATGGATACGCTGGATTAATTTCTGGTCACATTGAAAAATTAGAACTTGGTTCTGTTGGTGATATTATCCATCGCGGTGGTACAAAATTATATACAGCAAGATGTCCTGAGTTTAAAGACCCAGAAGTAAGGGAAAAAGGAATCCAGCAATTAAAGAAACTTGGTATTGAAGGACTTGTTGTTATTGGTGGCGATGGTTCTTACCAAGGTGCTAAAAAATTAACAGAGCAAGGATTCCCATGTGTCGGTGTACCAGGTACAATCGATAATGATATTCCTGGAACAGACTTCACAATCGGGTTCGATACAGCGTTAAATACTGTTATTGATGCGATTGATAAAATTCGTGATACTGCTACATCTCATGAACGTACATATGTGATCGAAGTAATGGGACGTCATGCTGGAGATATCGCATTATGGGCTGGTTTGGCTGATGGTGCAGAAACAATCTTAATTCCAGAAGAAGAGCATGATATGGAAGATGTTATTGCTCGTTTAAAACGCGGTAGTGAGCGTGGTAAAAAGCATAGTATCATCGTTGTAGCTGAAGGTGTTGGAAGTGCAATTGACATCGGTAAGCATATCGAAGAAGCAACAAACTTTGATACTCGCGTAACTGTATTAGGTCACGTACAACGTGGTGGATCACCAAGTGCACAAGACCGTGTATTAGCAAGTCGCCTTGGCGCAAGAGCAGTTGAACTGTTGATTGAAGGTAAAGGTGGACGTTGCGTTGGTATCCAAAACAACCAACTTGTTGATCATGATATTATCGAAGCGTTAGCTCAAAAACATACGATTGATAAAGACATGTATCAATTATCTAAAGAATTATCCATCTAATCGGCTTAATGTCGAATATTTGGGAACGGTTTCATAATTTTCGGAGGTGCAATATGCGTAAAACAAAAATTGTATGTACTATAGGTCCTGCTAGTGAAAGTATTGAGAAATTAGAGCAGTTAATCGAAGCGGGTATGAACGTTGCTCGTTTAAACTTCTCTCATGGTAGCCATGAAGAGCACGGAGCACGTATTAAAAACATTCGTGAAGCTTCAAAGAAAACTGGTAAAACAGTTGCAATCTTACTTGATACAAAAGGTCCAGAAATCCGTACACATGACTTTGTAGACGGACAAGCTGAACTAGTAACAGGTGCAGAGGTAGTTATTTCTACAGAGCAAGTATTAGGAACTGCAGAGAAATTCTCTGTATCTTATGCTGGTCTTTATGATGATGTAGACCCAGGTTCTCGCATTCTAATCGATGACGGTCTTATCGAACTAGAAGTAATCGAGAAAGCTGACGGAAACATCCGTACAAAAGTATTAAACAGCGGAACTGTCAAAAATAAAAAAGGTGTTAACGTACCAAATGTAAGCATTAAGCTTCCTGGTATCACTGAAAAAGACGTAAAAGATATCATCTTCGGTATCGAGCAAAAAGTTGATTTCATCGCAGCATCTTTCGTGCGTAAAGCAGCTGACGTATTAGAAATTCGTGAATTATTAGAAGAGCATGGTGCACAATACATTCAAATCGTGCCAAAAATTGAAAACCAAGAAGGTATCGATAACATCGATTCTATCTTAGAAGTTTCTGACGGTTTAATGGTAGCTCGTGGTGACATGGGTGTAGAAATTCCACCAGAAGAAGTACCATTAGTGCAAAAGCGTCTAATCAAAAAATGTAACGTATTAGGCAAACCGGTTATTACTGCAACACAAATGTTAGATTCTATGCAACGTAACCCACGTCCAACTCGTGCGGAAGCAAGTGACGTAGCGAACGCGATCTTCGATGGTACAGATGCAATCATGCTTTCAGGTGAAACTGCAGCAGGACAATACCCAGTAGAAGCAGTAACAATGATGGCAAACATTGCAGTGCGTGTTGAAAAATCATTACAATATGAAGATATGTTCAAAAAACGTATTAAAGAGTTCACGCCAACAATTACAGATGCGATTAGCCAATCTGTTGCACATACAGCACTTGCTCTTGATGTAGCTGCAATCGTAGCTCCAACAGAAAGTGGCTACACTGCGAAGATGATCTCTAAATATCGTCCGAAATCTCCAATCGTTGCTGTAACATCTGACGAGCAAGTGGGTCGTCGTCTTGCACTTGTTTGGGGTGTACAGGCATTTATGGCTGGAAAACGTGCAGCATCTACTGATGAAATGTTAGATACTGCAATTCAAACAGGTATGGATGCAGGTCTAATTGGACTTGGAGATACTGTTGTAATTACTGCGGGTGTACCAGTTGCTGAAACTGGTACAACAAACTTAATGAAAATCCATGTTGTTGGTGAAGAAATCGCTAAAGGGCAAGGGATTGGTCGTAAAGCTGCAAAAGGTAAAGTAGTTGTAGCGAAAACAGCTGAGGAAGCTGTAGCGAACGTAACAGAAGGTGATATTCTTGTTACAACAAGCACTGATAAAGATATGATTCCTGCAATTGAAAAAGCTGCAGCCCTAGTTGTAGAAGAAGGTGGCTTAACAAGTCATGCAGCTGTTGTAGGTGTATCAATCGGTATTCCGGTTATCGTTGGTGTGAATGGTGTAACAGCCACTTTAAAAAATGGCCAAGAAGTAACAGTTGATGCGGCGCGCGGAATTGTTTATAATGGACATGCGGAAGTGCTATAAGAAGTAATGTGAAGAGAGGGATGGGAGTCCTTCTCTTTTTTTACCTCTAGAACAAAAAATATAGTGAAGATATCAGGTTCATAGCGATAGGGATCCCGTTATTAACGTCTAGGAGGCTCTTAGAGGGTTGTTTGCTGGATAAGGTTTTCTTATATAAGAAGGGAAATGAAACGTTATTTTGAGGGTGTAGGAGATGTGAAGAGAGTTCTTTTGGTGAAAGGAGTGGGAGAATGAAGTGGATGTTGTTTCTTTTTATTTTAATTCCAGGACTTGAAGTTACGGTGCTAATTGGCTCTAGTCATTTGATTGGTATGTGGCCAACGTTCGCTATGATTGTATTTACGGGTGCCTTAGGTGTCTATTTAGCAAAACGACAAGGGTTTATGGTATTGAGGGAGATTCAATTAAGGCTGAATAGAGGTGAGATGCCAGGTGAGGCTGTATTAGATGGTATTTTTGTCCTTGTGGGCGGAATGCTTCTGTTGGTGCCTGGATACGTAACGGATGTAATAGGAGTTATTTTTATATTTCCGGCAACAAGAAAGTTATGTAAACCTGTAATAATGAAATGGTTAGAGCGGAAATTAAGAAGGAATACAACCGTTATAGTACAAAAATAACACTTAGAACACGAATCGTTCTAAGTGTTATTTTTTGTCGAATTGTAAAGTGAATATTTATTCATTTGTAGAAAAAGGAAGAAAAGGGAATAATAAAAATGTGGAAAATAGAATAAAAATGTAAAACGAACCTTAAAAGTGTCATTTTGCGCAAAAAACAAGGGAATTATCCATTTGTTATGGGTAATTCCCTTGTTTTATTTTTTGAAGAAAATTTGAATGCAAGACTTGGATGAGAGTGAAAATTTTATTTTAATGGTGGACCTTTAATAAATTTCCATAAATCATGAAATACATGGGCTTTGTGCAATGTGTTTAATAGTACCAATGTAACTGGGCCGATGATTAATCCTAAAAAACCATACAGCTTAAACCCGACGAATAATGCGATAAGTGTTGGTAATGGATCAAGTCCTATATTGGATGATAACACTTTTGGTTCCATGATTTGCCTTTGAACAATGACAACAATGTATAAAATAAGCAGACCAATTGCGAATGCTGTGTCTCCTGTGAAAAATACATATATAACCCAGGGGACAAAAACTGCTCCGGTTCCTAAATAAGGAAGTAAGTCTACAATTCCTGTAATGATTGCGATTGTAATGGCATATGGTACGCGCAAAATTAATAGTCCAATTAGTACGATGATGGTTGTCATAGATACAAGGGTGAGCTGCGCTTTTACAAATCCGAATAAAGCTTTTCGTAAATCGACAAAAATAGTCTTTCCGTATCCGTGTACGCGATTTGGAAGCAATCGTTTTACTTTATTAGCAAGCGTATGCCAATCAAAACTAATAAAGAAAGTTGCTAATAAGATGAAGACGAGGACTGTTAAAGTCGTTGGAAGTGCACTGATGAAGTTTGTTAAGCCACTTATAATAGCGGTCAACAATTCTTTCATCTGCTTTGTTGCTTCCGTTCCTAGATTTTGAATATTTTGTGTAATTGTAAATTGCTGTGATTCACCAAGATGATTAAATTTAGAAATTAAATCATCATATAAAGGCATAATATTATTGAGTGCAAACTGCTGTGCATACTGTACAATTGCTGGGAACTTTTCTGTGACAATTTGCAGTAAGTAAGTTGTGGCGGAAATTGCTTCTGTCACAAGGTATGTAACAAGTCCGACGATGGCGCCGAACACCAGAATTAAGCTGACGAGTACCGCTAAGGCACGAGGGAATTGTAGTTTTTGGTTGAGAAAATTTACGACTGGATTGATCAAATAAGCAAAAGCTAATGCGATGATAAAAGGGTATATAAGGCCTGAGACATATAAAAGTGCATAAAACCCAATTATTGTTGCAAAAATGACAAATATAAGTCGTAATATGATATACAATGAATTTCGATTCAAAGGTGCTTACCTCCCATTCCAAATGGTATTTATCCTGCTATTTGCGGACAGTAACAATCTCGCATTAAAGTTCAGCGGGAACAGAAAAGTTAGATGGGAGATGAACTGTCTGTAAAAGCTCGATTGGTGAATGCTAATAACCAGTAGAGATAGAGCTCCGCGCTGATTAAAGTTTCACTTTATGTTATAGTGGAATGATGGATTTATCCTGCCGTTTGCAAGTCTCAAGGCATGAAACAATCTGTTCGTAAACCCCTGATGGGAATTGCTAATCAGGGGTGGGAATTTTCTTTGTATTGATTGGCAAGAGTCTCATTTTATCTATCTTTTATTTTACCTGTTTCTTATAAGAAAAGAAAGAAGTGTGCTTTTCTTTCTTGGTAAGTATAAACATCTCATTCAAGGTTTTGGAAGTTTGTGTGTATCATCTATATTGATAGATGAACACTTTCATCTATAGCATGTATAATGATATGTTTAACAGCAATTTATTTTGTAAACAGGTTCATTATTTTCAGAAAGGAAGTGTAATCATGATTAGTCAATCAACGTTATTTTTATTCATACTACTTATTATTGGACTTATTGCTAAAAATCAATCACTTACTGTAGCGGTTGGTGTTTTATTTTTATTAAAATGGACGTTTTTAGGAGATAAAATTCTTCCATATCTACAAACAAAAGGAATTAATCTTGGTGTAACGGTTATTACGATTGCGGTCCTTGTTCCGATCGCTACGGGTGAAATTGGATTTAAGCAGCTAGGTGAAGCGACTAAATCTTATTATGCGTGGATTGCTTTAGCTTCAGGAATAGCGGTTGCTCTCTTGGCAAAAGGGGGAGTACAGTTA
Organism: Bacillus pfraonensis; assembly: GCF_050768835.1. Taxonomy (NCBI): domain Bacteria; kingdom Bacillati; phylum Bacillota; class Bacilli; order Caryophanales; family Bacillaceae; genus Bacillus; species Bacillus pfraonensis. Next base: position 105,200 of record NZ_JAHCDO010000010.1, on the reverse strand, counting down.
TTAACGAGTGATCCTCATATTACAACTGCGCTCGTATTTGGCACGATTATAGCAGTTGCGTTATTTAATGGAGTCGCTGTAGGACCGTTAATTGGAGCGGGAATTGCCTATGCTGTGATGAACATTATACAGATGTTTAAATGAGAAATTTTATAGTAATATAAATTTTTTGAATTCTTTCCATTCACAAAAGTCAGATAATTGTTTATAATAGGATTAGAAGACATGTAAAAGCTACATAGCAACGAAGACTTACACCAGATAAAATAAAAACAACATAAAATAATTTATCTGCTGATATTGTTTTATGTTGTTTTTATCATAAACTCTTCGAAACTAGTTTTCCTCACCATCTGTTGTTCTAAGCGTGAGGATTCGGGGAGAAACTCACGCTCATGCTCGGATAAAGCAATGGAACAACGAGATGGGAACATCACAACAAATTTGCATGATCGTGCATTTTGCTTGCCTAAAGAGTGAACGGGTGTTCATAATCTAGAAGGAAAGCAAACGGATACAAGGGAGCAAGGTTGGGAGAATTTTCAGGAAAAGGAGAGAGTGTAATGACTGTTATTCGAGGATTAGAAGGGGTAGTAGCAACAACGTCATCCGTGAGTTCAATTATTGATGATACATTAACGTATGTTGGGTATAATATTGATGATTTAGCGGAAAATGCTACGTTTGAAGAAGTGGTATACTTATTATGGCACCGCAAGCTTCCTAACGAAGAGGAATTAAATGAGTTAAAAGAAACTCTATCTGAATATTCTAAAGTTCCAAGTGAGATTTTAACATACTTAAAACAAGTAGATTTAAAGATTGCTCATCCGATGTCTGTTTTACGAACAGCGATTTCCATGTTATCATTATACGATGAGAGTGCTGAATTAATGGATGAAAAGTCCAATTATTTGAAAGCGGTTAAATTACAAGCTCAAGTAGGTACTCTTGTTGCAGCGTATGCAAGAATTCGTAAAGGTTTAGAAGTTGTTGAGCCACGAAAAGATTTATCATTAGCTGCAAACTTTATCTATATGTTAAATGATCGCGAACCAAATGAAGTGGAAATTGAAGCTTTTGATAAAGCGCTTGTGCTTCATGCGGATCATGAGTTAAATGCTTCTACATTTACAGCGCGTGTCTGCGTTGCGACACTTTCAGATGTATATTCTGGTATTACTGCAGCAATTGGCGCGTTAAAAGGTCCTCTTCACGGCGGGGCAAATGAAAATGTAATGAAGATGTTAAAAGAAATTGGCGAAGAAGAAAATGTAGAATCCTATATTCATAATGCACTTCAAAATAAAGTGAAAATTATGGGATTTGGCCATCGCGTATATGAGCACGGTGATCCTCGTGCGAAACATTTGCGTGAAATGTCTAAGAAATTATGCGTGCTTTTAGGGGAAAAGAAATGGTATAATATGTCTATCAAAATCGAAGACATTGTCACAAAAGAAAAAGGTCTTCCACCAAATGTCGATTTCTATTCTGCTTCTGTTTACCATTGTTTAGGAATTGATCATGACTTATTTACACCAATCTTTGCAATTAGCCGTATGTCAGGATGGTTAGCTCATATTCTAGAACAATATGAAAATAATCGCTTAATCCGTCCGCGTGCTGATTACAATGGACCAACGCATCAACGTTATGTACCACTGGCACAACGATAAGCTAAAAACACTATTTGGATAGTGTAAATACGCTTTCAAAAGTCAGATTTTTTGGGAAAGATGTAATGATTGGAATATTTTAATTTGACTAACGGTTTGAACTGAGGGTTTTATTCCCTCAGTTTCATACATATGAAATTTCAAACATGGGGGTTATCACAGTGATGACAGGACAAAAAATTACTGTAACGAATGGTGTTATGAATGTACCAAACAATCCAATTATTCCTTTTATTGAAGGAGATGGAATTGGACCAGATATTTGGGCTGCAGCATCTCGTGTATTAGAAGCAGCTGTTGAAAAAGCTTATGATGGTGAGAAGAAAATCGTTTGGAAAGAAGTGCTTGCAGGGGAAAAAGCATTTAACCAAACAGGCGAATGGTTACCAGAAGAGACGCTAAATGTGATTCGTGAATATTTAATCGCAATTAAAGGCCCGCTTACAACTCCTGTTGGTGGCGGTATCCGCTCTCTAAACGTAGCACTTCGTCAAGAGTTAGACTTATACGTATGTTTACGTCCAGTTCGTTATTTTGAAGGTGTTCCTTCACCTGTAAAACGTCCGGAAGATACTGATATGGTAATTTTCCGTGAAAATACAGAAGACATTTATGCAGGTATTGAATATGCACAAGGATCTCCAGAAGCAAAAAAAGTTCTTGAGTTCTTAAAAGAGGCAATGGGTGTAAACAAAATTCGCTTCCCAGAAACATCGGGAATTGGTATTAAACCAATTTCAGAAGAAGGGACAAAGCGTCTTGTTCGTGCTGCGATTCAATATGCAATTAATGAAAAGCGTTCTTCTGTTACATTAGTTCATAAAGGAAATATTATGAAATTTACAGAAGGAGCTTTCAAAAACTGGGGTTATGAAGTTGCGGAACAAGAATTTGGTGATAAAGTATTTACTTGGGCTGAATATGACCGCATTGTTGAAAAAGATGGTAAAGATGCAGCGAATAAAGCAATGACAGAAGCTGAAGCAGCTGGTAAAATCATTGTGAAAGATTCTATTGCAGATATCTTCTTACAACAAATTTTAACACGTCCACGTGAGTTCGATGTTGTTGCAACAATGAACTTAAATGGAGATTATATTTCTGATGCGCTTGCAGCACAAGTAGGTGGCATTGGTATTGCACCTGGTGCAAACATTAACTATGTTACTGGACATGCTATTTTTGAAGCGACACATGGTACAGCTCCAAAATATGCAGGTTTAGATAAAGTAAACCCATCTTCTGTTCTTCTTTCAGGAGTATTATTATTAGAGCATTTAGGATGGAATGAAGCTGCGAAATTAGTAACTGCTTCAGTAGAAAAAACAATTGCTTCAAAAGTGGTAACATATGACTTCGCACGTCTTATGGATGGTGCAACTGAAGTGAAATGTTCCGAATTTGCTGATGCCCTTATCAACAATATGGACTTAGCGGTAATCAAAAACGCATAATTCAGAGTGGGGGAGAAATTATGACAATCAAACGCAAAAAAGTTTCAGTCATCGGTGCAGGATTTACAGGAGCGACAACAGCGTTTTTATTAGCTCAAAAAGAGCTTGCAGATGTTGTATTAGTGGACATTCCACAACTGGAAAATCCAACAAAAGGGAAAGCGTTAGATATGTTAGAAGCAAGCCCTGTACAAGGTTTTGATGCTAACATTATCGGCACATCTGATTACGCAGATACTGCTGATTCTGACGTTGTCGTTATTACAGCAGGTATTGCACGTAAACCAGGAATGAGTCGTGATGATTTAGTAGCAACCAACTCTAAAATTATGAAAAGTATCACGCAAGATATTGCAAAACATTCACCAAACGCAATTATTGTTGTGTTAACAAATCCAGTTGACGCAATGACATATTCTGTATTTAAAGAAGCTGGATTCCCGAAAGAGCGCGTTATCGGCCAATCTGGTGTATTAGATACAGCTCGTTTCCGTACATTTATCGCGCAAGAATTGAATCTTTCTGTAAAAGACATTACAGGATTCGTTCTTGGTGGTCATGGTGATGATATGGTACCTCTTGTACGTTACTCTTATGCAGGTGGTATTCCGTTAGAAACCTTAATTCCGAAAGATCGCTTGGAAGCAATCGTAGAACGTACGCGTAAAGGCGGCGGTGAAATTGTAAGCTTACTAGGAAACGGTAGTGCATACTACGCGCCAGCTGCTTCCTTAGTTGAAATGACTGAAGCGATCTTAAAAGATCAACGCCGCGTATTGCCAGCTATCGCATACCTTGAAGGTGAATATGGCTATAGCGACCTTTACCTAGGTGTACCAGTAATTCTAGGTGGTAACGGAATTGAAAAAATTATTGAATTAGAACTTCGTGAAGAAGAAAAAGAAGCGTTAAATCGTTCAGTAGAATCTGTACGTAACGTTATGAAAGTTCTTTCTTAATACAAAATATATGTTAGGAAAAAGATTCGGAATCCCGAATCTTTTTCTACTATTTATTGGATTGTTTTTTTGAAATAATATGAAAGCGTTATCATTTGTGTATCCTACAATGGGAAACATAGACTTATAATATACATTGCCCTCATTATAGTAGCATTTCGGATAATATCTTGCTTTTGGTAGGATAATAAAATAAAACTTGGAGGGGGATTGTAACATGTTAAAGAAAAAAGTTCAAATTGGTCGTCGAATGGATGAAATTACAGTAGGGGAAAAGTTATCTATCACTGAAAAAATTGAGGATAAAGATCTATTATTGTATTTAGGGTTAACAAATGATTCAAACCCACTATATATCCAGCATGATTATGCATCCCAAACTCCGTATGAAAAACCGATTGTACCAAGCATTATGTTAACGGGCATGGTTACAACAGCGGTAACGAAATATTTGCCAGGTCCAGGCAGTCATGTTGTTAGGAAGGATCTTACTTTTGTGAAGCCTGTGCATCATTATGAAACTTTGCAAATTCATTTTGAAGTTGTAGCTGTTTCTCACGAGGAGCATACAATTGATATGCGTGTATTCGCTTATGATGAAAAAGAAGCAGTGGTTGTAAAAGGGGTATTAACAGTAGCGCCGCCTTACAAATCAGCTTCTATTTTAGAAAAAGCGTTGGATAATTTTTAATAATGAGTTAGTAAGAGTGTAATGAAAAATAGTGCTATCCTACTGTTATATGCTAGGTTAGCACTATTTTTTTAGATTGAATGTAAGTATAACTTAACTGAAAAAACCTTTTACAAACCCTTCTGAGAAATCAGAGATGCCAGTTTGTAATGCTTCCCAGTTTGAAAAGCCGGCAGTAAAACCAACTACAAATAATAAAGCAAGGCAAGATAGTACCCAATTTTTACGATTCATTTTGAAGTTGCTCCTTAATGTTTTAATCTCTATATAATAATTTTATTATATTGATTATTATATTTTAAGGAGATATAAGTCAAATGTGTATCTGTTTTTAGCCACGTGGCCAAAGAATGATAAATACACCGACAAGGCAAATGGCTGCACCAGCCCAGTCAAAGATATCTGGTGTTTTCTTATCAATCATCCATCCCCATAATAAACTCATCACAATAAAAACGCCGCCATAAGCTGCATATACACGTCCGAAGCTAGAAAATACTTGAAATGTAGCGATTACGCCGTATAAACATAAAACGATTCCTCCAATTAGACCGAACCAAATGGAGCCACCTTCTCGTAGCCATTTCCAAATGAGATAACCGCCACCGTCCGGCAAGAATGAAAATAACAGCTGCTTTAAACATGAATAGGTACCATCTCTTTCTATTAAATATATTTTCCTGTTTAACTATATTACAATCAAACTTAGTGAATGGACAATTCTATTGAGAGGGGGATTGTTTTTTAGTATGATGGGAATAGTGGGGAAATACTAGGATGAAGAAGGTTTCAAGTCTATTACTTGGAGGAAGAGAATGAGCAATCGAATTTTAGTTGTTGATGATGAGGAGTTTATTTTAACTTTAATTGAATTTAATTTGCAGCAAGCAGGGTTTGAAGTTATAACAGCGATGGATGGTGAAGTAGCGCTTCATAAAGCGACAACGGAACGTCCAGATCTAATTATATTAGATTTAATGCTTCCAAAAATGGATGGTATGGAAGTGTGTAAAGAATTACGTTTGCAACGTATTATGACACCTATTTTAATGCTAACAGCGAAAGATGATGAGTTCGATAAAGTGTTAGGTCTTGAGCTTGGGGCTGATGATTATATGACAAAGCCATTTAGCCCAAGGGAAGTTGTCGCACGTGTGAAGGCAATTTTACGTCGTACGAAATTACAAGAAGAACAAGCTCCAGAAGTGCAGGACGAAAATAGTATCAATATTGTTGATTTGAAAATTTTACCTGAATTTTATGAGGCGTATTTCCAAGGGGAAAAGTTAGAGCTGACGCCAAAAGAATTTGAGTTACTTGTATATTTAGCAAGAAATAAGGGGCGTGTGTTAACACGTGATCAGTTATTAAGTGCGGTATGGAATTATGACTTTGCTGGCGATACAAGGATCGTCGATGTTCATATTAGCCATTTAAGAGATAAAATTGAAAAGAATACGAAAAAACCAGCATACATTAAAACAATTCGTGGATTAGGTTATAAATTAGAGGAGCCAAAGGGGGATGAATAAATTTCGTTCGAGGCTTCTCTTTACATTTGTGTCTCTTATTATTCTTATTTTAGTTGGACTAGGAGTACTCTTGGAAACGGTGTTTGAGAATTATTATATTGATCATGCGAAAGAGCGGACAATAAAAGAGACACGTTATGTTGCTTCATTAGTAGAGGCAGAGGGCGTTGATCATGTTTTAAAAGTGCCAAGCATATTTGAAAAATTAGAAGAGCAAGTTCCTGTTTCGATTGTATTTGCTGATGAAGAGAAGAAAGTCCAATATAGTAAAGGGAAAGAGCCTATATTCAATCAAGCGTCAATCGAGGAACTTTCCTCTGAAACAGCAAAACAAAAGAATAGAGTAATTACGAAGGAAACAAATGATAAGAATGTATTTCACCATGCAATATTTGTCCAAGATGCCCATGGTAAGCAAGGGTATATTCTTATAAAAAGTATGATAGCTCCTTTGAAAGATGTTCACCAAAAAACGTGGGGATTATTAATTATAGGATTTGTAATTGCTTGTCTTGTCGTTGTCTTTCTTGGTGTGAAAATTACAGGGCAATATATTCGTCCGATAGAGTCTGTTACGAAAGTAGCGATTGAATTGGCGAAGGGGAACTATAAGGCGCGTGCTTATGAAAATCATTCAGATGAAACAGGGATGTTAAGCAAGGCAATCAATATTTTAGCACGTAATTTACAAGAAATGACATTAGAGCAAGAAATGCAACAAGATCGTTTACATACACTGATTGAAAATATGGGAAGCGGTATGATTTTAATTGATAGTCGTGGTTATATAAGCCTTGTAAATCGTTCATATAAAGAAATCTTTCATGTAACAGATGAAGAATATTTAGATCGCTTATATTATGAAGCGTTTCTTCATGCAGAAATCATTGAACTTGTGGAAGAAATTTTTATGACGGAAGTAAAAGTGCGGAAGCAAATGCTATTGCCACTTGGAATTGAAAGAAAACACTTTGAAGTATATGGCGCGCCAATTATTGGGACGAATCATGAGTGGAAAGGAATTGTTCTTGTATTCCACGATATAACAGAACTAAAGAAACTAGAGCAAATGCGAAAAGACTTTTTAGCAAACGTTTCACACGAACTAAAAACGCCAATTACTTCTATTAAGGGCTTTTCTGAAACATTACTTGATGGTGCGATGGAAAATCAGCAATTTTGTGAGCATTTCTTGCATATTATTTTAAAGGAAAGCGAGCGTATGCAAGGGTTAATCGAAGACTTATTAGATTTATCAAAAATTGAACAACAAGGCTTTAAGTTAAATATAGGTACTGTTGATATGAAGGAATTACTTGGAGAAATCAAAATGGTACTGGAGAATAAATCACAAGATAAAGAAATCTCCTTGCAAGTTGATGTACTGAGACATGTATCTGTGATAGGAGATCCAAGCCGATTAAAGCAAATCTTTATCAATTTAGTTAATAATGCAATTGTATATACGCCAGCCGGTGGGACAGTTTCTGTAGAGTTGTTAGAAGATGAGCATAATGCTTATATAAAAGTATCTGATACGGGAATTGGGATTAGTAGCGAAGAAATCCCGCGTATTTTTGAACGTTTCTATCGCGTGGATAAAGCAAGAAGTCGAAATACAGGCGGTACAGGTCTAGGATTATCGATTGTAAAACATTTAGTAGAAGCGCATCAAGGGACGATTACTGTGGAGAGTACAGTAGGAGAAGGTACGACATTTACAGTAGCTTTGCCAAAAGCGGATTTGGAGAAGTAATGATAGTGTGAAACTTTTATTAGATGAGGGTTATATAAATTCATTTTAATTTTCCAATATTTAAGTCGCCATGGGGCAGGAAGAGGATCTGACTGCTTTTATGCATGACCGGATGCTCTTTCTCCTAAAAAGAAAGGGTTTATGTTGTTTTTTAAAATTTGGGTTTATATATGAAGAGCCTTGGACGGAATATATTTACATTATATTAACAATAGCTTCATTAAATATTAATAAAGTCCTGTTAATATAATACATGAAAACCCCTTCATCCAAGGAGTAGTTTTGGACGAGGATAGTGCTCTATTCTCGTCACTTCCCTTTTTGCGTAGCAAAACATGTTTTTTGTTAAGATAGAGATAGAACGAATTCAAGCGTGGTTGCTTGTTGTGAAAATAGAGCTTGTCTGGTGGTTGTCGTTCACCTATACCATTCGAAAGTCGCAAAGAGAATAAACCGTAAATCTGTGACACGAAAACCAAGTGTCAAATCAAAAGCCAACACTGAAATACCATACGATTTTCGTAGGAATCCCACGCTTCAAGCGTTAGCTAAGTGGGAGTAGTTCAAATGCCTAAATGTATGTAATAGAAAGAACCGTTATTTTTCTTCTCTCTCGTAGTCGTGTTAATATAGAGAGAAGGAAAAGGCGGTTTTTTCTATATAAAAGAATCGTTTTAAATTTGTATGGGGAGGTTTCTGATTTGGAAAAAAAGGTCGTATTAGTCGATGGAAACAATATCGCATATCGTGCTTTCTTTGCACTGCCGCTTTTAAATAACGACAAGGGGATACATACGAACGCAATTTACGGTTTTACGATGATGTTAATGAGAATATTAGAAGAGGAAAAACCAACGCATATGCTTGTTGCGTTTGATGCGGGTAAAACAACATTTCGTCACAAAACATTTAGCGAATATAAAGGAGGACGTCAAAAAACGCCACCTGAATTGTCAGAGCAATTCCCATTTATTCGTGAACTGTTAGACGCGTTTCACGTACCACGCTATGAATTAGAGAACTATGAAGCAGATGACATTATGGGAACACTCGCGAAAGAAGCGAGTGAACAAGGTGCTCACGTTAAAGTGATTTCTGGAGATAAAGATTTATTGCAACTTGTTTCTGACAACACACTTGTATGTATTCCGCGTAAAGGAATTACAGAAGTAGATGAATATACGAAAGAAGCTCTATTTGAAAAATATAGTTTATCACCAAAGCAAATTATCGATATGAAAGGTTTAATGGGAGACCAATCTGATAATATCCCAGGTGTACCAGGAGTTGGTGAGAAGACTGCGATTAAACTGTTAACGCAATTTGAAACAGTAGAAGCAGTATATGAGAATTTAGACCAAGTGAGCGGAAAGAAACTAAAAGAAAAGCTAGAAGCGAATAAAGAGCAAGCGCTTATGAGTAAAGAGCTTGCAACGATTATTACGGATGCTCCGATAACGGTACATGTAGATGATATCGAATATAAAGGATACGAAGCAAGCGACGTCATTCCAATGTTCGAGAATTTAGGGTTTACTTCGTTATTAAATAAGCTAGGTGCTACTCCTGAGGAAACAGCGTCAGCTGAATTAGATGAGATTTCATTTGATATTGTAGAAGAAGTGACAGATGAAATGCTGCAGCAAGATAGTGCAATTATCGTTGAAGTACAGGAAGATAACTACCATAAAGCTGATATTCAAGGATTTGGTATTCAAAATGAAAATGGTTGTTATTTCATTCCATCTGATGTTGCGCTCAACTCTAACGCTTTTACGAAGTGGCTTGCAGATGATGAAATGAGAAAATATACGTTTGATGCGAAGCGTGCAATTGTTGCACTTAAGTGGAAAGGTGTAGAAATCAGAGGGATTGACTTTGACTTACTAATTGCCGCTTATTTACTTGACCCAGCTGATACAGATAAAGATTTCCGTGCCGTAGCAAAAATGAAAGAGACGCACGCTGTTAAATCTGATGAAGAGGTATATGGAAAAGGTGCGAAACGTGCAGTTCCAGAACAAGGTGTAGTTGCGGAGCATGTAGCGCGCAAAGTACATGTATTATATGATGTTCAACCAACATTTGTAGAAGAGTTGCAAAACAATGAACAGTATGAACTGTTTACAGATCTTGAAATGCCACTTGCGCGCGTGTTAGCTGAAATGGAAGTAAAAGGTGTTAAGGTTGATACAGAGCGCTTACGTAATATGGGAGATGAGCTTGCTGGTAGACTGAAAGAAATGGAACGAGAGATTTATGAGCTTGCTGGGACAGAGTTTAACATTAACTCACCAAAGCAGCTTGGTGTTGTTCTATTTGAAAACTTAAACTTACCAGTTATTAAAAAGACGAAAACAGGATATTCTACATCAGCTGATGTACTGGATAAGTTAATGGATCATCATGAAATTATCCCGAAAATTTTACACTATCGTCAATTAGGGAAATTAAATTCAACATATATTGAAGGATTATTAAAAGTTGTTCATGAAGATTCTGCTAAAATTCATACGCGCTTTAATCAAGTGTTAACACAAACAGGTCGATTAAGTTCTACAGATCCAAACTTACAAAATATCCCGATTCGTTTAGAGGAAGGAAGGAAGATTCGTCAAGCGTTTATTCCTTCAAAAGAAGGGTGGGTTATGTATGCTGCCGATTATTCACAAATTGAGTTGCGCGTACTAGCACACATTGCAAAAGACAAAGGGCTAGTAGAAGCGTTCCAACATGATATGGACATTCATACGAAAACAGCAATGGACGTGTTTGGCGTTGGAAAAGATGACGTAACATCGAATATGAGACGTCAGGCAAAAGCGGTTAACTTCGGAATTGTGTATGGTATTAGTGATTATGGCCTTTCGCAAAACTTAGGAATTACACGAAAAGCAGCAGGGGAATTTATTGAAAAGTATTTCGCAAGCTTCCCTGGTGTAAAAGAATATATGGATGAGATTGTACAAGAAGCGAAGCAAAAAGGGTATGTGTCTACATTATTAAATCGTCGTCGTTATATCCCAGAAATTACGAGTCGTAATTTTAATTTGCGCAGCTTTGCGGAGCGTACTGCAATGAATACGCCAATTCAAGGTAGTGCGGCAGATATTATTAAAAAAGCAATGATTATTATGGCGGATCGCTTAAACGAAGAAGGATTACAAGCTCGTCTTCTCCTGCAAGTGCACGATGAATTAATCTTTGAAGTGCCGAAAGAAGAGGTAGAAAAACTAGAGAAGATTGTACCTGAAGTAATGGAACATGCGATTGAACTTGCTGTTCCGCTAAAAGTGGATTATTCTTCTGGTCCAACTTGGTATGACGCAAAATAAGGAAGTGATTGAATGCCTGAACTACCAGAGGTTGAAAACGTTAGAAGGACTCTTGAAAACCTTGTAACGGGAAAGATAATTAAAGATGTAATTGTAACATATCCGAAATTAGTAAAGCGACCTGATGACGCTGAGCTTTTTAAAGAAATGTTACGCGGTGAAAAGATTGAACGAATTGAGCGAAGAGGTAAGTTTTTACTTCTATATGTAACAAAATATGTGATTGTTTCACATTTGCGTATGGAAGGCAAGTATTTGCTTCATGAAGGCGATGAACCAATTGATAAACATACGCATGTGCGTTTTCAGTTTACAGATGGGACGGAATTGCACTATAAAGATGTAAGAAAGTTTGGTACGATGCATCTCTTTAGAAAAGGAGAAGAATTCGACCAAATGCCACTTGCAGATTTAGGGCCTGAGCCGTTTGATGCAAAATTGTCACCAGTGTATTTACAAGAAAGACTGCAAAAAACAAACCGCAAAATAAAAGTTGTATTGCTAGACCAACGTCTTTTAGTTGGGCTTGGTAATATCTATGTAGATGAAGTTTTATTCCGTTCCGGGATTCATCCGGAACGAGAAGCTTCGTCTTTAACGAAAGCTGAAATAGAAAAGATTCATGCGGCAACCGTTGAGACGTTAGGAGAAGCGGTTAAGCGTGGTGGAAGTACAATTAGAACGTATATCAATTCACAAGGACAAATCGGCTCGTTTCAGGAGCTTTTAAATGTGTACGGAAGAAAAGGTGAACCGTGCGTAACTTGTGGGAACGTGATTGAAAAGACAGTTGTTGGTGGACGAGGGACACACTATTGTCCTATATGCCAGCCAAAAAGCTAAGAAAGATATTTTTTCTAATAACATCGGATAGGCATTTGTCATATACATACAGCAAAGCTATGTATAGGGAAGGAGCTTACCGATGTATCAATATTTCTCTCTTATTTTATTAGCTTTTACATTAAGTTTGGATAGCTGTAGTGTAGGGCTTACTTATGGTCTGCGGAGCGTACGGATTCCGTTAAAATCGATACTCATCATTGGAATGTGTTCAGCGGCTGTTATGCTTGTGTCGATGGGAATTGGACATATGATTGCCAAAGTGTTTTCCCCAGTGATTGCAACGCGTATTGGCGGAATCGTTCTAATAGCTATTGGAGCGTGGGTTGTATATCAATTTTTTCGGAGTGAGAAAAAAGATGAGCCGCAGCACGAAGAGAAAGTTTGGAAATTAGAAATTGCTTCACTTGGATTAGTCATTCAAATTTTGCGGAAACCGACTGTTGCCGATTTTGATAAATCAGGCACAATTTCTAGTGGAGAAGCATTGCTGCTAGGTATCGCTCTTTCTGTAGACTCGTTTGGAGCAGGGATTGGTGCATCCTTACTGGGATATACACCAGCCATGATGGCAGTGTTAGTTGCCGTTATGAGTTCTTTGTTTTTATTTATCGGAATGAGGCTAGGAACTGTTTTATCAAATATGCGATGGTTACAAAAATTTACGTTCCTACCTGGGATTTTACTCATTATTATTGGTATTTGGAAGATGTAAGTGGGAGCGTGAAACATAAGTTTCACGCTCTTATTCATAAGGAGGGAGCATAATGACAATTGTTATTGGTTTAACGGGAGGTATTGCAAGCGGAAAAAGTACGGTTTCACAAATGTTTCGTGAGCTGAGTATACCTGTTATTGATGCGGATATTATTGCAAGAGAAGTTGTAGAACAAGGTAAAGAAGCGTATAAAGAAATTGTAGAGGTATTTGGTGAAGAAATATTACAAGCAGATGGTGAACTTGATCGTCTGAAGCTTGGGAGTATTGTATTTCATAATGAAGAAAAACGATTGCATTTAAACAAAATCGTTCATCCAGCTGTCCGCAAAGAAATGAATGCTCAGAAGAATATGTACATAAAGGAAGGTGTGCAAGCGGTTGTGCTAGACATTCCGCTGTTATTTGAAAGTAAGTTAACAGAAATTGTGGATCAAATTTTAGTTGTAGCTGTATCGCCTAGTACACAGTTAGAACGCTTAATGAAGCGGAATGGCTTTACAGAAGAGGAAGCAAAAGCGCGCATTGGTTCGCAAATGTCTTTAGCAGAGAAAGTAACATTAGCTAATAAAGTTATTTATAATGATGGCACAATTACTGAGACAAAAGCACAATTACAACTCATTTTAAAAGAGTGGAACATCATTAATTAAAAAAATATGAAATTAGTGAAAATGCTTAGTGACATATCTTCTTTTTGTGTTATACTATTATTGGGATTGGAGATAAATAGTATAACGCATTCAAGGGGGATAACATATTATGATTCGTGTGGCAATTAATGGATTTGGACGTATTGGAAGAATGGTATTTCGTCAAGCAATAAAAGAAAGCGCATTCGAAATTGTAGCAATCAACGCAAGCTATCCATCAGAAACATTAGCACATTTAATCAAGTATGATACAGTTCATGGCAAGTTTGACGGAACAGTGGAAGCATTTGAAGATCATTTATTAGTGGATGGGAAAATGATTCGCCTTCTAAATAACCGCGATCCAAAAGAATTGCCTTGGAAAGAACTAGGGGTTGAAGTTGTAATCGAAGCAACTGGTAAATTTAATGCGAAAGAAAAAGCAATTCTTCATGTGGAAGCTGGGGCGAAAAAAGTTATTTTAACAGCACCTGGTAAAAATGAAGATGTAACAGTTGTAGTTGGTGTAAACGAAGAACAATTAGATATTACAAAACATACTGTGATTTCAAATGCATCTTGTACAACAAACTGTTTAGCGCCTGTTGTTAAGGTGTTAGATGAGCAGTTCGGAATTGAAAACGGTTTAATGACAACTGTTCATGCTTATACAAATGACCAAAAAAATATTGATAACCCACATAAAGATTTACGAAGAGCACGTGCTTGTGGACAGTCTATTATTCCTACAACAACAGGTGCTGCGAAAGCCTTAGCGAAAGTTCTTCCGCATTTAAATGGAAAGCTTCATGGGATGGCACTTCGCGTTCCGACACCAAACGTGTCTCTTGTTGACTTAGTAGTAGATGTGAAACGTGATGTAACAGTTGAGGAAATTAATGAAGCGTTTAAAACTGTTGCGAACGGTGCATTGAAAGGGATTATTGAGTTCAGTGAGGAACCTTTAGTTTCAATTGACTTTAATACAAATACACATTCAGCTATCATTGATGGTTTATCTACAATGGTAATGGGTGAACGCAAAGTGAAAGTACTAGCTTGGTATGATAACGAGTGGGGTTACTCTCGCCGTGTTGTAGATCTTGTGAAGCTAGTTGTTACTGAATTAGCGAAACAAGAAAGTGTACAACACATTTAATGATACAAGGAAGGCAAGCGATTGCTTGTCTTCTTTTTTATGTTTTCTTCTGAAAAGAAAAAAATTATACAAGCATATTTTTGCGAATGGTACATAGGAAAAACCATTGTGATTACTGCATTTGTGAATCAATTAATTTATTTTGTGAAAAGTAAAGGAGAGAATATGACAAAAAATCGAAAAAACTGTTGTTGCAAAATGAAAATAAACAAAGTATACTAACACTCGTAAACTTAAGAGCTGAGGTACGTAGTCACTACTTAAAGGGTTAGGACCTCTCTGGACTAACTTTCCCCCGTGGTAGTGGAGCAAGCCAAATTGCAAATTAGTTTTCAATTCGAACAGTTAGATTAAATTTTTATGAGGGGGAACTGTAGAATGGATACTATGGACACGATGGGTCGTCACGTAATCGCTGAACTTTGGGATTGCGATTTCGACAAGCTTAATGATATGCCGTTTATTGAACAATTATTTGTGGATGCAGCACTAAGAGCTGGTGCTGAAGTACGTGAGGTTGCTTTTCATAAATTTGCGCCGCAGGGTGTAAGTGGAGTTGTAATCATTTCGGAATCACATTTAACAATTCATAGCTTTCCAGAACACGGCTATGCAAGTATTGATGTTTATACTTGCGGGGATCGTATTGATCCAAATGTTGCTGCAGAATACATTGCAGAAGGTTTAAATGCGAAAACGCGAGAGAGCATCGAGCTTCCTCGAGGCACAGGTAGCTTCGAAATTAAGCATAGAGAAACAAAAGCTCTTTAAAAAAGAACATAATTGATTTAAAATGTAAAGAGGTGTATAATGCACCTCTTTTTTAGTTTATATAAATGGAAGTAGTAAGCGTAGACAAATAGGTTATATAATATTGTATATATATTTTCACATGTAGATGAAATGAGAAGAATGAAGATTAAATTGCAAGGGAGTGAATGAGTTGCGTTGTCCAACCTGTTTTCATAATGGTACAAGAGTATTGGATTCACGTCCAGTAGATGAGGGGCGCTCCATTCGAAGAAGAAGAGAGTGTGAAAGTTGTTTAAATCGATTTACGACATTTGAGCGAGTAGAAGAACCACCTCTTATTGTTGTAAAAAAAGAGGGAACACGAGAAGAGTTTAATAAAGAAAAGATTTTGCGTGGACTAATTAAAGCGTGTGAAAAAAGACCTGTATCGTTAAAACAATTAGAAGAAGTAACGCAAAATGTAGAGCGTGAACTTCGTAATTTAGGAATATCAGAAGTGAAAAGCGATATGATCGGTGAAATCGTAATGGAAGCACTTCGAGATATTGACGATGTTGCTTATGTACGATTTGCGTCTGTATACCGTCAATTTAAAGATTTAAATGTATTCATCGAGGAATTAAAAGATATACTGCAAAAAGAAAGAGAATAAGGTAAAACTCTGATTCGCGGTGGCTGTCTCTTCGTTTCATTTCTTTTGGGGATGATGGAAGAATTGAACCCGCAAATTACGTGAAAAAGAGCTATAAGCGTAAGCTGTTAGCTCTTTTTTACTAATAAAATACGTAAAATGGACAAAAGAAAGGAATTGCCAGAATGGAAAAACAGTCATGGATGGAGCTATTGCCAATCGATCGTTATAAAGTAAGTGCAAAAGGGCTATTGCATAATTACGATCGGAAGGTATTAACGATGTTATATCAACCATTAGTGGGTAGCAAGGCTTTTAGCCTATACATGACGCTGTGGGGAGAACTAGAGCAGGATCGTGTATTTGGAAAAGAGAATACACATCACTCTCTTATGGTGACAATGCAAATGCAGCTTCCTGAAGTATATGAAGAACGGATAAAATTAGAAGCAATTGGGCTTTTAAACGTATACATTAAAAAAGAGAAAGATATTCGAATGTTTATATACGAATTGCAGCCACCGCTAACTCCAAAACAATTTTTTGATGATATTGTTTTGAGCATTTTCTTGTACAACAGATTAAGTCGGGCGAAATATAATCAAGTTAAGCAATACTTCTTAGAAGAAGAGTTCGATTTTACTTCATATGAAAATGTTACACGTTCTTTTAATGAAGTATTTGGTTCATTTAATCCAGGTCAATTTGAGCATGCGCAAGAGGAAGTTCGTATTCCAAAGACAACGGTCATGCCTGGAAATGAACAAGGGGCTGCCCCTAAGGTTTGGAATGATTTCTTTGATTTTTCTTTATTTGTAGAAGGGTTATCAACGCTTGTCCCAAGAAAAGCAATTACGGATCAAATACGGGAATGTGTCATTACGCTAGCCTACGTGTATGACGTTGATGTATTATCGATGCAAAATATAGTTCTTGGTGCAATGACAGAAGTGCAAACAATTGATATGGAAAGGCTTCGTAAAGGAGCGCGTGATTGGTATCAATTTGAAAACGGCCAAGCACTTCCGGTGTTAAGTGAACGGGTGCAACCTCATTCTGCGCGTACGATGAAAGAGAAAGAGCCAACTACGCAAGAAGAGATGCTTATCAAACAGCTTGAGGAAATTTCACCGAAACAATTATTAAAAGAAATATCAGGCGGGGCAGAACCGACAAAAGCAGATTTGCAAATTGTAGAAGAAGTGATGTTGAGTCAAAAACTAGCGCCTGGTGTTGTCAACGTACTCATTTATTATGTTATGCTCCGTTCTGATATGAAACTGGCTAAATCATATGTCGAGAAAATTGCGGGGCATTGGGCGCGAAAAAAGGTTGGTACCGTATCAGAAGCAATGACTTTAGCAAAAGAAGAGAATCGTCAATATCAAGAGTGGGCTGAGACGAAAAAGAAAGGTCGTACAACGAAGAAAGCAGTACGGACAGAGATGGTGCCAGATTGGCTTAAGGAAGAAACGAAAGAAAAACCGAAAGAACAATTACCAAAAGGTGCAAGTTCAAAAGAAAATCCGAGCAAGCTAGAAGAAGAACGAAAGAGATTGGAAGAAGAGTTGAAAAAATATAAGCGTGATTAATAGAGGAGAATGAACGCTCTTTGAGGTGAGAAAATGGAGCATATTCAAAATTCATTTGCAAAGTTGATGCAAAATGAGAATTTTAAAAATAGATATGAAGTGTTAAAAGCGGAAGTGATGGCACATCCGCGTGTGAAAGAGTTTATCGAAGAACATAAAGGTGAAGTAACGACTTCTATGATAGAACGAAGTCTTGTGAAGCTATATGAATACATTGGGCAAAGTGTTGGATGCGCAGATTGTCCGAACTTAGAATCATGTAAAAATATGATTCAAGGATATGAGCCGAAATTGATTATTCAAGGTAAGATGATTGATATTCAATATGATCGTTGCGTAAGAAAAGTGGCTTATGATGAAAGAAAAAAACAAGAGAAGCTTATTCAAAGTGTATACATGCCTAAGGATATATTGCAGGCGTCTATGTCTTCTCTTGATCTGTCTGATGGAAATCGTTTCGAAGCAATCCGTGCTGCGAATGAATTTTTAAGTGAGTATGAGCCGGGGAAAAAAGTACAAGCATTGTACTTCCATGGACCGTTTGGCGTTGGAAAAACATTCGTTTTAGGAGCAATTGCAAATGAATTAGCGCAGCGGAAAGTGAGTTCAATGATTGTGTACTTACCGGAATTTTTGCGTGAAATTAAAAGTTCACTACAAAATAATACGATTGGCGAGAAAATTGATGCAGTAAAGTATGTACCAGTCTTAATGCTCGATGATATCGGGGCAGAAGCGATGTCCAGTTTCGTGCGTGATGATGTCTTAGGAGCTATACTGCAGTTCCGTATGCTAGAAAATTTACCGACGTTCTTTACGTCTAATTTTGATTTTAAACAGTTAGAACATCATTTAACGTATACGCAGCGCGGAGAAGCAGAAGAAATGAAAGCAGCCCGTATTATGGAGCGTATTAAATATTTAGCAAAACCGGTTGCGATTGGCGGGAAGAATCGTCGTCATGCTTAAAGCAGGAAAGAAATAGGAGAAAGTTATTTTTAATGTGTACTTAAAAAAGAGTCTGTTTTGTATGAAAACAGACTCTTTTTTTATGCTTGGTTAAGCAATGGGAATATATTGATAATCTAAAAATTCATGCGAGCTTGTATCATTTTTTTCTCCCACCGTTAATATATATAAAATTAGCAAGAAATATCGAGTGAAGACTTTCAGCGATAAGGGATTTATTTCTACTTAGAGTGAGGCTTCACAGATCGGACTCTTATGGATGTTTGCCTCACTTCGTTTTGAGCTGAGAGGTTAACGGTCCTTTAGAGCGGGATAAAAGGGGGGACAAGAGTGATTGAAATCTGCTTCGAAGAAAAAAATGATGCTGTGCACGTATATCAACAACTGATAAAGAGAACGGAAAAGATATATAAAGAAACGAGTGTTTATTTATATGAACAAAAGGTAACAATTCATATTCCAATATGCGAATCGAATTATATGGAGAAAGTTTTGATACCGGTACTCCTTTATTTTATTGTTACTATAAAACAAAATGAATGGCTTCGTGCTATTTTAAAAGAAAAGTTTTTTTATGAAGAGGAAGAAGAATGCCATCAAATTTTACATATGGCACAAGCTATTTTAAATGGAAAAAGAAAAGGAATTACCCGGGATTTAACACGTAATCAAATCGAGACTCATGTTATGGCTTCTTTAAAAGGGTGGCTCTGTGACCCGCTTTCATTTTCGTTTTCGTCTTATATTCGTTTTCGCCTGCGTACATATAGGGAAATGGTGCACAGGCTTGCGGAAGTAGCGATTGATGAATATAAAATGGAGCAAGAATATCAAATGTTTGTAGAAATGCTACGGCAACAAGTGAGTAGCCGAAAATCACGGTTATCCTGCTTACATCTTGTATTTGATGAAAGTTTTATTTTTTATGATGAAAAAGGAATACGTTTAAAACAAGAAAAATTGGTTCAATATATAGACGAGGAGTTACTAACTAAGCAAGGTGTGTACATTGATACGAAGGTAATTGCACCGCTTCTTTCTATTTCGCCGAAAATGATTTATTTGTATACGAAAGAACAAGATCACAATATGATTGTTACCCTTCAAAATGTATTTCAAGAACGAGTTCAATTATGTGCCCTGCATGAATTTGAACACAACGTTAAAAATTTAAAAAATAAAGGGAACGCCCTTGATTTTCTAAGTTTTTGAGCATATAATTACCTACATAAATGAAATATATTGAAATGTCACGATGAGGACATGAGTAATTTACTACGATTTTCAGAGAGGGAAGCCTTAGGGTGTGAGCTTCCTAGTACGGGTTTATTACTTACCACCTCTAAACTTTAGCAGTGAACGTTTTTCTAGTAATTGCTAACGGCCAACACCGTTATGTTGTACTTGAGCAATTAACAGTTTTGTTAATTGGAACAAGGGTGGAACCACGAATTCAACACTCGTCCCTTTTTATGGGACGAGTGTTTTTTATTTTGAGAAAAAAGGAGTGACCAGTGATGGCAGATGTAGTTAAAATTACTTTCCCTGATGGAGCTGTGAAGGAGTTTCCTAAAGGAACAACAACTGAAGAAATCGCAGCTTCTATTAGCCCAGGCTTAAAGAAAAAAGCTGTGGCTGGAAAATTAAATGATGAGATGATCGATCTTTCTACACCAATCGAAGAAGATGGTGCAGTTTCTATCATTACATTAGATTCTGAAGAGGGCTTATATATTTTACGCCACTCAACAGCCCATCTTTTAGCACAAGCGTTAAAACGTTTATATAAAGATGTGAAACTTGGTATCGGTCCAGTAATTGAAAATGGCTTCTACTACGATATCGATATGGAAGAAGCAATTACAGTTGAAGACTTCAAAAAAATCGAAAAAGAAATGCAAAAAATTGTGAACGAGAACTTAGAAATCGTTCGTCACGAAGTACCACGTGCAGAAGCACTTCGTCGTTATGAAGAAATTGGCGATGAGTTAAAATTAGATTTAATTAACGATCTTCCAGAAGATGCAGTTATTTCAATTTACGAACAAGGCGAATTCTTCGACCTTTGTCGTGGTGTTCACCTTCCATCTACAGGAAAGATTAAAGTATTTAAATTATTAAGCGTGGCAGGTGCTTACTGGCGCGGCGATAGCAACAATAAAATGCTACAACGTATTTACGGTACTGCATTCGTGAAAAAAGCAGAATTAGATGAGCACTTGCGTATGCTTGAAGAAGCGAAAGAGCGTGACCACCGTAAATTAGGTAAAGAGTTAAAACTATTTACAAATAGCCAAAAAGTAGGACAAGGTTTACCCCTTTGGTTACCAAAAGGTGCAACAATCCGTCGTATTATTGAGCGTTATATCGTCGATAAAGAAGCAAGCCTAGGATATGACCATGTATACACTCCAGTACTAGGAAGCAGAGAGCTTTATGAAACTTCCGGTCACTGGAATCACTACCGTGATGGCATGTTCCCATCAATGGAAATGGATAACGAAGAATTAGTACTTCGTCCAATGAACTGTCCTCACCATATGATGGTTTATAAAAACGATATTCACAGCTATCGTGAATTACCAATCCGTATTGCGGAGCTTGGAACAATGCACCGCTATGAAATGTCTGGTGCACTATCTGGATTGCAACGTGTACGCGGAATGACTTTAAATGATGCGCATATTTTCGTTCGTCCAGATCAAATTAAAGAAGAATTGAAACGCGTTGTAAACTTAACTTTAGAAGTATACAAAGATTTTGGTTTAGAGAATTATTCATTCCGTCTATCTTATCGTGATCCAGAAGATACTAAAAAGTATTATGCTGACGATGAGATGTGGGAAAAAGCACAAGGTATGCTAAAAGAAGCTATGGATGAAATGGGTCTTGAGTACTATGAGGCTGAAGGTGAAGCTGCATTCTATGGTCCAAAACTTGATGTTCAAGTTCGTACTGCACTTGGAAAAGACGAAACACTTTCAACTGTACAATTAGACTTCTTACTTCCAGAACGCTTTGAATTAACTTACGTTGGTGAAGATGGTAAACAACATCGTCCAGTTGTAATTCACCGCGGTGTTGTATCAACTATGGAACGTTTCGTTGCTTTCTTAATCGAAGAATACAAAGGTGCATTCCCAACTTGGTTAGCTCCAGTTCAAGTACAAGTAATTCCAGTTTCTCCGCAAGTACATTTAGACTACGCGAAGAAAGTACAGGAAGACTTGCAACGTGCTGGTATCCGTGTTGAAGTGGATACTCGCGAAGAGAAAATTGGTTACAAAATTCGTGAAGCACAAATGCAAAAAATTCCGTACATGCTTGTAGTAGGTGACAATGAAGTTGCTGAAAACGGCGTAAACGTACGTAAATACGGTGAGCAAAAATCAGAAACAATCGCATTAGATGCGTTTGTCGATATGATTAAAGTTGAAGGAAAACGCTAATGAAAAGTCGCGGCATGCCGCGACTTTTTTGCATAATACAAGTAATAGGAATTAGAAATAATAACCAAACAATACTTATCATAAAAAAGTATTGCATGTATTCGTGTTGTTTGTTACAATATTTCTTGTTGTTAGTAAAGCGCGTCTTCTTGACAGACGTTATATCCTGTGGTAAACTCATCAAGGATAATAGAATATGGTTTTGTAGAACAAGTAGAAGCACCCGCTTCTCACCTGATTGACGCATATGCAGTTAGCAGGTAAATGTCTTTCTTACTTTAGATTGTACAAGTGTGGGTGTTCGTATGCCCACACTTTTTTGTTTGGGTTCTACGACTACAAACGTATTCTAAGAAAACCTTGGAGGTGGCTTACTATTAGCAAGGATATGATGATTAACGAGCAAATTCGTGCACGTGAAGTACGTTTAGTTGGTGCGAATGGTGATCAACTTGGCATCAAGT
Organism: Bacillus pfraonensis; assembly: GCF_050768835.1. Classification (NCBI taxonomy): domain Bacteria; kingdom Bacillati; phylum Bacillota; class Bacilli; order Caryophanales; family Bacillaceae; genus Bacillus; species Bacillus pfraonensis. Next base: position 82,585 of record NZ_JAHCDO010000010.1, on the reverse strand, counting down.
CTCGTAATGACGCTTTAGACTTAGCTGCAAATCTTAATCTTGATTTAGTATTGGTTGCTCCAAATGCGAAACCGCCAGTATGCCGCATTATGGACTACGGTAAATTCCGCTTTGAGCAACAAAAGAAAGAAAAAGAACAGCGTAAAAATCAAAAAGTAATTAGCATGAAAGAAGTTCGTTTAAGTCCAACAATTGATGAACACGACTTTAACACAAAACTTCGTAATGCTATCAAGTTTTTAGAGAAAGGCGACAAGGTTAAAGCATCAATTCGCTTTAAAGGACGTGCCATTACTCATAAAGAAATCGGTCAACGTGTCTTAGATCGTTTCGCTGAAGCTTGTGCTGAAGTTAGTACAATCGAATCTAAGCCTAAAATGGAAGGACGCAGTATGTTCTTAGTTTTAGCACCGAAAAACGATAAGTAATAGATAGAGGAGGAAATACCTATGCCTAAACAAAAAACTCATCGCGGCGCTGCAAAGCGTTTCAAAAAGACTGGATCTGGTAAACTTAAGCGTTCTCACGCTTACACAAGCCACTTATTCGCTAACAAATCTACAAAAGCTAAACGTAAACTACGTAAAGCTGGTGTAGTAAGCGCTGGTGACTTCAAACGTATTCGTCAAATGCTTGACAACTTAAAATAAGTTCGGGTTATATATAGAACAATCTAGGAGGTAATATTATGCCAAGAGTAAAAGGTGGTACAGTTACTCGTAAACGTCGTAAAAAAATGATTAAACTAGCGAAAGGTTACTACGGTTCTAAAAATACTTTATTCAAAGTTGCTAACCAACAAGTAATGAAGTCTTTATTATATGCGTTCCGTGACCGTCGTCAAAAGAAACGTGACTTCCGTAAATTATGGATCACTCGTATTAACGCAGCTGCTCGCATGAATGGTCTTTCTTACAGCCGTTTAATGCACGGTTTAAAACTTGCTGGTATCGAAGTTAACCGCAAAATGCTTGCTGACTTAGCTGTTCATGACGAAAAAGCTTTCGCTGAATTAGCAACAGTTGCAAAAAGCAACTTAAAATAATTGTCTAAAAACCTTAGAAGATTTTCTTCTAAGGTTTTTTTTATTTATTTGAATGATACAACTCTAGCAGGAAACAAAGAAAAGGATTAGAAATAGAAATGAGCATGGAAAAAGATACGAGGGGGGACTACATGGCAAAGCTAATTTATCATATTGCAGTTACGGCGGATAGCTTTATTGCTGACTTAGATGGTGATGCTACTGATTCGACTTTTTTATATGAAGGTGAACATGTATCAGATTTTATTGCCGATGTCGAGGAATATAATGCGGTATTAATGGGGAGAAAAACATATGAGTTTGGATTTCAATTTGGTGCGAAGCCAGGAGAGCCAGGTTATTTTAAAGAATTAAAGCATTATATCTTTTCAAATACTATGCAATTTGAATCGAGTGATAAAGTAGAACTTGTTAGGGAAGATGCAGTCGAGTTTATCACAAACTTAAAAATGAAAGAAGCTGGTAATCTGTGGCTCTGCGGGGGCGGAGAACTGGCTGGCTCGTTAGTTCAGCAAAAACTAATTGACCAAGTAGTATTGAAAATAAATCCAGTCATAATTGGTGAAGGAACACCTTTATTTGGTAACGTGAAACCGCGTTTAAAATTAAAATTAGTTGATGCGAAACACTATGTAAATGGTGTCGTTAAATCAACTTATAATATTATTTATTCTTAGAAACATTTACATGGAAGACGCGGTGGTGCATGTGTAGCAGTAGGATTATCGCCAGAAATGATGGAAGTACCAATCTTTGATACAGTATTAAATGCAGTGAAAATAGTTGGCTCTATTGTTGGAACGCGTAAAGATTTACAGGAAGCACTCCAATTTGCTGCAGAAGGAAAAGTGAAAGCGATTATAGAAACACGTCAGCTTGATGAAATTAATGAGATATTTAGTGAAATGGAAGAAGGAAAGATTAAGGGACGTGTTGTACTTGATATGACAAAATAAGCATAAAGGCTATAACAATATAGAAGAATATACAGTGAAAAAGTCGGAGGAGCTTCCTTTGGCTTTTTTTACTGTCATTTAAAGGCATCTTTCCTAGTAGAAACGACACTGCTATAATGGAAAGATGATATGGAAGTTTCATCATATGTAGATAATGTTTGAAACGTACTGATGATTTAGGGACAAGCTATCTTATAAGGGGATAAAAAGCGAATCATAAAGGGTAGGGTTTTTAAGCTTACAATAAATATGAGATGAAACAACATTGTATTTAGGCAATGTTGGAGGAGGAATAGAATGGACTTACTACAACTATTTAAATTACAAAAAGAATTAGATGATCGGATTGTAAAGGAACATGACTTACAACCAAAGAAGTTATTAAAAGAAAAAATGTTAGCACTGCTTGTTGAAATTGGGGAACTTGCAAATGAAACACGTTGTTTTAAATATTGGAGCAAAAAACCAGCAGCTGAGCGTGAAGTTATTCTTGAAGAATATGTAGATGGTTTGCACTTTATTTTATCGATTGGAATTGACTTAGGAATTGATAAAAACTTCTTGTTTTATAAATGTGCTCAAACGAACAAAACACAAGTTGAAATTTTCTTAGACACGTATGCGAAAGTGATTCGTTTTACTGATCAGCCATCTATTACAAATTATATTGAACTATTTACAAGCTACCTTCGCCTTGGGCAAGCCCTTGATTTTGGACAAGAAGAAATTGAAAAAGCATATTTAGATAAAAATGAAGTGAACCATCAGCGCCAAACACAAGGATATTGAGTTGTTTTTTGAATATTTTGACGCGATTTTGTATAATGAAGTGACTGAAGAAAAAGGAGGTATTGACAATGACAAAATTAGATGCGACATTGACAATGCTAAAAGAATTAACAGATGCACGTGGTATTGCAGGTAATGAGCGCGAACCACGTGAAGTAATGAAAAAGTATATCGAGCCGTTTGCAGATGAACTTTCTACAGATAATTTAGGGAGTTTAGTTGCGAAAAAAGTAGGGGAAGAAAACGGTCCGAAAATTATGGTAGCTGGTCACTTAGATGAAGTTGGTTTTATGATTACGCAAATTGATGACAAAGGTTTCCTTCGTTTCCAAACAGTTGGTGGCTGGTGGTCACAAGTTATGCTTGCGCAGCGCGTAACAATCGTAACGCGTAAGGGGGATGTAACTGGTGTAATTGGTTCAAAACCACCTCATATTTTACCAGCAGAAGCTCGTAAAAAACCGGTTGAAATTAAGGATATGTTCATTGATATCGGTGCTTCTAGCAAAGAAGAAGCAATGGAATGGGGCGTACGACCAGGAGATCAAGTTGTACCATACTTTGAATTCCAAGTGATGAAAAATGAAAAGATGTTACTTGCAAAAGCGTGGGATAATCGCATTGGCTGTGCAATTGCAATTGATGTGTTAAAACAATTAAAAGATGAAAAGCATCCAAACGTTGTATACGGCGTTGGAACTGTGCAAGAAGAAGTAGGTCTGCGCGGTGCGAAAACATCTGCACATTATATTAAACCTGATATCGCGTTTGCAGTAGATGTTGGTATTGCTGGTGATACACCAGGAGTAACCGAAAAAGAAGCGCAAAGTAAAATGGGTGATGGACCACAAATCATTTTATATGATGCATCTGTCATTGGGCATACTGGACTTCGCAATTTCGTAGTTGATGTGGCAGATGAATTAAACATCCCTTATCAATATGATTCTGTAGCTGGTGGCGGCACTGACGCAGGTGCAATTCATATTTCTGTAAATGGTATTCCGTCTATGGCGATTACGATTGCAACTCGTTACATTCACTCTCATGCGGCAATGTTACACCGTGATGACTATGAAAATGCAGTGAAGTTAATTGTAGAAGTGATCAAACGTCTTGATAAAGAGGCTGTACATAATATCACATTTAATTAATAAGAAAAAGCGAAGGAAGTTCCTTCGCTTTTTCTATTTTTATTACGCTCTTATTATTGTTCTTGTATCATTTTCATCAGTAATAAATTGTATATTTTCAAATCCGAAGTCTTTTGCGTTCTTATAAAGCAATTCGAGTTTTTCTTTATCTTTGCAATAAATGACGGTATAGTAGCTATCTACTACGAAAAGAACAAGTTCACATTCACTTTTAACGAATTCTTCATAAGTGTCAATTTCTGAAACTTTGCCTTTCGGATATGCTTGTAAATCAGCAAAAATAATCCGATAGACATTATTTTCTAATAGATTTTTAAGATCCGTACCTTCCATTATTTCATTATCTGTTTCAAAAGATCTTGATCTAGATCTAACTCATCATTAACCACTAAATAAGACTCTACGGGGCTAACTCTCCAATCGAAAGTGGAAAGGTCTATTGGTTTTAATACATCTCCAAGACAAGAGTCATAGTTATTAGTATTAGGTAGTTGAAAACTTATTCCTCTTTTCATAAAGCAATACTCTCCCCCCGTTGATTTTGTAAATGTTATCAAAGAATATATGAAAGGTTGTTGATCCATTATAAATAAGGCTTTTTAAAAAGGTCTCTCTAACCCAGCGGCAGTATGAGCCCCTAAAATAATTAAGCGGGTGAGCTGCATCGCCATAAAGTGTGGCGTATAAATCATCCCTCTTTTTAACCATGACATAATCATCCCGATATGTGCACCTGTTACGTAGCTAATGAGAATGTCACGAGGAACCATAAGTTCTTCATCATCTGGCTGAGAAATAGATAAGCTTAATGTTAAATGTGTTTGAATGGTCTTCATCATTTTATAAGAATAGTTTCCAGCTGCTTTATCACCGAGCATTACGTTGTAAAAGGTAGCATTATCAGCGATGTGTTCAAATAGGGCTAGAAAAATTGGATGTGGTGAATTAAAGGTAAGTTGCAAATCTTCTTTTGTTTGCTTTTTGGGCTTAATCACTTCTGATAAAGATGCTAGCATTTCCTCGATACACTTATCTAATAAATCGTATTTATCATGATAATGGCTATAAAAGGTAGCGCGATTGACAGGAGCACGTTCAGCGATATGCTGTACTGTTACATTTTCAAACCCTTTTTCGCCTACTAAAGCGACAAAAGCATCCTGTATCAATTGTCTCGTTCGTTTTACACGCGGATCGTTTGTATTTTTAATAGACATTTTGCTTCTCCTTGCTGAATTTTGATTACTTAAACAACAAATTTATAGTGTAGTGTTGGATAACCAACATATAAGCTCAAATTGTCGGTTGTAGATTCAAAATAATTATTTATAATTATATACGATATTCCTTTAGAAAACAGCACCGGTAGCATACAAGCAAAGGATTGGTTTGCTATGCGCAAGGTGTGCTTTTTTAGTTTAATTGTTAATATAATTAACAATTAAACAGTATAAATAAAAGGGGTAGAAATAGTTTAGAAAAAAATTATATGCGATATAAGGAGAGGAATGCAATGAATCAGTTTCGAAGAATGGTGATTATCAATATTATCACATTAATTGTATTAGTTGGCGGTGGTATCGGCGGTTATTACTACTATAACCAAGCTGAAAATTACTTGAAAACAGATAATGCGAAAATCGATGGGAAAGTAATCCCAATCGCATCACCTGTAGCAGGGAAATTAACAGAATGGAATGCAGAAATAGGTAAGAGTTACAATGAAAATGATAAATTAGGTTCTGTTTCTGTACCAAGTCAAAATGGTGAGCAAACGATGGATGTAACAATTCCACATAGTGCAACAGTTGTTCAATCAAATGCTACAACAAATGCTTTCGTGGCGGCAGGTAGTCCAATTGCGTATGCATACGATATGAGTGATTTATGGGTAACAGCAAATATTGAAGAAACAGATGTTGATGATGTGCAAAAAGGTCAAGAAGTTGATGTGTATGTAGATGCATATCCTGATACAACTTTAACAGGAAAAGTAGAACAAGTTGGATTAACAACGGCAAATACATTCTCTATGCTGCCATCAAGTAACGCAACAGCGAACTATACGAAAGTAACACAAGTTGTACCAGTTAAAGTTTCACTAGATCATAGTAAATCAGTAAATATTGTTCCTGGAATGAATGTGACAGTTCGTATTCATAAGTAAGGGGGGAAGATAAAATGTCCTCAGGTTTAATTGCAGGATATGCATTATTTTGTATCATCGTCTTCTTCCTTGTAAATCGTCTTTTAAGAAAGAAAAAAACGAACGCGGGAGAAGAACAAGTCCCAGCCGTAAGTAAGATAGAAATAAAGCCACCAGAGCAAGAAACTTCAAATGTAGTTGAATTAGAAGCATCAAAACAAGAAACGAAAAAGCAAGAAAGATCGAAACGGCAAATGCCGGTAGAGAATGTCAATGTAAAAGCCGTTGTAGCGGTATTAATTCTCGGTATGTTCGTGTCGATTTTAAACCAAACAATTATTAATGTTGCCTTGCCTCCATTAATGAACGAGTTCAATGTATCAACTTCAACAGCGCAATGGTTAATTACAGGCTTTATGCTTGTGAACGGGATTTTAGTGCCAATTAGTGCGTTCTTAGTTTCCAGGTTTACGTACCGTAAGTTATTTGTAGCAGCGATGCTGTTCTTCACAGTAGGTTCTATTATTTGTGCTATATCTGGAAACTTCACAATGATGATGATAGGACGCGTCATTCAAGCAGTTGGCGCAGGGATTTTAATGCCAGTTGGTATGAATATTTTCATGACTTTGTTCCCGCCGCATAAGCGCGGAGCTGCGATGGGATTACTTGGAGTGGCGATGATTTTAGCGCCAGCAATCGGACCAACTGTAACAGGTTGGGTTATTGAAAATTACAGCTGGAACTTAATGTTCTATGCGATGTTTGCCATCGGTTTAGTTATTACATTATTATCTTTAAAATTCTTTACACTGGCTCAGCCAGTTTCAAAAACAAAGCTAGATATGTTTGGGGTTATTAGTTCGAGTATTGGACTTGGTAGCTTACTGTATGGATTCAGTGAAGCTGGAAATAACAGCTGGAGCAGTGCTGAAGTTGTGATTTCGCTTATCATTGGTGTAATTGGCATAGCGTTATTTATTTGGAGAGAAATGACGACAGATAACAAAATGCTAGATTTACATGTATTTAAATACCCAACGTTTACTTTTACCTTATTAATTAACGCGATTGTAACAATGGCATTATTCGGTGGTATGTTATTACTTCCTGTATATCTTCAAAATATTCGCGGGTTTACGCCGATTGAATCAGGTCTTCTACTTCTTCCTGGATCATTAATTATGGGAATTATGGGACCGATTGCAGGAAAGTTATTTGATAAATACGGTATTCGCCCGTTAGCAATCGTTGGATTAGCGATTACAACATATGCAACATATGAATTTACGCAGTTATCGATGGATACACCATATAGCGTCATTATGACGGACTATATTATCCGTTCATTTGGGATGTCATTTATTATGATGCCAATTATGACAGCTGGTATGAACGCGCTGCCGATGAAATTAATTTCTCACGGTACAGCAACGCAAAATACATCAAGACAAGTAGCGGGTTCAATTGGTACAGCGATCTTAATTACAATTATGACGCAACAAACAACGAATCACGTTGCAGATTATGGAAATATGATAACAAAAACAAACCCAATTTTAGTTGATCAAGTACATGGAATGGGACAAAGTTTAGCATCCGTGGCTGGATCAGCACAAGCTGGAGATGCGATGAGCTCACAGCTATTATTTGGACAAATTTCGAAGCTATCCGCAATCAACGGTATTAATGATGCGTTCTTAGTTGCAACAATATTAGCAGGTATTGCTTGGGTGTTATCATTTTTCTTACAATCAGGTAATAAGCCAAATCGAAAAGCAGAGAATTAATTTCTCTGCTTTTTTGTTTTGATATTAAAATGAGAAAATTACATTATCCTGGAATGGAGAATGAATCAGGTATAGACATTAATTGATAGAAAATGGCTCCCAGTATCCCTACAGTAAAAATAATCATTCCCATATTGCGAATACTAATCGTTTTGTTACGTATTCCACTTATACCTGCGAACAAACCAGCTAACGCGAAAAGAACCCAATACAGGACAGTTGGAATGGGTAAGACCTTCTCACCATCAATCCCCATTTCCCAGAAAACAAAAGGTATAGCGACAAATGAAAAGCAAAGTGTTATTCGAAAACATTTATCTTCTTTAGAAAGCGTACATGAAGAATGTATGGATGATATATTACTAGCAATTTGGAATCATATTGAAAAAATTAGACGATAGTGTTACAACAATTATGTTTACTCCGACAGTCACATCAGGTAAAGAAGGAGAAAAGAAAACAGATTATCGGAAAGTGCTAAAAGAGCAAGCTTTTGAAGTCATTGTAAAATAATAAAAGAGGTATCACTTTGTAGCGATGCCTCTTTTTCATTGGTAGACTTGTTCTGCTTTTTTGTTAGATTTTGCTTGCTGCACTTGTAATTCACGCTCTACCATTCGATCTAATTGCTGAATGGCTTTCAATGCTTTTTCATAAGAAATTGTTCGGTAGTGATGTGCTCCGCTCGGTTCTTCGTCTGCTTCGTCCGCCCATTTAATAATATTTTGTAGAGGTGTTCTTTCAATTTCTTGTTTTACTAAGAAAGAATCCGTATGAAGAAGAATGGCGATAGAAATTTCTTTTGCAAGCTTAGGATGTTCACCTAATCTAATAAGCAATTTGTGAGCTCGTTCTGCCCCTTTAATTGCATGTATATCATTCTTTTTATACAAATCATAGTCCCATTCACCGCCTGTGTACCATGTATGATGTCCTATGTCATGAAGAAAACCAGCCTTTGTTGCCGCATCAACTGAGGCGTGATGTTTTTTAGCTAAGTGAAACGCATGGTAAGCGACGGCGATCGCATGGACCATTCCAGAACGGTTGACATATTTTTGTGTGATATGATGTTGAAAAATTTGTTCAAGCGTAATACGGTGCATAAAACATTCACTCCTTTTATCTATTGATATATATAAAGAAAATCGATAGGTTTAAATGTATTTTGAACATTGTACTCCATCACGCTGTGTTAGTAAAGTAGAAATGTTTAGGAGGAGAGAATTTTTTATGCACATAAAAATCACCCTAGCTCATGCCAAGGTGATTTTTAATTCTTTACTTTTTTAGCCCTTGCTCAAGTGTTTCTAACATTTCATGTTTTCCATTTTCGTCGGCATTTTGCCAAATGACTTCAAATAAAACACCAAGCCCTGGAAGCATTTTTTCTTCACCGCTTTGAATTGCTTCTACAATTGTCTCTTGTAATTCGCCTTGTGTATTTCCTGCAACGTTTGCTAATACGGCGCCGCGTAGATTAAAGTTCATTACTTTCACCTCTTCTTCTGAATTGAAACTGACATTAGTTTTTGTTTTTTTTTATGTAAATATGTATGAAAAATAGGCTATAATGAGAAGACAAGAAGAGAGGGAATACATATTATGAAAAACATTGATTCAGTACAAAATCCGCGCGTAAAGCAGTGGAAAAAGCTGCAGACGAAAAAAGAGCGCGATAAAAAAGGCCTATTCTTTGTAGAAGGATTCCACTTAGTCGAGGAAGCTTTAAAGGCAGGGGTTGTCACAGAACTTATTGTCTCAGATCAGACAGATCTTCCAAAAGATTGGGCGGTTACGGATGTTGAAATGTATATTGTGCCGGAAGCAATTGTAAAAGTACTTCGTGAAACAGAAACGACGCAAGGTGTATTTGCTGTTTGTGAGAAGCATGAGAAAGAAATCGCTCTTACAGATGGGAAATTTTTATTATTAGATGGCCTACAAGACCCAGGTAATTTAGGGACAATTATTCGTACAGCTGATGCAGCTGGTATTCATGCCGTTGTGCTTGGAGAAGGGTGCGTCGATGCTTATAATAGTAAAGTACTTCGTTCTACACAAGGTTCTATCTTCCATTTACCGATTGTAAAAGGGAACTTAGAAGAATGGGTAGATAAGTTACAAGAAAAGAATGTTCCTGTATACGGAACAGCTCTTGAAAACGGAGTTCCATATGGTGAAGTAACGCCGAAAGGAAGTTTTGCATTAATTGTAGGAAACGAAGGAAATGGTGTGCGCCAAGAAATTCTTACAAAATGTGATCAAAACTTGTATATTCCGATTTACGGCGGGGCAGAATCGTTAAATGTTGCGGTTGCTGCAGGGATTTTAACGTATTATTTACAAAGCCCAGTTGCGAACAGGTAAAAAACTTCTTATAATAAGTTGAAGTACATGTTCATAATGAACAGATAATAAAAGTAAAATAATGAAAAACGTTGATAGAGAAGAGTAGCTTGCAAAATCGCCATATAGGGAGAGAGTGCCGTAGACTGAAAGCATTCTTATGGTAGACGGAAGTGAATTCACCTCTGGAGTTGACGCCAGGACCATTGATATGTAAAGGCGTTCCGGTCAAAGCTGACCGTTATAATGAATTGAGTGGGCAGACTTGTTCTGTCAATTTAGGGTGGTACCGCGAATTTACCTCGTCCCTTTTTAGGGAGCGAGGTTTTTTTATTTTTAAAATTAGGAGGGTTCCAAATGGAAGCACGTTTAAAAGAGCTAAAGCAAAAAGCGTTAGAGCTGATTGAAGAAGCGAAAGAGCTAAAGGGCTTAAACGATGTACGCGTAGCGTATTTAGGAAAAAAAGGTCCGATTACAGAAGTATTACGCGGCATGGGAAAATTATCTCCAGAAGAGCGTCCACGTATGGGAGCTTTAGTAAATGAAGTGCGTGAAGCAATTCAAACGCGTTTAGAAGAAAAAATTAACAATATCGAAAAAGCAGTAATCGAAGCAAAATTAGCTTCTGAAACAATTGATGTTACATTACCAGGTCGTCCTGTAGAAACAGGTTGCCACCATCCGTTAACAGCTGTTGTTGAACAAATTGAAGATGTATTTATCGGGATGGGGTATGAAGTAGCTGAAGGAACAGAAGTAGAGAAAGACTATTACAACTTTGAAGCATTAAACTTACCAAAAGATCACCCAGCGCGTGATATGCAAGATACTTTCTACATTACAGAAGAAACATTACTACGCACACATACATCTTCTGTGCAAGCAAGAACAATGGAAAATAATAAAGAAAAAGGTCCAATTAAAATTATTTGCCCAGGTAAAGTGTATCGCCGTGATGATGACGATGCAACGCATTCACACCAGTTCATGCAAATTGAAGGTCTTGTCATCGACAAAAACATTCGCATGAGTGACTTAAAAGGTACACTGCAAGTATTCGTGAAAAAGATGTTCGGTGAAGATCGTGAAATTCGTCTTCGTCCAAGTTTCTTCCCATTCACAGAGCCATCTGTTGAGATGGATATTTCTTGTATGATGTGTCACGGAAAAGGTTGCGGCACATGTAAAGGAACTGGCTGGATTGAAATTTTAGGAGCGGGTATGGTTCATCCGAACGTACTTGAAATGGCTGGCTATGATTCAAAAGAATATCAAGGTTTCGCATTCGGTATGGGTGCAGAGCGTATTGCAATGTTGAAATACGGCGTTGATGACATTCGTCATTTCTATACAAATGATGTACGTTTCTTACAACAATTCAAACGAGCGTAAGGGAAGGAGAGGATAAATATGTTCGTATCATATCGTTGGTTACAAGAGTATGTAGATATTAAAGATGTAACGGCACAAGAACTAGCAGATAAAATCACGAAAAGTGGTATTGAAGTAGAAGGCGTTGAAGTATTAAACAAAGGTGTAAAAGGTGTTGTTGTTGGTCACGTATTGGAATGTGAAAAACACCCAGAAGCTGATAAATTAAGTAAATGTCTGATCGACATCGGTGAAGAAGAACCAGTACAAATTATTTGCGGTGCTCCTAACATTGCAAAAGGATTAAAAGTACCAGTTGCAAAAGTTGGCGCTGTTCTTCCTGGTAACTTCAAAATTAAAAAAGCAAAATTACGCGGGGAAGCTTCTCACGGTATGGTTTGTGCCCTGCAAGAGCTTGGCATTGACGGAAAACTAGTTGCGAAAGAATATGCAGACGGTATCTTTATCTTCCCAAGTGACGCTGAAGTTGGTGCAGATGCGCTTGAAATCTTAAACTTACATGATGAAGTACTAGAACTTGGTTTAACTCCAAACCGTGCGGATTGCTTAAACATGTTAGGTGTTGCATATGAAGTAGCTGCTATTTATGGCCGTGAAGTGAAGCTTCCAGCTGTAGATTTACAAGAATCAGCAGAAAAAACTTCTGATTATATTTCTGTAAGTGTAGAAGCAACTGGGCAAAACCCATTATACATTGCGAAAATGGTGAAAAACGTAAAAGTCGGCCCATCACCAATGTGGATGCAAACGCGCCTTATGGCAGCTGGCATTCGCCCAATTAGCAACGTAGTTGATATTACAAACTACATTTTAATTGAATATGGTCAACCATTACACGCGTTTGACTATGATAAATTAGGTTCAAAAGAAATCGTTGTTCGTCTTGCAAAAGAAGGCGAGAAGATTCAAACATTAGATGATCAAGAGCGTACATTACAAGCGCATCACCTAGCTATTACAAACGGAACAAAAGCATTAGCTGTTGCTGGTGTAATGGGCGGAGCTGAATCAGAAGTTGATAACGATACAGTAAACGTTCTAATCGAATCTGCATACTTTGAAGGTCAAACAGTGCGCCGCACATCAAAAGACTTAGGTCTTCGCAGTGAATCAAGTGCACGTTTCGAAAAAGGAATTGATCCAACACGTACATTCGAAGCGATTCAACATGCAGCTGCTTTAATGGCGAAATACGCTGGTGGCGAAGCACTTGAAGGTGTAGTAGAAGTTGATAACTTACAAGTACAAGAGCGTACGGTATCCGTTACAGCTGAAAAAGTAAACCGTGTATTAGGTACAGAAATCTCTGCTAGTGAAATGGGTACAATCTTCACAAACTTGAAGTTCCCATTCACAGAAGTAGAAGGAACATTCCATGTGAATGTCCCAGCACGTCGCCCTGATATTACAATTGCAGAAGACTTAGTAGAAGAAGTAGGTCGTCTATACGGATACGATCATATTCCGGTTACATTACCAACTGGTACAATGACGCGTGGTAAATTAACAGCGGCACAAACAAAACGTCGTAAAGTACGTCGCGTATTAGAAGGTGCTGGTTTATATGAAGCGATTACGTATTCATTAACAAGCGCGGACAAAGCGAAACAATATATGGTTGAGCCAAACCAAAAAGCGCCTGTTAACCTTGCACTTCCAATGAGTGAAGAGCGCAGCCAACTTCGTTTAAGCTTAGTACCACAATTACTAGAAGCAGTTTCATATAACAACGCTCGTAAAAACGACAGTGTTGCATTATACGAAGTAGGTTCTATCTTCTTACCAACAGCAGAAGGAGAACTTCCGAAAGAAGAACAACATCTTGCTGGTGTTATGACAGGTCTTGCACTTCACCATGCATGGCAAGGTGAGAAGAAAGTTGTAGACTTCTTCGTTGTTAAAGGTGTGTTAGAAGGATTATTTGATGTACTTGGCGTTGCGAATAGCATCACGTATGCTCCAGCAAAACGTGAAGGTATGCATCCAGGACGTACAGCTGATATCTTATTAGACGGAGAAGTAATTGGTTTCATCGGTCAGTTGCATCCAGAAGCACAAAAACAATTAGATGTGAAAGATACATTTGTATTTGAACTATCTCTTGTAAAAGTATTCGGTGCAGACGTAGAGGAAACTTACTACTCAGCAATTCCACGTTTCCCATCTATGACACGTGATATGGCGGTTGTAGTGGCTAAAGAAGTAAAAGCTGGCGAAATGAAGCAAGTAATTGCGGAAGCTGGTGGAGAACTTCTAAAAGAAGTAACACTATTCGATTTATACGAAGGTGAAAAAATGGAAGAAGGCAAGAAATCACTTGCATTCTCTATGAATTACTTCGATCCAGAACGTACATTAACAGACGAAGAAGTAACAGAAGCACATAACCGTGTATTAACAGCGGTGGAAGAGAAATTTGGTGCGGAGTTACGTAAGTAATATAAAAAAAGCAGCCGTTTGGTTGCTTTTTTTATTTGTTTTTGACTACGATATTTTGTTATGCACAAGATTGAGAGAGCAGCTGATTCTTTAAAAGGGATATGTTTGTAACAGGAATCTAGCAGTATATTTAAAAACGAATTATTTTTATATAGAAGAAAAAGAAATATCTTTTCATCGTGTATTGTCTATAATTAGGAATAAATATTTAGTTTGACGGAGGGGATTTATGAAGAAAATAGCTGAACAATTAAAGCCATATTTAAAAGTGAACGAACATGTAGAATTATGCACAGTTGCTTTAGAAAATGAAGAGAATATATTTGAGATTGGTGAGAAAAATACAGAGCAGATAATAGCGTGTTATGGATTGAATGAAAATAGAGAAATAGATTATTTTCAATCGTATATAGAGTTAGAGGAAGTAGAAGATAACCAATTATCCCATGTTGAAATATATGAAAAAGTACAATCTTTTATAAATATGTTTACCCCGCATCTCATACAGTCCGTTCTTTTTGCATATATAATTGAATTTGATATGATGTATCACATTGTTTATGAAAAGAAAGATGAGAAACTTGGGTTGTTTTTACCGAATTCTGGTATAACGATTGATATGACAAAAGATGGTCGTATGTATCAGCTTCTTTGTCAGGTAGATGAATATCAAATTTATTATCCGGAAAATCCAATTTCAAAAGAAGATGCGAAAGCGAAGTATATGGAAAACTTGGAGTTTGAATTAATGATCTCAAAGGCTGATAAAGAAACATTTGCAAACAGTGATGATACATATCATCTTGTATATGTACCGAAAGACTATGTGTTTCACATTGGACCGCATGGAGAAATACAAACAATAGAAAATTATGATGGATTTCTTCCACAATATGAAAAAATAGAAAAACGTACAGAGCAAAAAGATGGGATTCATGAGCTCATTGGATTAAGTGATAAACATATAAAGTTTCATACAAATACAATGGATGATAAGGTTATAGAATTGTGGGCGAGAAAAGAGCAGGTTCAACATATCGTCCGAAGAGAAGAGGAACTATCGTCGCAGGTGATTCAAGTTTGCTTAGATAAAGAGACTGGACAATATATGAGTATAGTGAATAATGAACAATATAAACAGAATAAAGAAGCATTGACAGAAGAAAAAGCGAAAGAGAGAGCGCTACAGTTTTTATTTGCTCGTTATCCAGATGCAAATGATAGATTTATGATGGAGAAAAGCCATCCATCTCATCACCTTATGTGGGAAGAAGGGGATGAATACGAATCGGAGTATGTTTTTTATTTTCAACATATTTATAATGATGTCAAAGTAGATGTGTATAGTATGACAATTAACGTAGGGAAAGAATCCGGAAATATCATTCGTTTTCAAGCATGTGACTTTGATGAAAAGGAAATTGTAGGTATTTCTCTAGAACCAAATATTTCAATTGAAGAAGCAAAAGAAATTGTCATGAACGCTGTAGATATGGAGTTTTCATGGGGAAAAGAAGTTGAAGAAGACGTGACAAGCTATCATGCGTGCTATATGCCTGCCTTTCCGAAGACTAATGGGCATGTGAAGATGATTGAAGCACATACAGGTAAAGCCTTTTACATTGATACAGGATGTATTATAAAAGAAGCGTGAACTATTTTTTAAGATGTGGTTTATTATTCGAAGATTGCACAGAAAAGGAATTTAAGTTTGATTTAGCGGAGGGATATGATGAAACTTGAAGAATTAGCAAAGCATCAGCCAACAATTAACTGGACTGATAGAATGAATGAAGGAGACGATATTTTCACGGATGAAAACATTAAAGAAACCGCAAATGTTTTAAATCATTATGTAAGAGATTTACAAAATGTTGGTGAGCAGCCAGCGGAACAAGAGATTATGAAATGCGTAGAGAATGTGGTAGTTGCACTAAATGAATTAAATGAAAAATACGATTATTTTATTGAGACGTTAGAGCGGGAAGAATTATATGAGTTTATTACAGAAGCAGCGGCAATAGCTGGTTTAGAAGTAGACGAAGATATAACAGAAGAATGGCGTGAGTGGTAAGACGTTTAAAGACATCTTGCATCTTTCTCTCGAATGTAGTACATTAATTTTAGTTTAACAAAATGAAAGACGATGATAAGGAAAAGTAGTATATACTATAATCCATAGCGAGTCAGGGACGGTGAGAGCCTGATGAGGCGGTATATGTGAAGAACACCTTGGAGTTGCTAACCGAAATTGAAACTTGTATTCAAGAGTAGACTTAGACGGGAATCCGGCCTGTTACAAACCGGGAAGTATGTATTACATACGAGTTAAAGTTGGTCTTTATGACAAATTGGGTGGTACCGCGAAGTTTAACCTTTCGTCCCTTTATGGATGAAAGGTTTTTTTGTATTTAAATATATCAGCAAAGGAGAAATTCACTATGGAAAACACATTAGTAAAAAGTCTGTATAGAGATACAGATAAATATGTAGATCAAACAGTACAAGTATCAGGTTGGATTCGTAACTTACGTGATTCAAAAGTATTCGGTTTTATCGAATTAAACGATGGTAGCTTTTTCAAAAGCGTTCAAATCGTTTTCGATACAGAATTAGATAATTTTAAAGAAATTGCGAAGCTTCCGCTTAGCTCCTCTATTAAAGTAGAAGGTAAGCTAGTTGCAACGCCAGGGGCAAAACAACCATTTGAAATTAAAGCAGAAAAAATCGATATCGAGGGCTTATCAGATTCTGATTACCCACTTCAAAAGAAACGTCATACGTTTGAATATTTACGTACAATCGCTCATTTACGTCCAAGAACAAATGCATTCTCTGCAACATTCCGCGTACGTTCTATCGCAGCGTTTGCGATTCACCAGTTCTTCCAAGAGCGTGGTTTCGTACATGTTCACACACCAATTATCACTGGTAGTGATACAGAAGGTGCGGGCGAAATGTTCCGCGTAACAACGCAAGATCTGAACAACTTACCAAAAAATGAAGAAGGACAAGTTGATGAATCAAAAGACTTCTTCGGTAAAGAAACAAACTTAACAGTAAGTGGACAACTTAATGCTGAAGCTTATGCATTAGCGTTCCGTGATGTATACACATTCGGACCTACATTCCGTGCTGAAAACTCAAACACAACTCGCCACGCTGCTGAGTTCTGGATGGTTGAGCCTGAGATTGCATTCGCTGAACTTGAAGATGTAATGGATCTTACAGAAGATATGCTAAAATATGCAATGAAATACGTACTAGAGCATGCACCAGAAGAAATGGAATTCTTCAACAGCTTTGTTGATAAAACAGTTCTTGAGCGCATGAACAACGTAATTAACTCTGACTTCGGTCGTATCACATATACAGAAGCAATTAAAGTGCTTCAAGAATCAGATGCAGACTTCAAATACCCAGTAGAATGGGGTATTGACTTACAAACAGAGCACGAAAGATACTTATCAGAAGAAATCTTTAAACGTCCTGTATTCGTAACAGACTATCCAAAAGACATTAAAGCATTCTACATGCGTATGAACGATGACGGTAAAACAGTAGCTGCTACTGACCTTCTAGTTCCTGGCATCGGCGAATTAATCGGCGGAAGCCAACGTGAAGAAAGAATGGACGTTTTAGTAGACAGAATTAAAGAATTAGGCATGAATGAAGAAGACTACTGGTGGTACTTAGAACTTAGAAAATACGGCGGTACAAAACATGCTGGATTTGGTCTAGGTTTCGAACGTTTCCTAATGTATATCACTGGTATGGCAAACATCCGTGACGTAATTCCATTCCCAAGAACTCCAGGTTCTTCAGAGTTTTAAGATATGCAAAAAGAGAGAGGAAAATCCTCTCTCTTTTTTGTGCTGTATACTTTCTTATTTCTAAGTAAAAAGTAACAAAAAGGGGTGAATGAAATGGGTAAAAAAGTAAAAAAAGATCCTTCTAGAGCAAGCCTTGGTTCCTCGCAAGTTGAAGGGCAAGGAACTACAACGCACGAAACTGGTTCCTTTAAAGTGCCTTCATCAAATAAGAGACAAAAGCGTAGTTAACCGTATAAAAAGAGTAGTCAAGATGACTACTCTTTTTATACGGTTTTATTTTTCTTATTTTCAATTTCTTTCACAATTTTATTGTAAAGTGATTCAATAGCTGCTCTTTTTTAGGTGAATATTCCTATCTCTGACTTATTATAGGTATTGTCATTTTGAAACCATTTTCTCAAGCTCTTTACAAAATTGTTCAAGTTTTTTAGGGGTATGAATCAATTCGTAAGCATCATAAGTACCAATATATTTGCGAACTCGAAATTTTAATAGGATAGATCTGCCATACCGTTCTATTAATTCATTAAACTTTGGTTCTTCGTTTAATAATCGGATATTTTCTCTAATCCTGCTTTGTTTTTCATGTGGTTTACCTATTAAAACATTCAAAATCATTTGTAGTAATAACAAAGTAATCCCCTCTTTTGTATAGTTTTATAATGAGTGTGTAAAGAATTGAATTTTAATAAAATGAAATTTCTGTATATTTAAATTATAACAAAAAACAAGGCGAAAAGAAATACGGATTCTTTTCGCCTTGTTTAGTTCATTTATATATTGTAGATACTAAAAAATAGTTATTTTTTCAATAAACGAAATGCTTTTTCTGTATTTGCAAAGTGAAGTTTCACAAACTCAGGAAGTCGTTCTTTCCCTAGTTTTTGAATCAGTTTAGCTGCGGCGATATCAACTTGTTTGCCTGCTCCTTTCGGAAGTGGCATACCTGCTTTTTTGCTTAGCTCATTAAACTGTTTTACGAATGAGTAGCGGGCTAAAATGGAAGCTGCGGCAACTGCTAAATGAACACTTTCACCTTTAGTCGCAAAATACACGTTTTCGCGTTGTACCTGTTTTTGCTTTGCCAAGTATTTATAATATGTATCAGGCTGCGTGAATTGGTCGATTAGGATGCCTTCAGGCTTTGTTGGCGCGATCTTTGCCAGTAAATTTGTAAGAGCCTTATTGTGTAAGAGCGCTTTTAATTTACCTTGATTGTTTCCTTTTTCGAACATTTCGTTATATTTTTCATTATGCAAAACGAGAGAGCTATAAGGAACAACGCTAAGCAGCTGCTTTGCAATTTCAGCGATCTGTGCATCATTTAAGTTTTTAGAGTCTTTTACACCAAGTTCTTTTAATAAAGGAATTTGCTTTGCATCTACATATACAGCAACAACTGTCATGGGGCCGAAGTAATCTCCAGTACCAACTTCATCAGATCCGGCTATAGACATTGTTCCAATGGTAGCGGGCGGAGCATAGGGATGCGAATTTACTGTTTTCTTACCAGGAGATTTTGGTGCTTGGGAAACATCTTGCCAGCGTGCTGCTTCTTCCTGAGCACGAATACCTTGAAACATTACTTTACCGGATTTATAGGCCGTAATGGTACAAGATGGGAGTTTTGCCATAAAGACACCGCCTTGCGGAACTTTCGGGGCAATTGCTTGTTTATACTTTTGTTTCATGTCTTCAATTGTTGCAGGATTTGTTTGGATTACGATAGAATTTGACAAAGTAGTCGCTCCTTTTTCAATATTGTTATTTTTATCATATCGGATTGTTCTTTCTGTTTCCATATTATGATGGTTCATGGTATGATAAACTTTAGGATTCTGTACGTGATTGGAGGCCGGTGAGTTGTCACAACAAAAGGGAAATAAAAGTCGAATTAATGTAGAAATCTATGGTCAGCAATATTCAGTTGTTGGCGATGAAAGTACAAGTCATATCCGCATGGTAGCAGCGATTGTGGATGATAAAATGCGCGAACTCAATGCCAAGAATCCTTCGCTTGATACGAGTAGACTAGCGGTATTGACGGCGGTAAACGTCATACACGATTACATAAAATTAAAAGATGAACATGAAAAATTGAAAGAAAGTATGACAAAAAAAGGAATGGAATAACATGATTGATATTATTATCATTGTACTGCTTGTTATGGGATTTTTCCTCGGTTTAAGAAGAGGGTTTGTCTTGCAACTTGTAAAGTTAACAAGCTTTATTATCGCATACCTTGTTGCATACTGGTACTGTAAAGATTTAGCGCCAGTGCTTGAGAAATTTATTCCGTATCCATTTGATAAGAACGTATCTGTTCCAGAATGGATTGATGCGAATAATATCGAAGCAGTATTCTATCAAGCAATTGCGTTTATTGTATTGTTTATTATTACAAAAATCGCACTTTCATTGCTTGGGAATCTCCTGAATATGTTTACAGAAATTCCCGTTTTAAAGCAAGTAAATGCATTTGCTGGGGCACTTCTTGGCTTTTTAGAAGTGTATATTATCTTGTTTGTCTTAATTATTATTGGAACAATTCTTCCGATTGAACAAGTACAAACACCATTACAAAAATCATCAATTAGCAAAATAATTGTAGACGATACACCGATTCTTTCTGAAAAGGTGAAGGAACTATGGCAGACTGGTAGCAGAGTATAACTTCTCTTTTTTCGGAAAGAGGAGTTTTTTTTCTATGAAAGAAAGGCGGGGCAAGAATGAAAGTGAATAAAAAACAAGTGATTAAATTACTAGAGACAATCGGCCTTTTTATGGAGCTAAAGGGCGAAAATCCATTTAAAATATCAGCATTTCGTAAAGCGGCAGCAGCATTGGAAAGCGACGATCGTAGTCTTTCCGAAATTGAAGATTTTACAAAAATTCCAGGCATCGGAAAAGGAACAGCGGCGGTAATTCAAGAATATATTGAAGCTGGAACTTCAGAAGTATTAGAGGAGCTTGAAAAGGAAGTACCGAGCAGCCTATTACCATTATTAAAATTGCCAGGGCTTGGCGGCAAGAAAGTAGCGAAGTTGTACAAAGAACTTGGTGTTATTGATATGGAGACATTGCAAAAAGCGTGTGAAGAGAATAAAGTACAGCTACTGGCGGGATTCGGTAAGAAAACGGAAGAGAAAATATTAGAAGCAATCGCTCAAGTTGGCTCTCGTCCGGAGCGTTTACCGATTGCAATGGTCCTGCCTATTGCCGGGGAAATAGAAGAGAAATTGTCGAATATCCAGGAAATTGTTCGATTTTCTCGCGCTGGGAGTTTGCGACGTATTCGCGAAACAGTGAAAGATTTAGATTTCATTATTGCAACGGAAAATCCAGCAGCAGTACGTGAACATTTATTGCAATTTGATAATATGATTGAAGTGATTGCAAGTGGTGATACAAAGGTATCTGTTCGTCTTCAATATGAATACGATATTTCAATTGATTTCCGTCTTGTAAAACCTGAAGAATTTATTACAACGCTTCATCATTTTACAGGGTCCAAGGATCATAACGTAAGAATGCGCCAAATTGCGAAAGATAAAGGTGAAAAAATTAGTGAATATGGTGTGGAAGACTTAGAAACAGGTGAAGTGAAAACATTTGAAACAGAAGAGGCATTCTTTGCTCATTTTGGCCTGCCATTCATCCCACCAGAAGTGCGTGAAGATGGAAAGGAGATTGAGTTAATTAAAGAATATCCGAATTTAATTCAGTTCTCTGATATACAAGGTGATTTACATATGCATACAACATGGAGCGACGGTGCTTTTTCGATTGAAGAAATGGTACAGGCATGCCGCGCGCGTGGGTATAAATTTATGGCAATTACCGACCATTCACAATACTTGAAAGTAGCAAATGGTTTAACGAAAGAACGTCTTCGTGAGCAAGGAAAAGAAATTGAGCGTATTAACGAAAAATACCCAGATATCACAATTTTACGCGGAATCGAAATGGATATTTTACCAGATGCAACGCTAGATTTTGATGATGAAGTATTAGCGGAGCTTGATTATGTAATTGGAGCAATCCACTCTAGCTTCTCACAAGATCGTGAAACAATTATGAAACGCTTGCGCACAGCGATTGAAAATAAGCATGTTACAATGATTGCTCACCCAACAGGTCGTCTTCTTGGACGCCGCGAAGGGTACGATGTAGATACAGATTTACTGATTGAACTCGCAAAAGAAACTGATACAGTTTTAGAATTAAATGCGAATCCGAACCGTCTAGATTTAAGTGCAAAGCTATTAAAACAAGCACAAGATGCTGGTGTAAAAGTAGCAATTAATACGGATGCCCATACACTTGAAATGTTAGAAGATATGGAAACAGGTGTAGCGGTAGCTCGTAAAGGTTGGATTCAAAAAGATAACGTGATTAATACATGGGATATTGAACGTTTATTAGATTTTATTAAACGGAATAAGTAACACAAGGGGGACGTGCAACTATGTTAGAACGAACGTTGCGTGTATTAGAATATAACAAAGTAAAAGAGCAATTACTTGAGCATGTTGCATCTTCGCTTGGTCGTGATAAAGTGAAGAGCCTTATGCCAAGTACAAATTTTGAAGAAATTGTAGAAATGCAAGAAACAACGGATGAAGCAGCGAAAGTCATTCGTTTAAAAGGACATGTACCACTCGGCGGGATTTTTGATATTCGTCCAAATGTAAAACGTGCGAAAATTGGCAGTATGTTAAGCCCACATGAACTGCTTGATATCGCAAGTACGATGTATGGTAGTCGCCAAATGAAGCGATTCATTGAAGATATGATTGATAATGGTGTAGAGCTACCAATTTTAGAAACACATGTGGCACAAATCGTATCTTTATATGATTTAGAAAAGAAAATTACAAGCTGTATTGGCGATGGTGGCGAAGTACTTGATAGCGCAAGTGATAAATTGCGTGGTATTCGTAACCAAATCCGTACTGCAGAAAGCCGCATTCGTGAGAAACTTGAAAATATGACGAGGTCTTCTAATGCACAGAAGATGTTATCAGATGCAATTGTAACAATCCGTAATGATCGCTACGTAATTCCTGTGAAACAGGAATACCGTGGTGTATATGGCGGTATTGTCCATGATCAATCAGCGTCTGGACAAACGTTATTTATTGAGCCACAAGTGATTGTGGAACTAAATAACGCCTTACAAGAAGCACGTGTGAAAGAAAAACAAGAAGTAGAACGCATCTTAATGATGTTAACAGAAGAAGTAGCAGTTGAAGCTGATATTGTATTAGCAAATGTAGAGGTTATTGCAAACCTTGACTTCATTTTCGCAAAAGCATTTTATGCAAAGCGTATTAAAGCAACGAAGCCAATTGTAAATAATGAGCGATATATGGATTTACGACAAGCGCGTCATCCACTTATCGATCCAGAAATCATCGTGCCAAATGATATTATGTTAGGTAAAGACTTCACAACAATTGTTATTACAGGTCCGAATACAGGTGGTAAGACGGTTACATTAAAAACAGTGGGTATTTGTGTATTAATGGCGCAGTCTGGTCTTCATATTCCAGTAATGGATGAATCAGAGATTTGTGTGTTTAAAAATATCTTTGCTGATATCGGTGATGAACAATCGATTGAACAAAGTTTGAGTACGTTCTCCTCACATATGGTGAACATTGTAGATATTTTAGAAAAAGCTGATTTTGAAAGCTTAGTATTATTTGATGAATTAGGTGCTGGAACAGACCCGCAAGAAGGGGCAGCCCTTGCGATTTCTATTTTAGATGAAGTATATAACCGCGGAGCGCGTGTTGTCGCAACAACGCATTATCCAGAGCTAAAAGCATATGGTTATAATCGTGAACAAGTGATTAATGCGAGTGTGGAGTTTGATGTAAATACATTAAGCCCAACTTATAAGTTATTAATAGGTGTACCGGGACGCAGTAACGCTTTTGAAATTTCCAAACGTCTTGGTTTATCTGACCGAGTAATTGATCGTGCTCGTAATCATATTAGTACCGATACGAATAAAATCGAAAATATGATTGCGAAGCTAGAAGAAAGTCAAAAAAATGCAGAGCGCGAATGGAACGAAGCAGAAGAGCATCGTAAACAATCTGAAAAACTTCATCGTGAATTACAACGTCAAATTATTGAATTTAACGATGAGCGCGATGAAAGATTATTAAAAGCGCAAAAAGAGGGCGAAGAAAAAGTAGAAGCTGCGAAAAAAGAAGCAGAAGGCATCATTCACGAACTTCGTCAGTTACGTAAAGCGCAGCTTGCAAATGTGAAAGATCACGAGTTAATTGAAGCGAAAAGCCGTCTAGAAGGGGCAGCGCCAGAGCTTGTGAAAAAACAAAAAGTAAAAGTGAAAAATACAGCGCCAAAACAACAATTAAGACCAGGCGATGAAGTAAAAGTATTAACATTTGGTCAAAAAGGCCAGTTGCTGAAAAAAGTAAGTGAGAATGAATGGAATGTCCAAATTGGTATTCTAAAAATGAAAGTAAAAGAACCTGATATGGAATACATTAACTCACCACAACCGGTTGAGAAAAAAGCAGTCGCAACTGTTAAGGGAAGAGATTATCATGTTTCCTTAGAACTTGATCTCCGCGGTGAACGATTTGAAAATGCGATGATGCGTGTAGAAAAGTATTTAGACGATGCACAGCTTGCAAACTATCCGCGCGTATCGATCATTCATGGAAAAGGAACGGGAGCACTGCGTCAAGGTGTACAAGATTACTTGAAAAAACATCGCGGCGTGAAAAACTACCGTTATGGTGATATGGGTGAGGGAGGCCTCGGCGTTACAGTTGTCGAATTAAAATAGCAAAAAAACAAGCAAAAGGGGTAAACCATTATGTTTATGGACAAACTTGCAAAAGTATTGTTAGCTTGTTGCGGCATATTTTTTGTGATTGGGGTTATTTATTTAGTGGTTTTTGCGAAGTAAGAGAGCGTCAATCTCAGCATGATTATACCGTCTGAGATTGATGCTTTTTCTTTTCGGATAATCTATAAGAAAAAAGGAACAAACAATGAAAATTAACCAATTTATAAGCGAAGCACGTTCCTGCTCAAGGCGAGAAACAGATCGTCTCATTAAAGCAGGACGCGTGGCAATTAACGGTGAAATTTGTACGCATGGTGCGATTGTTACGACGGATGATATTGTATCGATTGATGGTAAAGCGATTGAAAAAGAGGATAAAGAAAAAATCTATATTGCCTTCCATAAACCTGTTGGGATTACTTGTACGGCTGCGGAACATATTGAAGGAAACATCATTGATTATATTAATCACCCGGAGAGAATCTTTCCAGTTGGTCGCTTAGATAAAGCGTCAGAGGGGCTAATTTTACTGACAAATGACGGGGCAATTGCCAATCAAATCTTACACGGTGACCATGAGCATGAAAAAGAATATATTGTAACAGTTGATAAGCCGTTTACAGATTGGTTTATTGATGGAATGAGCCGCGGTGTGAAGATTAAAGATGGGATGACAAAACCATGTGAAGTGACAAGAGTAGATCACTCGATATTTCGAATTGTTTTAACGCAAGGGATGAATAGACAGATTCGCCGAATGAGCCGTGCATTTGGATATACAGTAACGAAGCTACAACGGGTACGCATTATGAATATTAAGCTTGACAGGTTAGAGGTTGGAAAGTGGCGAAACCTCACAGAGAGGGAATTGCAAGAACTACTGAAGCAACTATGAAATCCTGGAGAAAGAGTATACTCTTTCTCTTTTTTTATTTTTTTGTCAGAAAAAATAAAACTGTTGATTTTTTTAAAAATAGCCCATATAATAAAAAACAACAAGATTCGACAATATATTTTGAAAAGTAATGATGAGGACACGAGTTATTTTTTACGATTCTCAGAGAGGGAAGCCTTAGGCTGTGAGCTTCCTAATACGAAAAGATACACTTACCACCTCTAAACTTCAAGAGTGAACTGCATGATGCATTGTAATTCTTGGCGGATAAAACCGTTATCAATTTACACGAGCTATAAAATGAGTTTATTTTGTTATAGATTCATTTTATTAGAATAAGGGTGGAACCACGATTTCAACACTCGTCCCTTTGTTAGGGACGGGTGTTTTTTGCGTTCTTTTATAGGGGAAGTAGGATTGAAAGAGGAAATGTAACGAGTTTATATTTCTGAATATTTCGTCTGTTTAATGATTTTTTAGGAGGTAGAGAAAAAATGAAATCATCTTTAAAATTATCTGAGATATTTGCGATAAGCTTAATGTTATTTGCGTTATTCTTCGGTGCAGGTAATATGATTTTCCCGCCAGCATTAGGACAAGGTGCTGGAACAGATGTATGGATTGCATTGTTTGGTTTTGTGATTACAGGTGTAGGGCTTCCTTTACTGGGAGTAATCGCCATTGCTTTAAAAGGAGATATCAACTCACTCGCAGGTCGCGTACATCCGTTATTTTCACTTGTTTTTATCGTAGCGATTTATTTATGCTTAGGTGTATTTGTTAGTGTACCCCGTACAGGAACTGTTGCTTATGAAATGGCAGTTGCTCCATTTTTACCAAATTCAGTCGCTGGTGCGGGTTATCCACTTGTTATGTTTACATTTATTTTCTTTGCAGTGACTTTTTATTTGGCACTAAATCCTTCGAAACTAGTAGGACGTATTGGAAAAGTATTAACACCAATTTTATTAGCTATAATTGCAGTTATTGTAGTAAAAGCACTTATTTCACCGATGGGTGAGTTTGGAGCACCAACAGAAACATATAAAGACCCACTTTTCAAAGGGTTTATTGATGGATATTTAACTTTAGATGGATTAGCAGCACTTGTTTTCGGAAATGTGGTGATCAATACTTTAAAAGGAAAAGGAATTACAAACAAGAAAAGTATTGCAAAAGTAACAATTGTTGCAGGGATTATTGCAGCGCTTGGTTTACTGATTATTTACTTAGCACTTGCTTATCTCGGAGCTTCTAGTGTATCCCTTGGTATGGGAGAAAACGGTGGCGTTATTTTAACAAACGTTGTTCATCATTTATTCGGAAGTTACGGGACACTACTACTTGGATTAGCAATTGCAGCTGCATGTTTAACAACTTCTGTTGGGATTGTCGCAGCTTGTGGAGAATATTTCTCAGCATTACTATCAAAGCTTTCTTATCAAAAAGTTGTGTTCATCTTCTGCGTATTAGCATTTATGGTAGCAAATCTAGGTTTAACACAATTAAATGCATTAGCGTTACCAATTTTAATTGCAATCTATCCAATTGGAATCGTGTTAATCGTATTATCGCTAATTGAAAATTACATTCGTATTCCGCTAGCGATGTTTGTGGGTGGTATTGTAGGAGCGTTTGTTATTAGCTTCTTTGATGGTTTAAATAATGCGCATATTCAAATTGCAGCATTAGCGCCGATTTTAGAAAAAGTTCCGCTTTATAGTGTAGGAATCGGGTGGCTCATTCCAGGAATGATTGGTATGTTTGTTGGATATGTCGTTTCTGTTTTTCAAAAGGGAGACATCGTTGTAGAGAAGTAAGTGAGAGGAGTTTTCCTGAAAGAGGAAAGCTCCTTTTTCATTTGACTAAATAGTTAATAAGGTTATATATTATTAAAACAAAACAAAAATGAACTATATGCAAAGTATGGATTAGGCTATGCTTTCGCAATACTATGAATAAGGAGGGCATTATGGTTGAATCATTGTTACTTAGTATCGTTATTATTGTTACATTAGGAATTGCATCACAGTGGACAGCGTGGCGTTATCAGCTTCCTGCTATTGTTGTAATGGCAATTGCAGGGTTATTAATTGGTCCTGTGTTTGGTATTATCAACCCAAAAGAGGTACTCGGTGATATTTTTAGCCCGCTCGTATCACTTTCAGTAGCAATTATATTATTTGAAGGAAGTTTAAGTTTAGATATTCGTGAACTTAGAGGATTATCGAAACCGGTGTTTCGCATTGTTACACTTGGAGCGTTTATCGCTTGGATTGCAGGGTCATTAGCCGCGCATTATGTTGCGGGGTTAGACTGGGCAGTTGCTTTTATTATTGGAGGACTGTTTATCGTAACAGGACCAACAGTAATTATTCCATTATTAAGGCAAGCAAAGTTAAAATCAAGAACCGCAGCCATTTTAAAATGGGAAGGTATTATTGTAGACCCATTTGGTGCATTGCTTGCTGTATTTGCTTTTCAAATTGTCAATTTCTTAACGAAAGAAAGTGTACATTTACAGACATTGCTGTACTTCTTTGCGGGTTCTATCTTTGCAACGGTATTAGGGTATATCTTTGGAATATTTATGAGTTATATGATTTTAAAAGGGAAAATACCAGAATATTTAAAGGCACCGATTCTGCTTGTGACAGTACTACTATGCTTTGGTATTACAGATGAAGTGATGCATGAAACGGGTATGTTAGCAGTAACAGTAATGGGAATTACGCTTGCCCGTATGAAAAAATATATTTCATCCATTGGTGATATTCGTCATTTCAATGAAAATATTTCAGTACTACTAACATCGACAGTCTTTATCATCTTAACGGCGTCACTTCCAAGAACGACAATTATGGAGATCTTTAGTTGGCCAATTATTAGTTTTGTACTCATGATGTTATTCGTTGTTCGTCCGTTATCCATTTGGGTATCGACGATTGGAACAGAATTAACAAAACCAGAACGTGCATTAGTTGGCTGGATTGCACCGAGAGGAATTGTAGCATTAACAGTATCAAGTTACTTTGCAACGGAGTTATTACAAGAAGGCTATCAAGATGCTTCTATATTAACAGCACTTACATTTGCACTAGTTATTACGACTGTTTGTGCTCATGGATTTTCTATCGGATTTCTAGCAAAAAAATTGGGGCTTGCTAATACACAGCCACCAGGAATCTTAATTTCAGGGGCTAGTAAATTTTCTGCGGCATTTGGTGTTCATTGTAAGGAGATGGGGATTCCAACGCTAATCGTTGATGTATCAGAAGAACATTTGCAATGTGCAAGGGAAAAAGGGCTTAAGACATATAATGGTCAAGTGCTCTCAGAACAACTGCAATTTGAAGTAGACATGAATCAGTATGAATACTTAATTGCCGTTACAGATACGGATTCGTATAACGTTTTAGTAGCAAACACGTATGTACCACAGTTTGGCCATCATAATACATTTTTGTTACCGATTCATGATGTGGAAAAGATTGCACAGGAACGTATTTCACTTTCGAAAAAGGCGCATTTATTATTTGGAGAAGATGAAATTTATGAAGAACTAAATAGAAAAATGGAATCAGGTTATAAGTTTAAAACGATTCAAGTAGAGCAAGAACAAAAAATTAACAAGGAAGAGAGGGAATCCGAAGACGTACTACTATTTATTCGTCATAGTGATGGTAGTCTTACTTTCTCAACATTATTTAAATATATAACAGTTATGCCGGGTGACGAGCTAGTTGTACTCGCAAAGCAATAATATGGTATAGTGAAACGAGGCTGTTTTTTCGGTCTCGTTTTTTAAATGCTTCCTACTTGATAGAAAGCATTCAAATGGAAAGGAAGACATTACATGCGATCAGAAGTAACTGTAAAGATAAAACCGAAATTTATAAAAGAAATCAAAAGTGGTTATCCACTTATTTTAAAAGATGCAATTCAAAACTTACATGATATACGTGAAGAGGGACAAATCATCAAAATTGTCGATGAGAAGAACCAATTTCTTGGAAAAGGATACTATGGAAAGCAAAATAAAGGATACGGTTGGATTTTAACGCGAAAAGAAAAAGAGAGCATTGACCAATCTTTTTTTGAAAGCAAAATAAAATCAGCGTTACATAAGAGAAAAAGCTTTTATAAATCAAATGATACAACAGCATTCCGTGTTGTAAATGGTGAAGGCGATGGTCTCGGTGGTTTAATCATTGATTATTATGATGGCTATTACGTAATAAGCTGGTATAGTGAAGGGATTTACACTTTTAGAAATGAAATTGTCGGTGCACTTCAAAAAGTAACAAACTTTAAAGGGATTTATGAGAAGAAGCGTTTTGATACAAAAGGAAAATATATTGAAGATGACGACTTTGTAGCTGGAGAGCGCGGTGAGTTCCCAATCATTGTGAAAGAGAACGGTGTAAACTTTGCGGTGTATTTAAATGACGGAGCAATGGTTGGCGTATTCTTAGATCAGCGTAACGTGCGAAAACAAATTCGTGATACATATGCGAAGGGAAAAACAGTATTAAATATGTTCTCTTATACAGGTGCATTCTCTGTATTTGCAGCGCTTGGCGGAGCAACAAAAACAACAAGTGTTGACCTTGCAAATCGTAGCTTAAGTAAAACAATTGAACAATTTAGCGTAAATGGCATCGATTACGAAGCACAAGATATTATCGTAGAAGATGTATTTCATTATTTTAAATACGCAGCGAAGAAACAAATGAAATTTGATATGGTCGTATTAGATCCTCCGAGCTTTGCACGTTCTAAAAAATATACATTTAGTGCAGCGAAAGATTATAAGAATTTATTAAAAGAAACAATCGCTATTACAGAAAATAACGGTATTATTGTTGCTTCTACAAACTGTAGTACGTTCGATATGAAAAAGTTTAAAGGTTTTATCGACACCGCTTTTAAAGAAATGAACGGGAAATACAAAATATTAGAAGAACATTCACTGCCAGAAGATTTCCGTACGATTGATCAATTTAAAGAAGGTAACTACTTAAAAGTAGTCTTTATCGAAAAAATGAAAGGCTAATGAAAATAGAATAGCGTCATATCGGTTCGAACAGAAAAAAGGAGCTCAATTTCAAAGTGAGCTCCTTTTCTTATTGAACAATATGCTGTACTCTGCCAACTTGTCCATCTTGCAATCGCACTTTAATGCCGTGCGGGTGAGATGGCGAGTTTGTCAAAATGTCTTTTACAATCCCTCGAGTGAGTGTACCAGTACGTTGATCTTTCTTTAAGACAATGTCAACTTCAAGGCCTGGTGAAATATTAGATCGTTTTTGTCCGTTCATTTACACACCTGTGCGTCTGCGTTGGTTATTTGGCTTTTTTGTTTGCTGGTTTTGTAGTTTTTTCGTTGCTTGACTTTTGTTTTTCGCATTTGCGCCATTTCCATTCCCTTGCTTTTTCTTTGCAAGTTGTTCACGCATTAAATCAGCTAAGCTTACTTTTTTATTTTCTGACATGGTAAGTCTCCTTTATATAAAGTGAAATTGTGCATATTAGTAGTGAATTTTATCATATCATTGTTGAGGAAGGAAGGAAAGTTGGATTGAATTTTCGAATAATTCTTTTCAGTTTTAGTTCCTTCAGTTACAATTAAATTGTTAATGTTTGTAAAAAAGGAGATAGAAACATGCCACATCATATTTTACTAGTAGAAGACGATCTATCCATTCGTGAGATGGTAGAAAACTATTTAACCAAAGAAGGATTTGTTATCATAACAGCTTGTGACGGAGAAGAAGCTGTTATTAAGTTTGCAAAAGAAAGGTTTGATTTAATCATTCTCGATATCATGATGCCAAAGCTAGATGGTTTAGAGGTTGTAAGAATCATTCGCGAAAAAAGCGCTGTGCCGATCTTAATGATGTCTGCAAAAGATACAGATGTGGATAAAGCAATCGGTTTAGGCCTCGGGGCAGACGATTACATCTGTAAACCATTCTCTATGATTGAACTGGCAGCACGGGTTAAGGCAAGCATTCGAAGATCGACAAAGTATTCAGCTGCAGAGCAGAAAGAAGAAATAATTAAGATTGGTGATTTGAAAATTGATCCGATCAACTTTATCGTGCAAAAAAGAGAAAAACAGTTAAAACTTACTTTGAAAGAGTTTGAGATTTTAAAATTATTTGTGAAGAATCAAAATCGTGTATTTACAAAAGCGCAAATCTATAATCTTATTTGGAATGAAGAATATTATGGTGATGATAATGTAATTAATGTTCATATGAGAAGATTGCGTGAAAAGATTGAAGATGATCCATCTAATCCAAAGTATATTAAAACACTATGGGGCATTGGCTACAAGCTGGAAGTGATATAGTATGGTCACTCTTTTGACAATCGTTATTTGCATTTTAGTAGGTGTGATTTACCTTCAATATAGAATGCAGAAAAGTAAAAGCGCAAATTTACGTTATACATATGAAAAGTTGCAAGAGATTGTAGCAAAACAAACAGGTGAGAAATTATTAGTGATGACGGATGAGAAAGAACTACAAAAATTATTAGTAGCGATTAATCATTTATTAGATGCAAAACAAAAAACGAATGCCGATCATGCGAAAGTAGAGATCTCCATGCGAAAAATGCTTTCTAATATCTCACATGATTTAAAAACACCACTCACTGTTATTCTTGGGTATATAGAAATGTTAAATACAGATAAAACGATGAACAAAGAAGAACAACAAGTATTATTAGAAAAGGTACATATAAAAACGTTAGAAGTTATGGAACTCATTCATAAGTTCTTTGATTTGACAAAATTAGAATCTGGAGATAAAGCAATTGAAATGACAAAGGTGAATATGAATGAAGTGTGCCGAGAGCGAATTTTATCGTTTTATGATTTATTGACGACGAAAGGATTTGAGGTGCATATCGATATACCGGAGAAAAATGTATACGCACTTGGAAATGCTGAAGTATTGGGACGGGTGCTAAATAATTTAATCTCCAATGCGATTGCGTACGGATATGATGGTAAAACACTTGGCATGGCATTAAGAGATGATGATAGGTATGTGTATGTTGATGTATGGGACCGCGGGAAGGGAATTGATGAATCTCATATTGATAAAGTATTTGAACGGATGTACACGTTAGAAGATTCGAGAAATAGGTTGTATCAAGGAAGCGGCCTTGGACTTACGATTACGAAAAGACTTGTGGAAGCGTTAGGTGGAGAAATTCATCTTTTTAGTAAGCCATATGAGAAAACAGTATTTACAATTGTGCTGAAGAAAATGAAATTTTAGCTTGTAGAAAAGAGGGTTCTACAAGCTTTTTTGAATTAAGGAATTTGTAAGGAATGGGTAAGAGAAAAGAGACATTCATTGACTATAATAGGAATATAAGATGATGCGAAAGGGGAAACAGTATGACATATATATTAAAAACAAACCAATTAACAAAAGTGTTTTACGGAAAAGAAGTAATTTCCGGGGTCAACATGCATGTGAAAAAAGGAGAAATTTACGGGTTTTTAGGACCAAATGGTGCTGGTAAAACAACGATTATGAAGATGATTACTAATTTAATAAAACCGACGAGTGGGGATATTGAAATCTTTGGTGAGAAGTTAACAGATACATCTTATGAAGTGTTAAAACGCATGGGAACGATTATAGAGTATCCTATTTTTTATGAAAAATTAACAGCTCAGGAAAATTTACATCTCCATTGCGAATATATGGGT
The DNA here is from genome assembly GCF_050768835.1 of Bacillus pfraonensis. NCBI lineage: Bacteria > Bacillati > Bacillota > Bacilli > Caryophanales > Bacillaceae > Bacillus > Bacillus pfraonensis. The sequence goes on along the minus strand of NZ_JAHCDO010000010.1, from coordinate 49,229 downwards.
TACTACGATAAGAAAGGAATTGAGCATGCATTAGATCTTGTCAATTTACACAACGTGGAGAATAAAAAGGTGAAAGACTTTTCACTAGGGATGAAACAAAGATTAGGAATTGCCAGAGCGATTTTGACGAAACCTGAGTTATTAATTTTAGATGAACCAATCAACGGTTTAGATCCAATCGGGATTAGAGAATTACGTGATTTATTTAAAATGCTTTGTAAAGAATATGGAATTACTCTATTAGTCTCTAGTCACATTTTAGGAGAAATGGAGCAAATGGCAGATACGATTGGTGTGATTCAAAATGGAAAATTGATAAAAGAAGTTTCGATGAAAAGTATTAATGGTAAGCAAACGGAGTATATTGAAATTCACGTTCAAGATGTAAAACGAGCAGCTTATATTTTAGAAAATAAACTTAGCATAACAAACTATAAAATTATGAGTGAGAGTATCATTCGCGTGTATGAAATGACAGAGACGCAACAAGCAATTTCTAAAACGCTGATCATGAATGATATAGAAATTGAAAGTATAAATAAAAAGCATAGCTCATTAGAAGAGTATTTCTTAAATCTTGTAAATGGAGAGGGAATCCATGCTTAATTTAATGAGGCTTGAGCTTATGAAATTTAAGTTGTGGCCGACTATTAGAGGGGCACTCATCGCAATATGTATTGTTTCTATATTTATTCCAGTAATTATTTTTGATGGGGAACTTGATACCTATGAAAGTGCCTTTCAATTTATTGATCGTTTTTCTCGAGCGGTATTTATGATTTTTGGAGCAAGTTTGATTGCAAAATTTATTATTCAAGAGTTTCAAAATAAAACGATGACAGTTATGTTTATGTATCCGATTAATCGAAAAAAAATGATGGCAGCAAAAATTCTTATCATTATTCTGTTTACGCTATGCGCAATGATAATTTCGGAAATTATTCTGTTTAGTTTCGTTTATGTTTTAAATGTATATCATCCAGTAATCATGGAACCGTTAACGGTGGCGATTCTAACTCAGAACGCAGCTACATTATTTTTGAATGCTTTAGCATCAACAGGAATCAGTTTAATCCCACTTTACTTTGGAATGAAAAAGTACTCAGTCCGGACAACATTTGTATCTGCAATTATTATTACGTGTTTATTTGCTTCTAGCTTGAATGGTGAAATTTCGTTATTCAGTTTTATTGTGATACCTATCATGATAGCGTGTATTGGTCTATTTATTGCTTACATGGCCATAAGAAAAATCGAACAAGTGGATTTGTTTAAATAAGGGTAAATAAGTATAGCAAAAAATGTAGTAGATGGGGGAGCAGCGCCATGCTTAAATTGATGAAATTAGAATGGAAAAAACATTGTTTATCTCGCTATTTTAAAGGAGTAACCATTTACAGTATAGCAATTTTTGTTGCGGTCGGTCTCATGGCATGGGGTTCTAATGCTGAGAGTGAGAGGATGTTTCCAGATTATATAGGGTTCATGTCTTTAACAAATATTTTTATTAGAACAACATTTATGATTTTTTCAGCTGTTATTTTATCACGTTTAGTTATTGATGAATACAAAAATAAAACGATGCAATTATTATTTTGCTATCCATTACAACGAAAAAAATTAATGCAAGCTAAGTTAGCGATTGTCTTTGGATTTTGTTTTGGGAGTATCGTTATCTCTACTTTTATTATTAGCATGTTAACATTCTTCTTAAATCCAATGATAGGATTCTTTGAAGCACGTGTTGCTATGGATGAAATGATTGCTACAATTCCAGCTACCTTTATTAGTGCATTTATGATGTCTGGAGTAAGTCTGATTCCTTTATATTTTGGTATGAGAAAAAAGTCAACTCCTACAACGATTACCTCGTCTATAATAATTGGATTATTGATTAACTCAACTGTTTCTAATGGGGAAGGACAGATTAGTTTGTTTGATTTCATTGTAGTGCCGATTGCGTTTTGTCTATTAGGTCTTGCAATTGGCTATCTCTCTTATCACAAAGTGGATAAAATGGATGTGGCTTAAATACAGATACAATCTTGAATAAGATGTGGATTTAAAATGAACTGGGGAGTAAAAAATGAAGAAAATAATGTTAGGTTCTATTTTAATAGTTCTAGTTGCAGGAGTAGTTTTTAGTCTCAAGGAAGTAGGGGCAAAGAGTTTTGAAACAGAAACTTCTTTTATGGTAGATAGCGTAGAAGAAATAGAAATAAATAACGAAAATTGGGATGTTGCGATCAAAAGTGCACAATCAAACAAAGTAGCAATCGCAGTTGAGGGAAAGCAGGAAGATAAGAAGAATGATCCTGTAACAATGAAAAAGGATGGAAAGAAAATTGTTGTGGATCAGAAAGGGCAAAAGGAAGGTTTTGCGGGAGGATTCAGTTTTGGAAAGAAAGGTATTATTTATATTTCCATCCCCAAAAATGGAGTAGATACGATTACATTGAATAATAGTTCTGGTGATATAAAAATGAATGATGTAACAACTAAGAATATTGTATTTTCAAACGAATCTGGTGCTGAAAAGATTGAGGGACTATTAGCAAAAAAAGGTAATTTTACATCAAAAGGTGGGGAACTAAGTTTGAAAAATAGTTCGTTACAGGAACTATCTGTAGCTTCTACTACCGGTGATAACTACCTTACAAATGTAAGGAGCCCTAAGATCAAGGTTACTTCAACAGATGGTGAAGTATTGATTAAAGAGACAATAGAAGGGAAGTCATTACTTATAGAAACAAAATCAGGAGATATTAGTGTGTCTTATAAAGAAGCTCCAACTTCATTACAGCTTGCTGCTAACAGCGACTCATCCGATATAGCAGTGAGTTTAAATGGGTTTAAGAAAAGAACGAATACGGAAAAAACAAAAGAAGGTGTAATTGGTGATGCATCAAATAAGGTGGAGATTTTAAGTAAAAAAGGCACTATATGTATCAAATAATATTCAGAAGAGGTGAATATATCATGCAGAAAAAATCAATTCGTTCCGTCAGTGGCATATTTGCTATGCTGTTTTTTTACTGTACGACGGGACTATTAAGCGTTATTGTTGTTCCAGTTTTGGCAACGATTGCGTACGGTTTCGGTTTTTGTACTGTACTTATATTAATTGCAGGTATTATTCGTTCCTTTGGAGTTACATGGGTACAAATGGATATGGGTCCTGGTTTATCAATTCCTCAGGAGTGGAGCATGGTTTATGCTCTGATCATAGGTGGAATCGTGGGAAGCATCGCCTATTTTAGTTGGAAGTATCTTCGTATTTATTTGAATTTTTTATCGAGAAATTATCGTAAAGTATTACCAATGAATAAACAATAAAATCAAACCGGTGGATTTTTAAAAATAAAATAGATGAACTAAGGGGGATAAAATGCTGCAACTTATAAAGCTAGAAATGAAGAAATCTAAGCTTGGATGGTATATAAAAGGTGCGATTATCGCAAATATAGTGATGATTGCGATGCTATTTTTTGTAAGCTATATGTCACAGATTGAAGGGGATGTAGAACTAGGAAATCCTCAAGGAATTCTTTTAATGGCAAGTGCAATGGTGCGAGGAACATTTATTGTCTTTGCGGGAGTATTAATTGCAAAATTAGTAATTGAAGAATATAAAAACAAAACAATATTACTCATGTTTTCGTATCCAATTAGTCGAAAAAAAATCATTGCTAGTAAGTTATTAATCATAGCAATGCTAACGTTTGTAACAGTTTTATTATCTAATATTTTTGTAATAGGTATCTTCTTTACATTGAATAGTTATATGTTAGTTATTCCGAATACAATAACGGTAGCTGAGTTGATTCAAGAAGGTATAAAAGTGATTCCTTTTGCTATGGCAGCTGCAGGATCAGGGGTAATTCCCTTATATTTTGGTATGCGTAAATACTCTGTTCCAACAACGATTGTTTCTTCCTTACTTGTTGTGATGATTGCATGTCAAAGTCAGCCAGAATTCTCATTAGCAACTTTTCTACCACTTCAATTAGCACTTGCGGCTATTGGTATTATGATTGCTTATTATGGAATTAGAAATATTGAGAAGGAAGATGCGTTATAAAGTTTCACATGAAACAAGTTACAGAAAAAGACAAGGTGCAGTTACCTTGTCTTTTTCGTTATTACATTTTCGGAGCTTCCATCCCGGCAGCTGCCCACTCTTCCTTAGCAGGTCCATAAATACCTGGAACCTGTAACCCAGCTTGACGCATTAAGACAGTCATTTGCCCACGGTGATGATTTTGATGATTAATGAGAGTCATCAAAAAGATAGAGTTTGGCATGGGGCGCCCAAAGAAATCATTAATTGTTGCTAAATCTTTATCAGTCCACTCTGTTTGAAGTGCTTCCACAAAATCCATATTTACTTTGCGATAGCCTTCCGCAATCGTCTTTGCGGAAGTGGGAACAGGATAATCTTTTGTTTCCCCTTCAAACTGTAAACCGGTTCCTGATAGTATCACAGGAATTGCAGTAACGATATGCCAAGCAACTCTGCCTAAAGTCCAATGACCAGGAGCAATCTCTTGTGCCAAAGATTCATCAGTTAATGCATCCAATACCTTTTGTGTAGATTCAGACTCGTATTTCCATGTTGTTAGAAAGCCCTCAATTGTTTGATACATGTTATCCCCCCAATGGTTATATTCATAGAGTAAATTCGTGAAGAGAGGGGTTTTTCCTGCTCTTTTTATCATTTTAACTGAGAAGACGCCTTCCTCTAAACGAAGTGAAGGTGGGGGTAGTTCAATAATTATTTGGTACAACATTGAGAGTTATGATCAAAAGCGAGGGAAATTTAGAAGTTGGCTTATATCTGTTGCGAAGTTTAAAGCGATTGATTTCAAAAGAAAGAGTAATCAAACGTATCGATTACAAGAGTTTCAGCAAGATATATATAGTAATGTATTCATGGGTAATATATTTTTTTTATAAAGCTTATATTAATTTTATCCCGCATTAACGGGCAGTAATACTCCCACCTCAAAATTTGGCGGGAGCAAAGAAGTTAGGTGGGAGATAAACTGCCCGTAAAAGCCCGATTGGTGAGGGCTAATAATCAGTGGGGGATGAAGAAAACCCCCCACTGATTAAAGTTTCACTTTATGCCACACTAATAAAAAACGAAGGCTTCTAAAATAACAGAGGCCTTCGTTTTTTATTAACTAACTTTCTTCCCACTCTTCCTCATTAACCAAAGAAAGTATGGTGCCCCAAGTACAGCAACAACAAGCCCCGAAGGAATTTCTTTCGGGTATGCAATCGTCCGTCCAAGTAAGTCAGCGATGCAGAGCAAAATCGCTCCAAATAGTGCTGAACAAACAAACAATCTTTGGTGATTCATCCCAACAACAATACGTGCTAGGTGTGGTGCAACGAGCCCTAAGAAAGCGATTGTGCCAACAGCGGCAATGTTCACTGAGGCGAGTAATGTTGCTAGGATAATAAGTGCAAAACGTGTTTTGTTTACGCGTTGCCCTAGTCCTGTTGCTAAGTCATCTCCAAGTACGAGAACATCAAGTTGTTTCATTAAGAAGAATATGATTGGTACGAGAATAAGAGATGGATATAAAAGTATATTTTCTAAGTGATTCCATCCTCTTGCGTAAGTACTACCTGATAACCAAGTTAAGGCAGCAGCTACGTTTAAGTTTGCCCTAACGATAAAGATTTGAATAATTGCTGAGCCTAGAGCTGATACACCAATTCCGATTAATGCCAGTGCTGTTGGGCTAAAGCCTGACTTCCATGAAAAGAAGAGGACAATTCCAACTGCAAGTAGTCCGCCAATGAATGCACCGATTGGTAAGAAGACTCCTGGAAGCGCCGGGAAGACATACATAATTGTTAAAGCACCGACACCTGCACCAGATGAAATACCAATGATAGATGGATCGGCAAGCGGATTGCGTAATATTCCTTGAAAGACCAGCCCACTTATTGCAAGACATGCCCCAGCGACAGCCGCAACGAGCATTCTTGGCAAGCGAAGGTTCATCATCATATTTTGATCAAATTGTGTAAGTTGTCCTGTTATTACATTTGTTATGCTTTCTATGTAAGCATTGCTACCGATTACAACGCCAAGAGCAATTGTTACAACGCCAAGTATCATAGATATGATGAGTACTTTTCTATAAGAGAAATAGCGTGAGCTAGCACCAGCTGTATTTGCTCCATTATCATTCATATATTGTTTTGATTTCATCATGCGATAAACTAAGTAAATGAGCCATGGCGAACCAATCATTGCAGTAACAGCACCAACCGGAAGTTCAGCGCCAGTTGGGTCTATTAATCTACCAACAACATCTGCTCCAAGTAACAAAATAGCCCCCCATAAGAAAGAGGAGAGAAGTAGTGGGAAATGTTGGCGATAGCCGATCAGGCGCATTAAATGTGGTGCAACTAAGCCAACAAAACCGATTGGTCCAACAACTGTTACAACGACTGCTGTTAAAAAAATCGCAGCAATAAAAGCAATAAAACGTGTTACTTCTGTTTTTTCTCCAAGTGAAACAGCAACATCATCACCTAAAAGAAGCACATTTAATTTACGTGACATAAACAATGCAGCAAGAAAGGCACAGACAACAAATGGAACCGCAAATTGAACACCATCCCAGTTATTTTGTACAAGTGACCCTGCGCCCCAAAGGAATAGTCCTGCGGTTTCGTTTTCATAAAAAAGTTGCATCGTTCCGGTAAAAGCAGAGAGCATTAAAGTGACAACCATACCTGCTAATGCCATACGTAGTGGTGTTCCCTTTCTGCCGCCGGAAATACGATATACGAACAAAGCGGTTACTGCTCCTCCAATAAATGTGAATAGAAGCGATTGGCCTTGTAAGTATTCCGGTAAAAAGATAGTAGCAGCAATTAAAAAGAAATATGCTCCTGAATGAATTCCCATTGTACTTGCCTCAGCAAGTGGATTTTTCGTTAAGGTTTGTAAAATAACGCCTGATGCAGCGAGCGCGCCACCAGCTAAAATAGCAATAGCGGCCCGTGGCAAACGCAGCATAATTAAGGTTTGATGTTCAAGAGATTGATTTGGCGAAAAGAGAGCATCCATAATCATGCTGTAAGAAATATTTGCTTGTCCTTGTCCGATATGAATAAAGAAAAGGAGAAGCAAGAGAGATGCTCCTCCTCCGAATACAAGACTTGCTCGAAGTGTATGTTGTAAGTTATTCATTATGCCATCACTTCTTCGCTGTCATTACATCTGCAACTTGTTTTGCTAATGATTTTGCAGATTCAGGGCCACCGAAGATCCAAGTGTCGCCTTTTAGTTTATACATTTTGTTTTCTTTTTTGAATTTTAATTCTTCCCATGCTGGGTTACCTTTTAGTTGGTTATCAAAGATGTTATCATCATCAGCTACGATGTATAAGAAGTTTGCATCTTGTACATTTTGCAATGCTTCTACAGTTGTTTGCTTGAAGCCGTCTGGCTCAGATTTACCAGGTTCAAATGCATTTGTTAAACCTAATTTTTTCGTAATTTGTATCGCTGTAGAGTTGTCCGTTAGCAGACGGAATGTTGGAACATTTTTTGCTGTAAATGATTGTGTTAAGACAATATTTTTATCTTTTAAGTTAGCTTTTTCAATTTTTGCTTTTGCATCAGCAAATGTCTTGTCCATATCTGCTAATACTTTTTTACCTTGCTCTTCTTTTCCAACTGCTTTTGCAATTTGTTTAAATGTTTCTGTCATTTCAGCGAAGTGGTCGTTATTGCTTGTTGATGGATCGAACATAATTGTTGGTGCAATTTGTTCTAATTCATTTTTAATTGCTTTACTACGGAATGAAGCTGTAATAATTAAGTCTGGTTTTAAGCGGTTAATTTCTTCTAAGTTTGGTTGTTGGCGTGTACCGACATCCACAACATCTTTATTTGGTTTTGTTTCTGTATTCACCCATTTATTATAATTTTTAATATCAGCCATCCCGACAGGTTGAACGCCAAGTGCTAATAAATCTTCTGCATATACCCACTCAAGTACAACAACTTTTTTCGCTGGTTTATCTAACTTTGTTTCACCTTCAGCGTGTTTAATTGTTATAGCTTGTTTTTTATCATCTGTTTTTACTTCTTTCTTCTCTTCTTTTTGTTGTCCACATCCCACAACGAATAGAAGGATGACCATAAAAATACTAAGAACCTTTTTCATCTTTTTCCCCCAAATGAATTATTTTGAAATGATATATAATCTTCCTTCAATTGAAAAAGATTATCAGTTTCAACACGGAAATCATACTATGAAGGCTTTTATAGTGTCAATCCTTTTCTTTCTATTCAGATAAAAAAATCTCTTTAGAATATGGAGGGATTTGTTTGCTACTATAACGCTTTCAAAATGGGATTTGTAAATGAGCCTTTAAGAAGAGTAGGAGAAGGGCGGAAAGTATAAAATAATTAGGATGTTATTATGTATAAATATAAATTTTAAAATGCACATCCTTTTTTCTATGTATCCGTGATTTGTATGTTGAACAACCGAAACGGAAGGAGAAACAAAAAATATAGAATAAGGAAATAAACCAAAATATTTTCATTTGACAATAATATAAACAGTTATAGAGTTACAATGGAATAGTTATATAAAAGTCAGAATATTATGATTGTAACGTGATTGTGACTATAATATAATGAAAACAATCATCATGAATGGACATTCATTTTATTCTTGTAAGAGCAGGAAGGGGGAATGGGGATGGAAAAACCTTGGTTACAAAGTTATCCTGAGGAAATTCCACATACAATTTCTTATGATATTCAGCCGCTTCACGTATATTTACAGCAGATGTCTACGCGGTATCCAGAAAAGAAAGCGCTTCACTTTTTAGGTAAGGATATTACATTTTCAGAGCTAAATAGTAAGGTGAAACAATTTGCCAATTATCTGCGTAAGCTTGGTGTGAGAAAAGGTGATCGAGTTGCAATTATGTTACCAAATTGTCCGCAAGCTGTAATTGGATATTATGGTACATTGCTCGCAGGTGGTATTGTTGTACAAACAAATCCTCTTTATACAGAGAGAGAACTACAATATCAGCTCCATGATTCTGGAGCGAAAGTTATTCTTTGTCTCGATTTAGTCTTTCCGAAAGTTATCGATGTCCAGTCTGCTACAAAGGTTGAGCACGTTATCGTAACCCGCATTGCAGATTTTTTACCATTTCCAAAAAACTTAATTTATCCATTTGTACAAAAAAAGCAAACAAACCTCGTTGTAAAAGTAACTGAAAGTGAAACGATTCATGTTTGGAAATCAGTAGAAAGAGAAAGTGATGCAAGTGTAGAAGTACCCTGTGATCCTGAAAATGATTTAGCACTCCTGCAATATACAGGAGGTACAACAGGATTTCCGAAAGGAGTCATGTTAACGCACAAAAATCTTGTATCGAATACATTGATGGGTGTGCATTGGCTATATAACTGTGAAGAAGGAGAAGAAGTAATTCTCGGTGTCCTTCCATTTTTCCATGTGTACGGGATGACAGCTGTGATGAATTTAACTGTTATGCAAGGATACAAAATGGTAATTGTTCCGAAGTTTGATATGAAAATGGTGTTTGAAGCGATTAAAAAGCATAAAGTGACACTATTTCCAGGAGCTCCAACGATTTATATTGCCCTTTTAAATAGTCCTTTGCTTCAGGAATATGATATTTCATCGATTCGTGCTTGTATTAGTGGTTCTGCTCCGCTTCCAGTAGAGGTACAAGAGAAGTTTGAAAAGATTACAGGCGGTAAGCTCGTAGAAGGATATGGACTGACAGAATCATCTCCAGTCACACATAGCAATTTCTTATGGGAAAAACGTGTGCCGGGAAGCATTGGCGTCCCGTGGCCAGATACAGATGCTCGCATTATGTCACTTGAAACTGGAGAATCGTTACCACCAGGAGAAATTGGTGAAATTGTTGTGAGAGGTCCGCAAATAATGAAGGGATACTGGAATAAGCCTGAGGAAACAGCGGCCGTATTACAGGATGGTTGGTTACACACGGGTGATGTCGGCTATATGGATGAAGATGGATTTTTCTATATAAAAGATCGTAAGAAAGACATGATTGTTGCTAGTGGATTCAATGTTTATCCGCGTGAAGTAGAAGAAGTATTATATGAGCATGAAAAGGTGCAGGAAGTGGTTGCGATTGGTGTCCCAGATCCATATCGTGGTGAGACTGTGAAAGTATTTGTTGTATTAAAAGAAGATGAAGTTTGTTCTGAAGAAGAGTTAGATCAGTTTGCTCGCAAATATTTGGCCGCTTATAAAGTGCCAAAAGTATATGAGTTTCGGAGCGAGTTGCCCAAAACAACAGTTGGGAAAATTTTACGACGTGTCCTTATAGATGAAGAGAAGAAAAAGAAAGAGAACGAGGATGAGCAAACGGGCTAAAGGCCCTTTCTTTTTGAAAATATAGGATATAGGATTGACAATTTTTAAAATAGTCAGTATTATTGGATTATGAATGATTATTCATTCAGTCATCTTCTTGAAGGGGACAGTAAAGTGAAAAAAAATCGACCAAAATATAACCAAATTATTGATGCGGCGGTTATTGTGATTGCAGAAAATGGATACCATCAAGCGCAGGTTTCTAAAATTGCGAAGCAAGCTGGCGTTGCTGATGGAACTATTTATTTATATTTTAAAAATAAAGAAGATATACTTATATCCTTATTCCAAGAGAAGATGGGAGAATTTATCGAAACAATTCGTCAAAAAACAGCAGGAATTGAAAGCGCTGTAGCGAAGTTATTTATGTTGGTAGAAACGCACTTCTTGCTGTTGTCGCAAAATGATCCTCTTGCTATCGTTACTCAACTAGAGCTTCGGCAATCCAACCAAGACCTGCGCTTCAAAATAAATGAAGTGTTAAAAGGATATTTACAAGTCATTGATGAAATTTTGGAAACAGGTGTAAGACAAGGAGAATTCAGGGCGGATTTAAATGTTCGCGTAGCAAGACAAATGATCTTCGGAACAGTAGATGAAGTTGTGACCAATTGGGTAATGAGCGATCATAAATATGATTTGGTCGCACTTTCAAAAACGGTACATGGGCTGCTTGTTTCAGCTTGTGGTTATCGTCAATAATGGGAGGGATCATGTTGAAATTCCTATCTGTAACAGTAGAAGACCATATCGCGGTGGCGACATTAAATCATCCGCCAGCTAATGCTATGTCTTCACAAGTTATGCATGACGTTACTGAGTTAATTGATCAAGTCGAAAAGGATGAAAATGTCCGCGTTGTTGTTCTTCATGGCGAAGGACGCTTCTTCTCAGCAGGAGCAGATATTAAAGAGTTTACTTCTGTTGAGGAAGCGAAACAAGCGACAGAGTTAGCACAGCTTGGACAAGTTACGTTTGAGCGTGTAGAAAAGTGTTCAAAACCAGTTATTGCGGCAATTCATGGAGCGGCACTTGGTGGTGGCCTTGAATTCGCTATGTCTTGCCACATGCGCTTTGTAACTGAAAGTGCAAAGCTTGGTTTACCAGAGTTAACGCTTGGATTGATTCCTGGCTTTGCAGGTACACAGCGTTTGCCACGCTACGTTGGTAAAGCGAAGGCTTGTGAAATGATGTTAACAAGTGCACCGATTACAGGGGCACAAGCGTTAGAATGGGGACTTGTTAATGATGTATTCCCTGAAGAGTCGCTTTTAGAGGATACTCTTCAAATTGCAAAACAAATTGCTAGTAAAAGCCCAGCGACAACTCGTGCTGTATTAGAGTTATTACAAACAACAAAATCATCTCATTATTATGAAGGTGTGCAGCGTGAGGCGCAAATATTTGGGGAAGTGTTTACGAGTGAAGATGGAAGAGAAGGTGTAGCGGCATTTTTAGAAAAACGCAAACCTTCATTTAGTGGTAGGTAGTTCGAATTATTTTTTAATATAAATTAACAGAATATTAAAATTGATGGAATCTTTCTGAAAAACAAGGGGGTAAATGGAATGAACATCTACGTACTCATGAAACGAACATTTGATACAGAAGAGAAAATCGCAATTAAAAACGGTGCAATTTATGATGGCGAAGCGGAATTCATCATCAACCCTTACGATGAATATGCGATTGAAGAAGCAATTCAAGTAAGAGACGCACAAGGCGGTGAAATTACAGTTGTAACAGTCGGCGGTGTAGACAGTGAAAAAGAACTTCGCACTGCGCTAGCGATGGGCTGTGATAAAGCGGTATTAATTAATATTGAAGATGATGTTGAGAATGGTGACCAATTTACAACAGCGAAAGTGCTTGTTGAGTACTTAAAAGATAAAGAAGCAGACTTAATTTTAGCTGGAAACGTAGCGATTGATGGCGCGTCTGGACAAGTTGGACCTCGTGTAGCTGAAGCGCTAAATATTCCATATGTAACAACAATTACGAAGCTTGAAATTAACGGTACAAGCGTGAAAATTGAGCGCGATGTTGAAGGTGATACTGAAGTCATTGAAACATCATTACCGCTTTTAGTAACAGCACAACAAGGGTTAAATGAACCTCGTTATCCATCGCTTCCAGGTATTATGAAAGCGAAGAAAAAACCACTTGAAGAACTAGAATTAGATGATTTAGATTTAGAGGAAGTTGATGTGGAAGCAAAGACAAAAACAATTGAAATCTATTTGCCTCCTAAGAAAGATGCAGGAAAAGTGTTACAAGGCGAGCTGCAAGATCAAGTAAAAGAACTTGTATCGTTGCTCCATACAGAAGCGAAAGTAATCTAATAAAATACGAAATTATATATGCAGGAGGGAAAATCTATGGCTCGTAAAGTATTAGTAATGGGTGAAGTTCGTGACGGATCACTACGCAACGTTTCATTTGAGGCAGTAGCAGCAGCAAAAACAATTGCAGAAGGCGGTGAAGTAGTTGGTCTTCTAGTTGGAGAGAGCGTTGCATCTTTTGCAAATGAATTGATTCATTACGGTGCAGATCGCGTTGTGACAGTTGAAAATGATAAATTAAAATCATATACATCCGATGGCTATGCACAAGCGTTTCTTGGTGTGTATGCTGAGGAAAAGCCTGAAGGAATCGTATTTGGGCACACGGCGCTTGGTAAAGATTTATCGCCAAAGCTAGCTGCAAAACTTGAAGCTGGCCTTGTTTCCGACGTCACTGCATTAGAAGTAGCGGGTGGTAATGTTGTATTTACACGCCCAATTTACTCTGGTAAAGCGTTTGAGAAGAAGATTGTCACAGATGGCATTTTATTTGCGACAGTACGTCCAAATAACATTACGCCACTAGAAAAGGATGAAGCGCGTACAGGTGATGTGTCTTCTATTACAGTTGATGTAAAAGATTTACGTACAATCATTCAAGACGTTGTGCGTAAAACGGCAGAAGGTGTAGATCTTTCAGAAGCGAAAGTTATTATTGCTGGTGGACGCGGCGTGAAAAGTGAAGATGGTTTTAAACCGTTAAAAGAATTAGCAGATGTATTAGGCGGTGCTGTTGGAGCATCACGTGGTGCGTGTGACGCAGAGTATTGCGATTACTCATTACAAATTGGACAAACAGGTAAAGTTGTTACGCCAGACTTATATATTGCATGCGGTATTTCCGGCGCAATTCAACATTTAGCAGGTATGTCTAACTCGAAAGTAATCGTTGCAATTAATAAAGATCCAGAAGCAAGTATCTTCAAAGTAGCTGACTATGGTATTGTGGGCGACTTATTTGAAGTGGTTCCTTTATTAACAGAAGAGTTTAAAAAGTTAAAAGTGCATTCTTAATTTGAGTAACCCTTGAGTTCCAAGTGAAATACCCCTATATATAGAAAAAACGAGAGGTCCCCTGCCTCTCGTTTTTTTACATGTATTTCTATCTGATATATAATTCGCGGCTATGAAAACAAAAGAAGATTTGTACTCATTTTCTCTTGTTGTTTTTACTTGGCGTGGGGCTAAAAAAGGATCTGACCGCTTCTATGCATGGTTGGATACTCTCTTCCATCTAAAAAAGAAAGGTTTTATGTCGTTTTTTTATTTGATATCTATATAGCTTGTATTTTTATATAGTATAAAGGAACCCTTTTTTGTTACAATACATAACGATACATAATATTCGCCACGTATATAACTTAATGATATACTTTTGGTAGAATACACTTGAAGGAGGAAATAAAATGGCAATTGTAAACGCAACTGACCAAAACTTCGCAGCTGAAACTAGCGAAGGTATTGTATTATTAGATTTCTGGGCACCATGGTGTGGACCTTGTAAAATGATCGCTCCTGTATTAGAGGAAATCGATGCAGAATTAGGCGAAAAAGTAAAAGTAGTAAAAGTAGACGTTGATGAAAACCAAGAAACTGCTCGCCAATTTGAAGTAATGAGCATTCCATCTCTTTTCGTATTAAAAGATGGTAAAGTGGTTGACCAAGCGTTAGGCTATAAACCAAAAGAAGCGTTAGTAGAATTAGTTTCTAAACACTTCTAATCGGAAAAGCTGCCGTAGGGCAGCTTTTTATTTTAATTTATCTAATTAAAACCATCTTTGATGCATTTCTTTTAGAAAGCTTTCTGTGACTTTATATCCAGAATTTTCTCCGATAACAGAGTCAATACCACAGTAGGGACAAACTGCTGTATTATCATCATCCCACCATTCATTAATCCTACTTGGGTGAAAAATTTTTAAACAATAAAAACAACCACATATAGTATCCTTCTCCAAGTAAGTTCTATTATGAGAACAGAAACGGTGTGCGTCTTCAAAATATTTTTCTATTTTTATCCTCCTGTTTACGCTGTTCTTTGATTTTCATATTTGAATGAATTTTTTTGTATTTTATGACCCAATCATTTGCATTGTGTATTAGGAAAGTTTAAAAGGAAAAATTCCAAATTCTATCTTGTTAGTTTAACATGAAAATCAATAGTAAAATACGATATGAAAAGATAAAAATATGTATAATATTTTCATTTTTTTGCGCTTTCCGTTACAATTAAAGAACATATGTTGGGGATTTAACGATTGTATGTTTTTGCTTGGAAACAACAATGATAACCATGTAAGAAACGGAGGTTTACGAGTGCACGAGCATTTAAAAGAAAAATTAGCGATTTTACCAGATCAACCAGGTTGTTATTTAATGAAAGACAAACAAGGAACAGTTATATATGTCGGGAAGGCCAAGGTGTTAAAAAATCGTGTGCGCTCGTATTTTACTGGTTCACATGATGGGAAGACACTCCGTCTTGTTGGAGAAATTGTTGATTTTGAATACATTGTTACCTCCTCAAATCTAGAGGCACTTATTTTAGAATTAAATTTAATTAAAAAGTATGACCCTCGATATAACATTAAATTAAAAGATGATAAAACATATCCATTTATTAAAATTACGGCAGAAAAGCAGCCACGGTTACTTATTACAAGAAATGTAAAAAAAGATAAAGGTAAATATTTTGGGCCTTATCCGAATTCACAGTCAGCGCATGAAACGAAAAAGCTACTGGATCGTATGTATCCGCTGCGTAAGTGCACAAACATGCCAGATAAAGTGTGCTTGTATTATCATATGGGGCAATGTCTAGCGCCTTGTGTTAAAGAGGTAACCGATGAACAAAATAAAGAAATCGTTGATGGAATTACAAAATTTTTAAATGGTGGACATAAGGAGATCCGTTCGGAACTTGAAAAGAAAATGTATGAAGCATCCGAGAAATTAGAATTTGAGCGAGCGAAAGAGTTGCGCGATCAAATCGCCCATATGGATGCAATTATGGAAAAACAGAAGATGATTATGAATGATATTGTTGACCGTGATGTATTTGGGTATGCGGTTGATAAAGGCTGGATGTGCGTGCAAGTTTTCTTTGTTCGGAAAGGTAAGTTAATTGAGCGCGATGTCTCTTTGTTTCCAATTTATGATGAGCCTGAAGAAGGATTTTTAACATTTATCGGTCAATTTTATGAACAAAACAACCATTTTAAACCAAAGGAAATTGTAGTGCCAGGAAGTATTGATCCTGAGTTAGTAGAGCGCTTCTTAGAAGTCGATGTAACGCAGCCGAAACGAGGAAAGAAAAAAGACCTCGTTGAATTGGCAAATAAAAATGCGAAAATCGCTTTAGAAGAGAAGTTTTATTTAATTGAACGTGATGAAGAGCGTACAGTTAAAGCTGTTGAAAATTTAGGTAAGCAGCTTGACATTGAAACACCATATCGTATTGAAGCATTTGATAACTCAAATATCCAAGGTACGAATCCAGTTTCCGCCATGATTGTTTTTATTGATGGAAAGCCAGCGAAAAAAGAGTATCGAAAATATAAGATAAAAACGGTTCAAGGGCCGGACGATTATGAATCGATGCGAGAGGTTGTACGTAGGCGTTATACGCGCGCTTTAAAAGAAAACTTGCCACTACCTGATTTAATTGTGATTGATGGAGGGAAAGGACATCTTGCAGCTGCTAGTGATGTGCTTGAAAATGAACTTGGGCTATATATTCCGATGGCTGGACTTGTTAAAGATGATAAGCACCGTACATCGCATTTAATGATCGGTGATCCTCCTGAGCCTGTTATGCTTGAAAGAAATAGCCAAGAGTTTTATTTACTACAGCGTATCCAAGATGAAGTACATCGATTTGCGATTACGTTCCATCGTCAGCTTCACGGGAAATCAATTATTCAATCTGCTTTAGATGGGATTCCTGGAGTTGGAGAGAAGCGAAAAAAAGTATTGTTAAAACACTTTGGATCACTAAAAAAGATGAAAGAAGCCTCGGTGACAGAATTTGTCGAAGCGGGGATGCCGCAAAATGTTGCAGAAACTATTTATTCCTATTTAACAGATAAGAAGACGTTGTAGTTTACAATGTCTTCTATTTTTTGATATAATTTCAGAAGATTAAAAATCATTAGAAGTGAATGAATATACAATATAAATCCATTTTGATTTTTCGACATATAATCTGTGGCTATGAAAACAAAAATAGTTTTCCATTCATTTCTTCTTTTTGTTTTCACACGGCATGGGGAAAAAGGAGCTGACCCCTTCTATGCATGGTCAAATGCTCTCTCCCACTTAAAAAGAAAAGGTTTATGTCGTTTTTAATTGGATTTATATAGAAAAGTCAACTAAACCTATATGTCTAGTTGACTGTTAATGTGGATTCTACACTTCGACAGGATCTTTTACGTCCCATTTTACAAGAAATGTGATAGAATCCGAACGTTTTTTTTGCTCTTCATATGACTCTGCAACAACATTTCGCTGCTTTTGAATTTGCTCTGCAACAAATCCAGTTTCTAATTGGTAAGAAGAATGTCTATTTTGCTTTTGGCGCTCTGTAATGAGCGGGCTTGTTAGCTGAAAATGCATTTCACGGCGTTTATGCTCGATGATGTTCAAACGGCCCCAACCAGCTTTTTCAAAAAAATGAATGACTTCTTCAATCGTCTCTAGCGGATATTTTCGTGCTAAGTTTCTGCCAGCCCAGTATAAGATGTCATCTAGTTCTTTTCCAATTAGGTCAGGTAATACTTCTTCACGCAGCAGTTCATAAGCGAAGGCGTTCAATGAAACATCTTCAAAAGATGCGATATCAATTGTATTTTTGCTCACAATATTCCCCTCTTTCTATAGGAATTATTATATAACATTTCCCATTTATAAAAACAGAACTTTCTTTGGGAAAATCTGAATATAGGGGAAGAAAAAAGGAATTGGCAAATTATATGCAAATTATGTACAAATTATGTATACGTTTTCTTGACGCTTCGACAAAAATAGGAGTAAAATGAACTTGGTATCAAATTATGCTGAAATATTTCGAATAATTTTTTCAGTTTTTCTTATAGCAATAGTGAAAAAACATTATTGTTATAAACTAATCTGAAAGCAGCAGTCAAACATTCAAGGGGGGTAATGGGGACATGAAAGGCCGCGAGTATACGTTTCGCAAGTGGCACTCATTAATGGGAGTCATCCCGGTTGGTGTCTTTTTGACGCAACATTTAGTAGTAAACAATTTTGCAACAAGAGGGGCAGAGGCTTTTAACAAAGCTGCACATTTTATGGAGCTCCTTCCATTCCGGTATGCGCTAGAAATTTTCGTTATCTTTTTACCGATACTGTACCATGCTATATATGGATTATATATTGCATTTACAGCTAAGAACAATGCGACATCTTATAGTTATTTCCGTAACTGGATGTTTGTCTTCCAACGAATCTCAGGTATCGTTACGTTGATTTTCATAGCTTGGCATGTTTGGGAAACTCGTATTCAAGCATTGTTAGGTAAACAGGTAAATTATGACATGATGGCAGATATTTTAAGCAATCCAGCTATGTTTGGCTTCTACTTAGTTGGGGTTGTATCAACAATTTTCCACTTTGCAAATGGACTATGGACATTCTGCATTAGCTGGGGAATTACAGTATCGCCACGTTCACAACGTATCTCTACTTATGTAACATTAGCTATTTTCTTAGGTTTATCTTATGTAGGTGTGAGTGCATTATTAGCGTTCATCGATCCACAGCTAGCAAATCAGTAAGGAGTGGGAGAGCATGAAAGGGAAACTTATAGTAGTCGGCGGTGGCTTAGCCGGCTTAATGGCAACGATTAAGGCAGCAGAAGCAGGAGTAAATGTGGAACTGTTCTCTTTAGTACCAGTAAAACGTTCGCATTCTGTATGTGCACAAGGTGGTATTAACGGTGCCGTAAATACGAAAGGTGAAGGGGATTCTCCATGGATTCACTTTGACGATACAATTTATGGTGGGGACTTCTTAGCGAACCAACCGCCAGTTAAAGCAATGTGTGAAGCAGCACCTGGTATTATTCATTTAATGGACCGCATGGGTGTTATGTTCAATCGTACGGAAGAAGGACTTCTTGACTTCCGACGTTTTGGTGGAACACAACATCACCGTACAGCATTTGCTGGTGCAACAACAGGACAACAGCTATTGTACGCTTTAGATGAGCAAGTGCGTCGTCATGAAGTAGCAGGGCTTGTAACGAAATATGAAGGTTGGGATTTCTTACGCGCTGTTGTGGATGACGAAGGTGTATGCCGCGGAATCGTTGCACAAGACTTACAATCTATGGAGATTAAGAGTTTCCGAGCTGATGCCGTGATTATGGCAACAGGGGGCCCTGGTATCATCTTCGGAAAATCAACAAACTCTATTATCAATACAGGTACGGCAGCATCTGCTGTATATCAACAAGGCGCATATTATGCAAATGGTGAATTCATTCAAATTCATCCAACTGCAATTCCAGGGGACGATAAATTACGTCTAATGAGTGAATCTGCACGTGGTGAAGGTGGACGCGTTTGGACATATAAAGATGGTAAACCATGGTACTTCTTAGAAGAGAAATACCCTGCATACGGAAACCTTGTACCTCGTGATATTGCAACGCGTGAAATCTTTGACGTGTGTGTAGAACAAAAACTAGGTATTAATGGTGAAAACATGGTGTATCTAGATCTTTCTCATAAAGATCCGAAAGAGTTAGATATTAAACTTGGTGGAATCATTGAAATCTATGAAAAATTCACAGGTGATGATCCTCGTAAACTACCGATGAAAATCTTCCCAGCTGTTCACTACTCAATGGGCGGACTATGGGTTGATTATAAGCAAATGACAAGTATTCCAGGATTATTTGCAGCAGGTGAGTGTGATTACTCTATGCACGGTGGTAACCGATTAGGGGCGAACTCATTATTATCAGCGATTTACGGTGGTATGGTAGCGGGACCAAATGCGATTGAATATATGAAAGGTCTTTCAAAATCATCTGATGCTGTTTCATCTGCTTTATATGAGCAAAATGAATTAATCGAAACAGAGAAATTTAACAATATTTTAACGTTAGATGGTAATGAAAATGCATATGTTCTTCATAAAGAGCTTGGAGAATGGATGACAGATAATGTAACAGTAGTTCGTGAAAATAAAAAGTTATTAGAAACAGATGCAAAAATTCAAGAGTTAATGGAGCGTTATAAACGCATTAACATTAACGATACAGCAAAATGGAGTAACCAAGGTGCTTCATTTACACGTCAACTGGCAAATATGTTTGAATTGGCACGTGTTATTACAATTGGTGCATATAACCGTAATGAAAGCCGCGGTGCGCACTATAAACCAGAATTCCCAAATCGTGATGATGCGAACTTCTTAAAAACGACAATGGCGAAGTTTGAGGGAGAAGGAAATGCACCAGCATTCCATTACGAAGACGTTGATATTTCATTAATCAAGCCACGTAAACGTGATTATTCTTCAAAACATGATGTAGCTGCTAAGGGTGAAGAGAAGGGGGATAAACAACATGTCTGAGAAAACAATCCGCCTCATCATTACGAGACAAGATGGACCAGATGCACAATCGTTTGATCAGGAATTTGAAATTCCGTATCGCCCAAATATGAATATTATTTCGGCTCTTATGGAAATTCGTCGTAATCCTGTTGATGCAAAAGGAAACCATACAACTCCTGTTGCATGGGATATGAACTGTTTAGAAGAAGTATGTGGTGCTTGTTCTATGGTGATTAATGGTAAACCACGTCAATCATGTACAGCACTTATCGATAAATTAGAACAACCAGTTCGTATAAAACCGATGAAGACATTCCCGGTTGTACGTGATTTACAAGTTGACCGTAGTCGTATGTTTGATGCGTTAAAACGTGTTAAAGCTTGGGTTCCAATTGATGGTACGTATGATCTAGGACCAGGACCAAGAATGCCAGAGAAAAAACGCCAATGGGCATATGAACTTTCAAAATGTATGACATGTGGTGTTTGCTTAGAGTCATGTCCGAACGTAAATAGTAAATCTGACTTTATCGGACCAGCACCGCTTTCACAAGCTCGTTTGTTTAACTCACATCCAACTGGTGAAATGCATAAAGCAGAGCGCTTACGTGCAATTATGGGTGATGGTGGACTTGCAAACTGTGGTAACTCACAAAACTGCGTGCAATCATGTCCAAAAGGTATTCCATTAACAACATCAATTGCAGCATTAAACCGTGATACAACAATTCAGTCGTTTAAAGATTTCTTTGGTAGCGACAATAACTATTAATAAATATTGCCTCTTCGATTTGAAGAGGCAATATTTATATAGGTTTCTATCATTTGAATTTTTGCTCTATTCTGAAATAAATTGTGTTACTTATTATATAAATACAGATTGAAAAACTGATATAAAATCATTCCTTTTAGGTGGAAGAGGGGATCCATTCATGGCTAGAAGCGGTCAGTGCCTATTTTATAGTCCCATGCCAAGTGAGGACAAAAGGAGAAAGCGAGTGGAGATCTTCTTTTGTTTTCATAGCCGTGACTTAGGTGCTTGAAGATCAAAATGGATATATATGTCGGAAAATTAAAATAAATATATAGGATAAAAGAAAAAGGAGAGAAGAACATGAAGAAGATTTCCTACATTGAAGACTTTGAGAGATGGGAAAAAGGTTTTTCCTTTTATATTCCTGTGAAAGTTCGTTTTTGTGAAACGGATATGTTTGGACACATGAATAATGGTGTTGCTTTTACATATTTTGAAGAGGCACGTATTGAATTTTTTAAAGAGCTTGGTTTTATGCAAGAATGGACACATGAAGCATCCGAAACAATGATCGTTGTTGCTGACTTACAGTGTAACTTTTTGAAGCAGATTTTCTTTGATGAAAACTTAAAAGTTTATGTGAAAGCGGAATCAATTGGAAATTCTTCTTTAGATTTACACTACATGGTGAAGAATGAAGCTGGAGAGATTTGCTTAGTCGGGCGCGGGGCAATGGTGCAAGCGTCCAAGAAAACGGGAAAAGGAGAACCGTGGCTGGAAGAATGGAAGCAAAAGTTACTGCAATAAAGTGAGATATGAATAGGGTAGACGCATATAAAAATAATAATGTTGACGGAGGATCCAATGACCATCTATTATTTTTGTTTTGAGGCTATACCGTGTTCCGATAATCCAGAAAAGAATGACTGTACAGGAGCGTTTATTAATTTTTGGATAGGTTCAAGTGATACGAACGTAGCATTGACTGAAGCAAATCACTACATTGAGAATGAAGGATGGAAAGTAATAAATGTTAAGGAGCAATTTATCGCAGATCGAAAGCAGTACGAGACGGATTATGAATTAAAGGAAGAACTTGAGTGTTTTGATCGAGCCAAAAAGGATGGGATTGCCGCTATCTTTTACACGTGGTCTGAAGAATGATGAAATATAGTATGTTAAGTGGAAAAAAATAAAAGTAGAAAACATATTATATATGGTTAATATGTTTTCTACTTTATTTTTTATATCTGGATAAGAGAGGAGCCTCTTATTTTTTTGCACCCATTGCTTCTTCCAATGTTAAGTGATGTTTATGTAAGTATGTAGCATATGGATTACCGACGTATCTAAGGTGCCATGGTTCATATGAGTATTCTGTTGTATCTGTTTTATCTTCTAAATAGCGAATAACAAAGCCGAATTCATGAGCATGTTTGGCTACCCATTTTCCTTCGTTTGTTTCGCCAAAAATAGGTTCTAACTGATATTTTGCAGATTTAGAGCTAATATCCATTGCAAGGCCTGTTTGATGTTCACTTGTTCCAGGGATTGCGCTTACCGAATCTGCTTCAGTTTGTCCTTGTCTTTTTATGTACATATTATGCAACGATTGTTGTCGTTTATAAGAGCGGTATCCTGATACTGCAGTAAGTTCTAGCCCTTGCTCTTTTGCTGCATGGAACATCTTTTCAAGCGCTGCCGCAGCATCTTTACGAAGTAATGTTTTTTCTTTATCTTTTGGATATGCAAATGGAACGTCTGGTTTTATAAGGCCATCTGGTGTATAGCCATCTGGTAGTTTACGATGTTTATTTACTAATACAAGAGGTGAATCCGGATTTGTAACAAGGGAGAAGTTCTCATCTATTTTTTTTGCTGTATGAGCTGCTTTTGGAAATACAGGAATCTCTTCTTTTGGGTGTTCAATATGTTTCTTTGTTTCGACAGCTTTCGCTTCATTTTGTAGTGGAGATTTAGAGCCGAAGTAAGCGAAGGATGTGATACCGATTACAATCGCAGTGGCAGAAATAATAATTACTTTTTTCATAACGCTGTGTAATCTCAGTCCTTTCATATAGTTTGTCTAACAGTCTTTATTATAAGTCTAGTTATTATAAAAAGAAATATAAGAGTCATAACGTAATAGAATTGCAAAGAAAATGTCAAAAAATGTGTGATTTTGTTGAATTATATATAACGTTCGGATATATATATAATTGGATTTATGGAATTGGGAGAGAAAATAGCAAAAAAGGATGGCCTAGGCCATCCTTTTTTGCTATTTTACTTCAAATGATTTTAAGTTATCACGACGAATTTTATCTTTTTCTGCATCAGATTTTTTGAAGTTGTAATCATATAGTGCACCTTCCCAATCACCATACATTGGGTTAGGGAAAATGATAAATTTTTCGCCAAACTGTTCTTTTGTTTCTTCAACTGTTTGATTGCGATCTTTTACAGATTTTCCATCGAATCCAGTGAAGTCAGATAAGTTGTCACCAAAGAATAGGACAATATCATGCGATTGTGAAACAAGTTCACGGCGCTTTTCTTTCCCTTTTTCTTTCGGATCTTGTAGTAAAATGTGTTCTTTCGTTGCTTGCGGAGCACCAACGCGCTCAAGGTTTTTAATTGTTGCATCTAGTTGGTTTGTTTTGCGATTTGAAATGTAATAAATGTCTACACCTTTAGATTCCGTATATTTTAAGAAGTCAATTGCACCAGGAAGAGCCTCAGCTTCTGCTTTATTGATCCACTCATCCCATTTATAAGGATAGCCCTTTCCTTCTTTCACAGTCATTGCTTGGTGAGGACTGTTATCTAAAACAGTCTCATCTAAATCTAGTACAATTGCTGGCTTTTTGCTTGTACCTTTTGCAAGAGCTGCATCAAGTTTCAATTGTCCAATGTTATACCCTTGATAATACAATGCTTTCGTTTCACCAGCTGTTTGGAACCATAAATCAGCCATGAGTTGCTGGTCTGTTAATTTTACTTTTTCTTCTTTTGCCACAGTTTTCTCTGCTGTTCCTGAACATCCTACAAGTGATGTAGAGAGAACGGCTACAGATAATAATGTGGTAATTCCCCTTTTCATCTTCATATGTATCCTCCTTGATGTAAATAAATCATTTAATATTATATATTAAAATATAATATTTTACGTAATCTTTTTTATGAACTTTTGCATATTGTCCTTTGTATATACAGTAGTATGTCCTATTTAAGTATAATAAGTAAGGAATTAGATGATGATAAATGACAATGTTTTTTGTCATAATGACAATTATAATTGACAAATGCTAGATTTTTATTTACAATTTTAACTAAATGAAACAAATGGTGGATGGATATATGAGGGATCTTAAATTTGATTATAAAAATTAAAAGATTTATATATGTTACAATATTTCTCCTGTATTCAACATACCATTTAGAAGATTGGAAGAATGCTGAAAAAGGGGAGGGCTATATTTGAGCTTACAAATAAAAAACTTAACGAAAATATTTGGAGAATCAAAAGCGGTCAATCAATTGAAAATTTCATTACCAAAAGGTGAAGTGTTAGGACTACTTGGAAGAAATGGTGCAGGAAAAACGACAACGATTAAAATGCTTCTTGGTTTATTAACTCCTAATGAAGGATCCATTACATGGAATGGGAAAGCAATTTCTCAAAGTGGTGTAACAATTGGTTATCTTCCGGAAGAAAGAGGATTATATACGAAAAGTAGAGTGATAGACCAGCTTCGCTATTTTGGTAGATTAGAAGGAATGACAAAAAAAGAAGTAGACCGTGCGATTGATCGATGGTTAGAAAAATTGGCAATCCCGGAATATAAATACAAAACGGCAGGGGAGCTTTCAAAAGGAAATCAGCAAAAAATCCAATTAATTGCTGCGCTTATTCACGATCCAGAGCTCCTTATTTTAGATGAGCCGTTTAGCGGACTAGATCCAGTGAATGCTGGTATGTTAGCAAACATTATTGAAGAACAAGTGCAAAGTGGAAAAACAATTATCTTATCTAGCCATCGTATGGAACAAGTAGAAGCGTTTTGCCAACATGTGTGTATTTTGAAAAAAGGGGAAGCGGTTGTAGAAGGAAAACTAAGCGATATTAAGCAAGAATACGGTTTTCGAAATTTAACAATTGAAGATGCGGTGGAAAATGAACAAGCATTACAAGCCTTGCATATTTCGTATGAAAAACAACAAGGACTGCTATATGTGAAAGTCCACGATGATGCAGAAGCTTTAATGATTTTAAAGAAATTGCAGGAACAAGGTATAAGCTTAAGACAATTTAAAATGTTAGAGCCGACGCTAAACGAAATATTTGTAGAAAGGGCGAAATAACAATGCGTAAATTTTCTCATGTATTTTCATTTTATTTTAGAGAATCATTTTTATCTAAAAAATCTTTGATTACGAGTGCTATTTTATTTTTAATTGTGTTTGGGATTGTAGCATTTACCCACTTTACTTCTGATACAGATAAAGGGAAAGATAAAATTGCGGTGGTAACAGAAAGTGCTACATATAAAGTAAAAGAAAGTGATTTAAATAAATTACTTCCTTCAGCAAAAGTAACTGTAGCCTCAAAGGAAGAGTTTGATAAACTGCATAAGAGAGTGGAAGAAGGAGATTTAGACGGTTTATTTCATATCACAGAAAAAAATGGTATTCCAGAAGTTACGTATATGTATAGTGGATTTCCAAGTCAGTCAACTTCTACGCTCATGGCAAGTTATTTGAAGGAGCAATACACAGCTGTAATGATTAAGAAGAATAATGTTTCACCAGAAGTAGCGAAACAATTACAAATAGAAATTCCCATGAAGCAAGAGGCAATAAAAGATCGCGCATCTTCTTTTGGTATCGGTTATGCATTTTCGTTTGCGCTGTATATGTTTATTATCTCATTTGGAAATGCAATTGGGACAACAATTGCATCTGAAAAAGCATCACGTGTTATGGAACTTATGCTTCCAAAAGTAAAACCGCTTACGATGATGTATGCGAAAATTTTAGCTGTTGTAGCTACAGCTTTATTACAAATTGCTGTACTTGCTTGTGGATTTATCATTCCGTATTTATTAGGATGGATTGATTTAGATAATGCTTCAATATTTGGACTTTCTTTAGATTTTTCAACTTTAGATACATTAGTGGTCAGTATGTTTATTATCTACTTTATTACAGGATATTTACTATATGCAATGTTATATGCAGCGGCTGGAGCAGTTGTATCTAAGTTAGAAGATTTACAATCAGTTGCATTGCCGATTACATTTTTAGGTATGGGAGCATTCTTCATTAGTATGAAGTCGCTATTTGATCCAAATAGTACACTTGTTTTAATTAGTTCATATATTCCGTTCTTTACACCGATGGTTACGTTCTCACGCGTTGTAGCTGGGGAAGCAGGAGTGTTAGAGATTAGCGTTACATTAGCAATTTTAGTTGTAACAATTTTAATTATTAATTGGATTGCCAGCCGCATTTTCGTCAATGGTGTGATGAATTACTCTGATAAAGTGAAATTCAAAGATTTAGCTAAATTTATTAAGCGTCAATAATCATGAAAGCATGATTTTCTAAGGGAATCATGCTTTTTCTTTATGTATAAATGAAATATAGTATATAATAATAGGTATCAGCTTTTGATAGAATGAACGTAAAGGAGGGTGTGCAGATGGGAATTAGTAGCCGTTTTACAGTAGGTGTTCATATGTTAACGTTACTTGCGATAGATCGAAACTCTCGCTGTACCTCTGAATGGATTGCCGGTAGTGTGAATACAAATCCAGTTGTGATTCGCCGCATTACAGGAATGTTGAAGAGAGCGGGGCTTGTTGATGTTCAGGCCGGAAAAGGTGGTACATCACTTGCTCGTGATTTAGATGAGATTACATTACTTGATGTATATAAAGCAGTAGAAGTAGTGGAAGAAGGGCATCTATTTTCTTTCCATGAGAATCCTAACATTGAATGTCCAGTAGGAGCGAATATTCAATCGGTATTGGAGATTATATTAATGCAAGCACAAGAAGCGATGGAAAATGTACTTGCAAATGTAACTGTTCAGCAGCTTGTGACAAACTTACAATCGAAAATTCGGAATTAAGAAGCGAGCCTCATATAAAAGGCTCGCTTCTTTCAATCTTAAAAAGATTGAAAATTCTATCTTTCAGTATTTAATACAAATTTCCCTATAATGGCAGCAACAACACCACCAAGAATCGGAGCGACAATAAATACCCATAATTGAGATACAGCTTCTCCTCCAGCAAATAAAGCTGGTGCTAGGCTACGGGCAGGGTTAACTGAAGTTCCTGTTAATGGGATGCCTAGTAAGTGAACTAATACTAACGTGAAACCAATTACTAATCCAGCGAATTGTGCATTACCCCTTTTACCTGTTACAGCAATAATAACTAAAATAAAGACGAATGTTAAAATAAATTCAACTAAGAAAGAGCCTGATAATTCAAGTTTCCCAAAACCATTTTGTCCTAAGTTATCTAAAGACATATTAGCAGATTTTAAAATTGTTACTAATGTTGTAGTTCCTAATAAACCACCTAAAACTTGAGCTAATAAGTAACACCCAAGCTCTTTAGCATTCATTCGTTCGTTTATGAACATGGCAATTGATACTGCTGGGTTTATGTGACATCCAGAAATTGTTCCAATGCTATATGCCATAGCAACAATTGATAAACCAAAAGCCATGGCGATTCCTAAAATACCAATTCCTTCAATTCCGCCGCCTAAAACAGCAGTTCCAGTTCCGAATAATACAAGTACAAAAGTTCCAATAAATTCAGAAATTCCTTTTTTTAGCATAATTTCCCTCCTTAAAATACGCATGAGAACGTATTATAACATAGAATGATGCTGTTCTAATTATAAACAAGGAATGAAAAAATATTCCGATTAAATAAATGATTAAGATTTATACAATTTTAATTACATAAAAAAACATGGTTCTCCAAAGAAGAATCATGTTTTTTTAACGCCCTGTTATGCTGTTTTCTTTTGCCCAGCGACTGGAACAGAACGATTCAAAATACTATTTGTGACCATTCCAGCCATAATGATAATCATCCCAATAAGTGAGAGTCCGATAGGGAATGAACCATTTAAGAAAATGATTTCACCAAGAACAGTAAATATCATCGTTCCGGCTTGTGTTGCTTCTACAGCACCTAGTAAGGAAAGGTTATCTTTTGCTAAATCTGTGGCAAAGAAAAATGTCATTGTCGCAATAACACCTGAACATAGTGCTAATAAAAATCCTTGAAGCATTTGTCCTGATGTTGGTATACCCGTTTCCCAAAAACCATATATTCCAAGAATCACTGCTATAGGAAGACTACCAATCGCCATTCCTAATACACGCTGGAATGTATCAAGGCGTCCCCCTACAACTTCCATCATTTTTCGATTACCAAATGGATATAGGAAAGCTGCAAGAACAACAGGAAGAAAACCAGATATAAATTGAGTTGCTGTAATATGCCCAGCTTCTGTTGCTTGCATGCAAATGACACCGATTAAAATGAAAAGTGATACGTATAAACTACGAAGTGGGATTTTGCCTCGTACACGTTTTGTCCCTGTTTTTGTTTCAGTCGTAATAAAAAATAATGGCGATAGTAGCAAGCCAGCTAGTATTGTAACTTGCCAAGTTCCCGCAACAAGCCAAGCTGGAGAAAAGACAGCTGCAAAGCTTAATAAAGAATAGAAACCGATACCTGCTAAAGACCCCCAGCCTAGCCATGCAAAAGGATGTTTTCGCATTTCTGACCAGAGTCCCCCGAGGTTTTTGCGAAATAAAACGATAAGGAATAAAATAGGAAGAGCGAATAAAAAGCGGAAAGAAGCAGTCCAAGCCCAGCTTGTTCCGGATACATTCATCGCTCTATTAATAATAAATGTTGCAGAGAAAAAAGCTGATGATAAAATACCTAATAATATTGCACGCATGATGCGTAAGCACTCCTTTCGAGATTTGAAACATTTATGTATAGTATAATATACTAAAATTATACAAAAGTAAACTATTTTATACTTCGAGGTGATTTTGTTATTATGAAAGAAAAAGAGGATATGCAAACAAAAGAAGTTATTCAGCAAGTTGGTCAGTTATTACGACAAATTCGTAATGAACAAAAATTAAGTTTAGAAGAATTGGCACAAAAAACGGGAGTTAGTAAATTAACATTAGGAAAAATTGAAAGAGGTGAAACGAATCCAACATTAGCCGTCATCTGGAAAATTACGAAGGGGTTGTCAATCCCGTTGTCGAGATTAATGGTAGTTGGAGAACCAGTAGCTATTTCACGATCAGGGGAAGGGTTTGCGGTAGATGCAGGACAAGCATGGCGATTAGAAACTATATTTCGATATACGAAAGAAACCGGCATGGAGATGCATCGTGCTTGTTTAAGGCCCCGGAGTATATACGAGCCAGAGTCTCACCATGAAGGGGCAATTGAACTCGTTACAGTTATGAAGGGACAAGTTGCGATTCAAGTTGAAAATGATGTGTATGAATTAAATGAATTTGATTCGATTCAGTTTGAAGCGAATAAGAAGCATAGTTATAAAAATGCTGGAGATGAAATAGCTGTTTTGCATTTAACGATGAAGTATTCTTCTTAGCTAAAAAAAGAGCGCTTGTAATAAAGCGCTTTTTTTTTATAGATTTTAACGTTATTTTTGATAAAATATATTTAAGTTGGAATATTCTGAAAAAATAAGATGGATAAGTAGGATAAGGGATGGAGCTAATGAAGAAATTTAGATTATGGAGAATGGTGCAACAAATTCGAAAAAGCCTTCGTTTAAAGTTATTAACATGTTTTTTAGTTGTCGCACTTATTCCGCTTATACTGTTTAGCTGGATGTCATATGAAAAGTCATCCAATCTTGTAAATGAACAGTTTGGGGATTATGGAAAGTTTGCTATATCGCAGCTTCAAACTCAGATTGAATTAACATTAAGCCATATGCATTTAATTGCTAGTGATATTCAAGAGTATTTATCAGACCCGACATTAATTGTTTTGAAAAAAGAAGCACCGAAATCGTATTCGGAATTTATTACTGAGAAAAATTTTGAAAGGTTTTTAGAAGCGCATAAAACAGCACAAACGAAGGGAATCTTTTTAATTACACCTAGCGGTTATTATTATGGAGATCGGTATTTAGATGTGCAGAAACTAAAACAAGAAAAATTTTGGGAAGAACAAGGAGATTTATCACAAGGGTATTGGAATGGGATCTATGTTCCGAACCATTACTCTGTAACTGATAAAAACAAAGTAATTGGATTACTTGTTCCAGTCAAAACATCATTTGGTAGCTTGAAAGATAGCCGGATATTAGTAGAAACAGATGCGACGGATTTATTTAAGTTTGTTGATTCATTAGAAACAGATTTGCATGCGCTGATTACGATTCGGGATGAAAAAAAACAGGTGATTTATACGACGGATGAAAATTATAAAAAAAACAAGGGTGATATCATTTGGGAAAAGCCAATTCCATCAAATAAATGGAGTCTAGAAATTATTATCCCAGAAAAAGAATTTTATCAATCTTCTACAATCATTTTGTTTGTTACATTGATTGGAATTGTTGTATCGCTATGCTTAGCTTTTATGTTGGCATTTTTAATCTCGGCTAAGTTAACGGAAAATGTAA
Organism: Bacillus pfraonensis; assembly: GCF_050768835.1. Classification (NCBI taxonomy): domain Bacteria; kingdom Bacillati; phylum Bacillota; class Bacilli; order Caryophanales; family Bacillaceae; genus Bacillus; species Bacillus pfraonensis. The sequence goes on along the minus strand of NZ_JAHCDO010000010.1, from coordinate 18,390 downwards.
CGAATTTGGATTATGCAATATCTCAAGTAAGTAAAGGAGATTTTTATACAAATATACCAGTAAATTCACAAGATGAAGTAGGGAGTTTAACTGTGAATTTTAATAAAATGGTTGTCAAAATTAAATCATTAGTAGAGGAAATATATGAGAAGGAAAAGTTGAAAAAAGAAGCTGAGCTCAAAGCAATTCATTATCAAATTAATCCGCACTTGCTATTTAATACGTTAAATTCGATTCAATGGAAAGCAAAGCTTCAGGGGGCAAATGATGTAAGTGAAATGATTTATCATCTTGTTGCTGTGCTAGAAGGAAATTTAAACTTTGCGAATGACCTTGTTACACTCCAAAGTGAATTAACGATTATTGAGCATTATTTAAAAGTACAGGAAATTCGATTTGGGAATCATTTTTCTTATACACAAAATGTCTCGGTTTCTATGAAAGGGGAGCAAATTCCAAGAATGTCGCTTCAGCCTATATTTGAAAATATATTTTTTCATGCTTTCGATGATGGACACGGAATCATTACATTATCGGCATTTGAAAAGGATAATGGTGACTTATGCATACAGATTACCGATGATGGTCGTGGTATTTTTGATAGGCGGAAACAAAATTTATTACAAGAGCCGTCTGCAGAACAAAGAGGTGGACTTGGATTATATAACATCGATCAAAAATTTAAATTGCATTTTGGGATAGAGTATGGATTAACGATTCAATCAGAAGAAAAGAAAGGGACTATAGTTCAGATTCTTTGGCCAAAGGGGGGAGACAGAAATGAAACGCATTAAAGTGCTCATTGCGGATGACGAGACGATTGTTCGAAGGGGCTTGAAAATGGCGGTAGACTGGTCAGCGTATAATATGGAAGTAGTAGCGGATGTGCCAAATGGTGAGAGAGGATGGGAGGAGTTTGTACAGCATGAGCCAGAAGTAGTTATTACGGATATTGTTATGCCTGTTGTAAATGGAATTGAGTTTGTGAAAATGATTAAACAATATGCGCCGAAAACAAAGGTATTATTATTAAGTTGTCATCGTGATTTTGAATATGCGCAAGAAGGAATTAAACTAGGGGTTTCAGGTTATTTATTGAAAACATCGTTTCATGATGAGGAGCTGGATCAATATTTACGAGCATTTCAAAAAGAGTTAATGATTCATAGGGAAGTAGAAGGGATTGAACAGCAAAAATCTCTCTTTTACGAAGATTTTTTTCAATGGTTATGTGGTTTTCAAAATCAGTTTCAAGAAGTACTTGTGGATTTATTTCGTAATGAATGGAAATGGATGAACGATGGGTATTATGCTTGTTTTATAAGATCGGAATCGAGATTACATCTCATATTACAAGAGGTTGATCAAAAGATACCAAATCCACATGTGAAGATATTATGTGGAAAGGAGCAATGTTTCTTATTTCTTAATGAAAACTATAAGGAAATGATGGAGCAAATGTTTATGGATGTAAAGAGTAACTACGAAGAGCTATATTGGATTACATCAGGGGAGCTGTTCAGCACCGAGCAATGGATGGATTCGGTTAAATCGATGAAGCAATTTGCAGAACTTGAGATTAAGTATAAAGTAACGATTAACAATTGGCCAAAAACAATTAAAGAGGCTATTTTGTATACAATGAATCATTTATCAGAGCCAATTGTTGTTTCAGAAGTGGCAGAGATGGTGGGGCTAAGCAGGAGTCATTTTAGTATGCTTTTTAAAAAGATAATAGGTGAAAGTTTCCATTCTTTTACAGAACGAAGAAAACTTGAACTTGCCATGCAAATGCTTCAAACAACCGCACTTACGATTCAAGAGGTAGCGGAACATATTGGTATTTCAAATAGTAAATATTTTAGTAAATGGTTTAAAAAGTGTACAGGAACAACGCCATCAGAATATCGAGAAAAACAATGTGAAACTTTATTTAAAACAAATTGACACCTTACTTTTGTTAAACGAACAATTTGATAACAAAAATCGAACAAAACGATGTTTTTAACCGCTTTCATAAAAGGTAAAATGAAAGCGGTTAAATTATTTATTCTGAAAAATCAGAAATAATAAAGCTTTTTGGAGAAGGGGAGTGTGTGTAGTGAGAAAAATGGTACATGTATGTCTTAGTTTTATGCTCGTACTTATTGTTTTTTTAGCTGGTTGTAGCTCAAATGAGACTGCAAGTAAAAAATCATCAAAGGATGATGAAAAGGAACAAACATCAAATGATGGAAAAGTATTGCGATTTGCAACTTGGGATGCTGGGAAAAATTTAAAGATCCAGCAGCAAATTGCAAAGAAGTTTGAAGAGAAGAATCCGGGAGTAAAAGTACAGGTGGAGGCTTATGGTGATGGTTTTGATCAAAAGCTCGCAGCATCTTTCGGAGCGAAAAACCCACCGGATGTTATGTATATGTGGAATTTCCCAGCTTACTATAAATCTCTTGAGCCTTTAGATGAACTAGCAAAGAAGGATCCAGATATGAAATTAGATGACTTTTATCAAGGGTTATTTAACTACTCTAGTATTGAAGGGAAATTATATGGTATGCCAGCAGGTTTTACAACGCGGGTTATATATTACAATAAAAAGTTATTTGATAAAGCAAATATTCCATACCCGAAAGATGGATGGACTTGGGATGAGTTTGTAGACACTGCGAAAAAGTTAACAGATGCAAGTAATAAACAATATGGCTTTGCTTTACGACCTGAGCCAGATACGTATGATTTACAAGGGTTTATTTGGAGTAACGGTAGTAGTTTTGTAAGTGAAGATGGGAAACAAATAAAAGGACATATGAATAGTCCAGAAACAATTGAGGTTATGAAATCTTTTCAAAGTATGCTAAAGGATAAAACGGCTGTATTAGTAGGTGGAAAGAATCAACAGAGTGGTGACGATATTTTTAAAGCGAATAAGCTAGCGATGTGGGAGAGTGGAATTTGGCCATTAGAAGGATTTAAAGATGCAAAAATTGATTTTGGTACAGTAGAACCTCCTACATTTAAAGGGAAACCGGTAAAGGGACTTGTTGGTACATCAGCTGTTTCAATTGCAAAGGATGCAAAACAGAAAGAGTTAGCTTGGGAATTTGTTAAATTTTACTCTTCATCAGAAGCGATTAAAATGCGAACTTCTGATTTACCAGTTCGAATCAGTGTTGTGAAAGAACTGAAGAAAGAAGAAGATGCGAATATTAAACCGTTTTACACAATGCTAGAACGTTCAACAAATACACCAGCATTTTTACTTAACCCAAAATGGGATGAAGTAAATCGGAATTTATCAGCGGCAATTAATGCAATTATGCTTGGACAAGATCCAGAGAAATTATTAAATAAAGCGGTTCAAGATTCAGAGAAGTATATGGATAAATAATTGTAAAAGCAAAGAGGTGTGGATGTTGAAATATGGAGTGTCTATAGAGGGTGAAACGAATATAGCCGTCAGAAAAAAGAAAATGAAATGGGAGAAACTCGTTCCTTACGCATTTATATTTCCATGGGTATTTGGCTTTGTAGCCTTTACCCTTGGTCCCCTTTTATTCTCATTGTTTATTAGTTTTTTTGACTGGCCGCTTATTGGAGAAGTTCAATTTATTGGATTAAAAAACTACCAAGATATGTTTCTGAATGATCCGATGTTTTGGGATTCTCTATGGATTACGGTGAAATTTGCAGCATTATTTGTTCCGTTTAATTTAATTATTGCTCTATTTTTAGCGATTTTGCTAAATCAAAAAGTAAAAGGACATGCGTTTTTTCGAACATTTTTCTATTTGCCAAGCGTTATTTCTGGTGTGGCTTTAGCAATGATTTGGGCATGGGTGTATAACGGAGAGTATGGCATTTTGAATTATTTTCTATCGCTTGTTGGTATACAAGGACCCAATTGGTTAAGTGATCCGAACTGGTCGCTCATTGCGATGGTAATTGCAAGTTTATGGGGACAAGGTACGCTTATGCTCATTTTTTTAGCAGGATTAAAAAATATTCCGCAAAACTTGTATGAAGCAGCTTCCATTGATGGAGCTAGCAAAGTACAACAATTTTTCAAAATCACATTGCCAATGTTAACGCCGACAATTTTATTTAATTTAATTACAACAATTATCGGTGCGTTTCAACAATTAACATTAGCGCTTGTATTAACGGGTGGAGGACCATTAAAGTCTACCTATTTTTACGCGATGTATGTATATGAAAATGCATTTAAGTATTTTAAAATGGGCTATTCATCAGCGAATGCTTGGTTTATGTTTTTAATCATTTTAGGGTTAACATTACTTGTTTTTAAATCATCAGCAGCGTGGGTTTATTACGAAAATGAGATGAAGTCGAAGTAGAAAATGAATAAGGAGGATGCGGTGTGAAAACGAAGAAGCGCATACATCGAATTGTAGTGTACGCACTATTAATAGGTTTTTCCATTTTATTTTTATTGCCCTTCTTTTGGATGATTACAACATCTGTGAAATCACCAGAAGAATTATATGTATATCCACCAAAGTGGATTCCATCGGAGTTTAAATTTAGTAATTTTGCAAAGGCGTGGACGAGTCAACCATTTAATACTTTTTTATGGAATTCAATTGTTGTAACAGTATTTTCAACAATCGGACAGTTAATCTCATCATCTTTAGTAGCGTATGGTTTTGCACGCTTTAAATTTAAAGGACGCGATATTTTGTTCATGATTGTGCTAGCGACGATGATGATTCCGTGGGAAGTAACAATGATTCCGCTGTATATGGAATTTAATGCTCTTGGCTGGATTAATACGTTAAAACCGTTAATTATTCCATCTTGGTTTGGCGGTGCGTTTTTTATCTTTTTAATGAGACAATTTATTATGTCTGTTCCAAAGGAGCTTGATGAGGCTGCAAGGATGGATGGTGCGAACGCTTTTCAAGTTTACTACCGTATTTATTTACCGATTATGAAACCGATTTTAATTCTTGTTGCTGTTTTTAATATTTTAGGTTGTTGGAACGATTACCTAGGACCGCTTATTTTCTTAAATGACCAAAGTAAATATACATTAACGCTAGGCTTAGCACAGTTTAAAGGTATGTTTGGCGTTGATATGGAAGGGATTATGGCGGTGACATTGTTAATTAGTATTGTACCTCTTGCCCTCTTCTTTTTCGCACAACGCTATATTGTGGAAGAGTCGGGACATACGGGCCTTAAATAATAGAGTGTAGAAATGATGTGACAAAGTGAATGCAAAAAGGAGGATCGATATGGGACGTAACATGTTAGAAGACTTAGAAAATGTTCAAGTAACAGGGCGGAATCGCATGGAAGGAAGAGCGCATTTTATTCCATTTCAAACTGAACAAGCGGCTCTATCTTTTACGCGTGAAAGCTCTTCTTATTACAAATTGCTGAATGGAATGTGGAAGTTTTTGTACTTAGAATCCCCAAAGCAACTTCCGGAGAAGTTTTTCTTAAGTGAATTTGATTGTAGTGAATGGGATACGATTCATGTACCTGGGCATTGGCAATTGCAAGGATACGGAAAGCCACATTATACCGATTTATATTATCCGTTTCCAGTTCAGCCACCTCATGTTCCATTTGAAAATCAAGTGGGTTGTTATAAGAATGAATTTTATATACCAGAAGGTTGGAACGGTGGATGTATTCGAATTCGATTTGAAGGTGTGGATAGTGCCTTTCATTTATGGATAAATGGAGAAGAAGTGGGATATAGTCAAGGAAGTCGTTTGACGGCAGAGTATGATATTACATCGTTTGTTCATGCCGGAAAGAATACGATGACAGTATGTGTATATAGATGGTGTGATGGATCGTATATAGAAGATCAAGATATGTGGTGGTTAAGTGGTATTTTTCGTGATGTGTACATTGTGCATGAACCTGCTGTACATATTTATGATATGACTTTCTGTACAACACTTGATGAAAATTATGAAAATGGTGTGTTACAACTAAGTACAAAGATTTGTAACGAACAATTACTGCAAACAAATTATGTAATAGAGTATAAGTTTTGTAATAAGAATGGGGAAGTATTGGATAAACATATATCCTATCTGGACTTACAAGGGGAGAAGGTTATAGAGGACACACATTCATTTTTTGTTAAAAGGCCACAGAAATGGTCTGCAGAAGAACCATATTTGTATATTGTATTGTGTACGATTCGAAATGAAAATGGTGAAGTTGTAGAAGTGATTTCACAGAAAATTGGTTTCCGTATGATTGAGATGAAAGATAGGAATCTTCTTGTCAATGGTATTCCTATTATATTTAAAGGGGTGAATCGTCACGATCACGACCCGGATACAGGGAGATATGTCACATATGAAACGATGAAGCAAGATGTAATGCTTATGAAACAGCATAATATTAATGCGGTGCGAACAGCACATTATCCAAATGATCCACGTTTTTATGATCTATGTGATGAGTATGGTTTATATGTAATTGATGAGGCTGATCTAGAATGTCATGGATTTGAGTTAATTGGTAATGCAAACATATTAAGTGATGATCCTGAATGGGAAAATGCTTATGTAGATCGTGTAGAACGTATGGTGCGTCGGGATCGTAATCATCCTTCTATTATTATGTGGTCACTCGGAAATGAATCTGGGTTCGGTTGTAATTTTATTGCAATGGCGAATAAGTGTAGGGAATTGGACCAATCAAGAATCATTCATTACGAAGGGGATCGAGAAACGAAAGTTGCTGATATTTTTAGTACAATGTATTCTTCAGTCGAAAAGATTATTGGTTATGCAGAAGAAGAAAAGTGGGAAAAACCTCATATTTTATGTGAGTATGCTCATGCGATGGGGAATGGACCAGGTGGATTAAAAGAATATTGGGAAGCGATTTATAGTCATAAAAGATTACAAGGTGGCTTTGTTTGGGAATGGATTGATCATGGATTACGTCAAGTGAATGAAAAGGGAGAAGAGTACTTTGCATATGGAGGTAACTTTGGGGATACTCCGCATAATGGTAATTTCTGCATTGATGGACTACTCTTGCCAGATCGAACGCCATCGCCAGCGTTGTTGCAATATAAGAAAATAATCGAACCTATTAAAGTAGGAGAGATAGAGATACGAAGTGGTAGGATTTCGATACAAAATATATACGATTTTCGCTCATTGAAAGGCTATCGTGTGCAGTGGACTGTCAAAAAAGAAGGCAAAGTGATTGTGAGTGATTCTATAGATGCCCCGCCTTTGTTACCGAAAGAGAGTTGTGAAATTCAGCTGCCTTTTATAGATGATATAGCCCTTCATACAGAAGAGGATTGCTATGTAACAGTATCTATTGTATTAGGAGCAGATACAAATTGGGGCGTAGCAGGACATGAAGTAGCTTGGGAACAATTTTGTATTCCAGCTCTGAAAAAGATAAGAAGAAAAAGAGATTCGAAGTTATATGAGCCAGTAACTTTACAAGAAACAACGGAAGAAATTCGAGTTACTGGTGAGAATTTTGCTATTTCTTTTCATCCTGTAACAGGGCGTATGAAAAATTGGACCTTTAAAGGACAAACGCTTATGGAGGAAGGGCCTGAATTAAATATTTGGCGGGCGACAATTGATAATGATATGTATGTAGTTGAAAAATGGAAAGAACAATATGTACATCTCGTAAAGCATGACGTAGCGAGTGTAGAAGCTATGCAACTTGAAAATGGGAGTATAGAAGTTGTTGTAAAAGGAAATCTTTCTCCGCTTGTTGTGAACTGGAAAATTGCCTTTACTTACACGTATGAAATTGAAAGAAGCGGGGCGATGAAAATAGAGATAAAGCTTAATCCAAGCGGTACTTTACCAGAGATGCTTCCGCGAATTGGGCTTGAGATGCGTCTGCCAAAACAATATCAAAATGTAAGTTGGTTTGGACGTGGACCAGGAGAATCATATGTGGATAGTAAAGAAGCTAACAAAATAGATTTGTATGAAATGACTGTAAAAGATTTATTTTTCCCATATGTTTTTCCGCAAGAGACGGGAAATCGAACAGATGTAAAGTGGGTTTCGTTATATGATCAATATCAGGTTGGATTTGTTGCCTATAGTACGCAAGATTTTAATTTTAGTGCCTTGCCTTACACGACAGAAGATTTAGAGAAAGCAGAGCATTTATATGAATTACAAGAAAAAGAGTTTGTTACATTCCATCTAGATTATAAGCAAAATGGTTTAGGAAGCGCAAGTTGTGGGCCGGCTCAGCTTCTGGAGTATCAGTTGAAGCCGGAGTCATGCCAGTTTGAAGTGTACATTGTCCCTTTTAATGGGGATCATAAGCGAGCTTTTGAGATCGTAAAAGAATCTTAAATTACAAGAGAGCCCTTCTATTGCTAGGGCTCTTTCCTAGGGGGATATAAATGTTAGATTTACAACAAGTTCCATTTAGTCGATACGGTTCTTTTTTAGTTATTTCTTTAAACTATGATAACGGATTACTGATTCGAAACATTCGTGGTGGTGACGATGATTTTGGTGAAGTGTTTAAAATAGAGGTATTAAATCGGAAAGGAGAGGTTTTACCATGTGAAGCAAAGATGTCGCCATCTTTACTAACGCTCCAAACTGTAGAAGGAGATGTGAAGATTTGTTTTTCTCATTCTGATACAATTCGTTTTTATTCGGATCAATTGCATCTACGTTTTATTGGGATTACTAGTTCGTATGATTACTGTATTCCAAATGCACAAGGTGGATGGGAAATTAATAGCTTTTCAAAAGAAATGAGATTTCATTTGTCTGCTATAGAAGGGGTTATGCATATGGATGCCCCGTTTGAAGAACTTCGTTGTAAACATATTATTGTTGATATTTATGCGCAAGATGAAGAATCAGGGATTGATGTAGAACTAACGGAATACAAAACAGTATTGCAAAAGCCGAAGGAGGCAAAGACATTCGTGGAGGCGGTGGATGCTGCTGAAGCGGATTTTGTAAATTGGTTACATCATACATTGGCTGTCCCGAAAGATTTATGGAAAGGAAAAGAGTTGGCAGCTTATATTACATGGTCTTGTATGGTGGAAGCGGAAGGGTATTTGCCGCGAAAAGCGATGTATATGTCAAAAAACTGGATGACGAATATATGGAGTTGGGATCATTGTTTTAATGCGATGGCACTAGCGATGCATCAGCCGACAGTGGCGTGGGATCAATTTATGATTTTCTTTGATAAGCAAGATGAGTGTGGTGTATTACCGGATTATATTAACGATAAAAGTGGGCTATGGAATTGCTGTAAACCACCTATTCATGGGTGGACGCTGAAATGGATGATGGAACATACAAACTTTATAACAGAAGAGCATTTACAAGAAGTGTATGAACCATTATGCAAATGGACGGATTGGTGGTTTACATATCGAGATGATGATGGGGATGGGGTTCCTCAATATAATCATGGGAATGATAGTGGTTGGGATAATAGTACGATTTTTCGCCGTGGTGCTCCTATTGAGAGCCCAGACTTAAGTTCATTTCTCATTTTGCAAATGGAAGTATTAGCGGAAGTCGCAGAAAAACTTGGGTTTGAAGAGGAGGCGAAAAGATGGGAAGAGCGAGCAAATACAACGCTTACTCGTATGATTCAACATTGTTGGAGAGAAAACCGTTTTATTGCCCCGCAATCTGGGAATCATTCATATGAAGTATCAGATAGTCTTGTGTTATATATTCCCCTCATTTTAGGGAAAAGGTTGCCGAAAGAAATCATTGAAAACTTACTTACGGAATTGAAAAAAGAAAATCACTTTCTGACAAAACATGGATTTGCTACAGAGAGTGTAAGAAGCCCCTACTATCGAGACGATGGATATTGGCGCGGACCAATTTGGGCACCGACAACATTTATTATGACTGAGGCTTTACAAGCAGTGGATCAAAATGAGTTCGCGAAGGATATTGCCTCTCGTTTTTGCGCGATGGCAAATAAAAGTGGGATGGCTGAAAATTTTCATGCGCAAACTGGGCAAGGATTGCGTGATTTAGCATTTACATGGACTTCTAGTGTATTTCTTATTTTAGCGAATAAGTATTTGTTAACACAAAAAGAAAGTATGCTCCATCAAAAAGTGACAAGATGAAAGAAAGGCACCGATTGGGCACCGGTGCCTTTTAGTAAGAACGCGGCATAAGCAATAAACAAACGAGGTAAGCTAAAAAACCTGTTCCGAAGCATAGAATCGCAATAACCCAAAGGATACGAATCATACTAGCGCTTATATCGAAATATTCTCCTAAACCACCGCATACACCAAATAACATTTTATCAGTTTCGGATCTACGTAACTTTTTTTCCATTATAAAATCCTCTCCTTTTTAATATCACCATGTTTTTTATTTTATGTATTGATGATACCTTATACTTTTATCTTACATGGAAAAGAATATGGAAACTATCGAATTATATTACATTTTTCTGAAAAAAGATTGCAGTTGTGTAAGGGGTTTTTAGGAATATGCACCTAAATAGAAATGAAAAATGTTCTTTTTAAGTGCATATTGTTGTTATTTTCGAAAGCGATAGGGCGCAGTCGTAACAATAACGTTTTGTTTATATAAAAGATATACGCGTAATAATACACTCGATTGATTGTGTAAAACGTTATGCCAGCTCTTTTTAGTGATGAACTGTGGAATAAGAACTGTAACAAAATGATTCTTTTCCTCTGCCTTATGCTGAATCATTGTAATTAATTTTGCAATAGGTCCCATTAAGCTTCGATAAGATGAGACAAATGTAACAAGGCGAATATTTGGCTGCCACTCTTTCCATTTTTCCTGCATACGTATTTCGCTTTCTCTATCAAAAGCTACATATACAGCGATAACGTGATCACCAATTGTTTCCGCGTAATTGATAGATTGTGCGACTACTTTTGTAATACCGGCGATGGGTACGATGACGACATTACCAGTCATTTTTTTAGGGAGTTTCGTGCAATCAATACGTAACTGTTCCCCCACCGCAACGTAATGATTATGAATACGATGAAAGATGAAAACAATGATAGGTAGGAAAATAAGAACGGACCATACGTGTGTAAATTTAGTAATGAAAAAAATGAGAAGTACAGTTAACGAGATGAGGGCACCTAGTAAGTTTGTTAATAATTTGGGCACCCAGCCTTGTGGTTTTTCGCGTATCCACTTTATAATCATCCCTGTTTGTGACAATGTAAAAGGAATAAAAACTCCCACTGCATATAGTGGAATTAATTGTTCGGTTTTGCCTTGAAAGGCCATAATTAAAAAGATGGAACCGATGCCTAGCGTAATAATTCCGTTTGAATATCCTAAGCGATCTCCACGCATTAAATACATACGCGGCATATATTTATCGGATGCTAAATTAAATGCTAAAAGTGGAAATGCTGAAAAACCTGTGTTGGCAGCTAGCACTAAAATAAGAGCAGTTGTTCCTTGAATAAAGTAATATACAAAATTTCTTCCAAATATATTTGAAGCAATTTGGGACACGACAGTTTCATTATGTTTAGGTGCGATTCCATACCAATATGCTAAAAACGTAATACCGGTAAATAAAACGGCAAGAATCATGCCCATGATAACTAGTGTTTTTGCTGCATTTTTTGCAGCCGGTTCTTTAAAGTTTGGAATTGCATTTGAAATGGCCTCTACTCCTGTTAAAGCGGAACAACCAGATGAAAATGCCTTTAACAAAAGGAAGAGTGTAATTCCAGGCACGACAGTTCCCATTGGTGCATGTAAATTGGCGGGAGCTTGTCCGGAAGAAATCTTAAAAATACCTACAATTATTAAAATAACAAGTGCTAATACAAAGAGATAGACCGGATATGCCAATATCGAAGCGGATTCAGTTACGCCTCGTAGGTTTAAAATTGTAATGAACATTACAAGGATGACTGCGATAGGAACAGTATAGGTGTGCAGTGTTGGAAAGGCTGACGTAATAGCATCAGTTCCAGCAGAAACACTTACGGCTACAGTAAGTATGTAATCAACAAGTAGGGATCCTCCCGCAATGAGCCCGGCATTTGTGCCTAAATTTTCTTTTGAAACAACATAAGCACCGCCTCCGTGTGGATAAGAAAAAATGATTTGCCTATATGATAAAAGGAGTGCTGTTAATAAAATAAGAACCCCAATTGCGATGGGAATGGAATACCAAAAAGCAATTGCTCCAAATGCAGCCAGTACAATTAAAATTTGTTCTGTTCCATAAGCAACAGAAGAAAGGGCGTCAGAAGATAGAATAGCGAGTGCTTTTAGTTTATTTAATTTTTGTTCTCCTAGTGCTGTTGATTTAAGGGGTCTACCGATTAGAAATCGTTTAAAGGTCGAAAACATAATGACACCACCAATACATAAAATTTTGTGCGCAAAGCGGATTGTTATGGACACATATATTCCTAGTTGGTAGTATTGGCGTCTTTTTGGTGAATCTTTCTGGAAAGAAGAAGGTAATAACTGGAGTGAAGGGTCTTAGGTGAGAAAGGAATCTTCCCTTCTGTTCATGAAAAATAAAAAATTGCTCGAGTATTAGGACCTAATGAGAAAAAATCGGATAATTATATGTATTATAAGCATTTTTGAGTCTATTATTTAATAATTTTTTTGATGAATAGCAAATATTGTTTGAAAAAGATTTTTTGGAAGTTCTTACATACATATAGGGCATAAATAACATGCCGAAATTCGCCCATTTTCATTCACCTCCTGCACATATTGTTCATACAATATCTTGACTAAATAAACACCCAACTTACACATATACAGCTCTGGCTTAAGCAAGGAGGGTTATACCAGTTGAAGGAAAAAGCATATCAATCTAAACCTTTATTGACAAAGAGAGAGAGAGAAGTGTTTGAATTATTGGTTCAAGATAAAACAACGAAAGAAATTGCAAGTGAACTTTTTATTAGTGAGAAGACAGTACGCAACCATATATCAAATGCAATGCAAAAGCTAGGGGTTAAAGGACGTTCACAAGCGGTTGTTGAGCTTCTTCGTATGGGAGAACTCGAATTATAAACAGATGAAGTCGACTTTTTTATAAAAGGTCGGCTATTTTTCTGTCTTGCAAATTATGAAGAAAAGGAGCAAAATAAAAAAGTCCCTGGTCTATACAGGTACATATTTAAAAATCTACTAAAAAAGGATGCTTTAGTTTATATGATCTAAAGTATGTAAGATATATTCGTATGCAAAAATAAGATGATGAATGAGAAAATGGGTGATTATGTTGAATAGAGCAATTGGTGTTATTGATTCGGGAGTAGGAGGATTAACAGTAGCGAAAGAGTTAATTCGTCAGCTGCCCAAAGAGCGTATTATATATTTAGGAGATACAGCACGTTGTCCTTATGGTCCACGTTCTCGCGAGGAAGTGCGTCAATTCACATGGGAAATGACAGAGCATTTATTGGCACTTGATATTAAGATGTTAGTCATTGCTTGTAATACGGCAACTGCGGTTGTACTAGAAGAGATGCAAAAGCAATTACCAATCCCGGTAGTGGGTGTCATTCATCCGGGTTCGCGTACAGCCTTGAAAGTGACGAATACGTACCATGTTGGTATTATTGGAACAATTGGAACGGTAAAAAGTGGCGCGTATGAAGAGGCGCTAAAATCTATTAATAATCGTGTTATGGTAGAGAGTTTAGCGTGTCCGCCGTTTGTTGAACTTGTAGAAAGTGGAAACTTTGAGAGTGAGATGGCGTATGAGGTTGTTAGAGAAACGTTGCAACCATTAAAAAATACTGAAATCGATACGCTGATTTTAGGGTGTACACATTATCCGATTCTAGGTCCAGTTATTAAGCGGGTAATGGGGGATAAGGTGCAGTTAATTAGTTCTGGAGATGAAACGGCTCGTGAAGTGAGCACAATCTTATATCATAGTAAGATGTTAAATGAAGGAGAAGAGCAAAGCGATCATCTCTTCTTAACAACAGGGAAAATTGATTTATTCAAAGAAATTGCATCTAAATGGTTTGGACAACCGATTGAAAATGTAAAGCATATTAATTTATAAGTAAAATAGTATATTCGTATGAAAACTCCTAAGAAATTAGGAGTTTTTTATTTTGTAAATTGTAAGATAAGTTTTCATTGCTTGTTCTAAAATGATAAAAAGCTCGTATACATGTAGTACAAACTTAGATTTTAGGGGGAAATGGTATGCCTAAATCCACTTTTAAATGGCTTGTTTGTACGGCAGTAAGCGCAGCTTTACTAACAGGGTGCGGTTTGTTAAATAAGGAGAAAGAGACGGAACAAATTGATCCGCCGAAAAAAGTTTCGTATACAGAAGGTGAGAAGAAAGATACTGCCAAGAAAGGTAAGCAAGAGCAAACGACACAAAGGGAATTATATCTTGTTGATAAAAATGGTTATGTGGTGCCACAAACGTTAGCATTGCCTACTCCAAAACAAAATGAAGTTGTGAAACAAACATTAGAATACTTAGTGAAGGATGGTCCAGTAGAGAACTTACTACCAAATGGGTTTAGGGCAGTTCTTCCAGCAGGTACAACAATGACTATGGATTTGAAAAAGGATGGTACGGCAGTCATTGATTTTTCAAAGGAAATGAAGAGTTATAAAAAAGAAGAAGAACGTCAAATTATTGAGTCAGTTGCTTGGACATTAACACAATTTAAAGAGATTAAACAAGTGAAGTTTCAAATAAATGGTGAAAAATTAGCGAAGATGCCAGTTGCTGGTACACCAATTGGTGAAGGTGTGAGCCGTGCTGATGGCATTAATTTTGATGATGAACAAGTAGCAGATGTCACGAATACGAAGCCAGTGACACTTTATTTCTTAGCGCAAAATAATAAAAAACAGTACTATGTGCCCGTGACGCGCCGTGTAGCAGAGGGGAAAGAACATGAGGTTACGACGGTTATAAATGAGCTTGTGAAAGGGCCGTCTGGTTCATCGTTACTTAATGATTTTAATCCGGATGTTAAGTTGGTTAGTGAGCCAAAACTACAAGATGGAAAGTTAACATTGAACTTTAACGAAAATATATATGCAAACAAAGATAAAAACATGATTTCAAATCATGTGTTACAATCAATCGTTTTATCTTTGACAGAAAAGCAAGGAGTGAAAAACGTTTCTATTGAAGTGAATGGTAAAGCAAATCTTATGAACGAGAAAGGTGAGAAACTAACAAAACCTGTTGATCGTCCACAAAACGTGAATACAGGTAGTTTTTAATCGTAAATAATTTGATATAATTATGTAAGAAAGGGGAATTTCTTTTTGAATTCCCCTTCTTATTGTTATACATATCAGCAATTGAAAATGGGCTATACTAACAGTTAGTAGTTACTAGGGGGTTATTTTATGCGAGTAGATGGTAGACAAGCGGCAGAACTGCGTCATATACGTCTTCATACAAATTATTTAAAACATCCAGAAGGGTCTGTTCTGATTGAAGTTGGAGATACGAAGGTTATTTGTTCGGCAACAATTGAAGAACGTGTGCCGCCATTTATGAGAGGCGAAGGAAAAGGCTGGGTAACAGCAGAATACGCGATGATTCCACGCGCAACAGAGCAGCGTACAATTCGTGAGTCCAGTAAAGGGAAAGTAACTGGTCGTACGATGGAAATTCAACGTTTAATTGGACGAGCATTACGTGCGGTTGTTGATTTGGAAGCGCTTGGAGAAAGAACAGTTTGGATTGACTGTGACGTTATTCAAGCAGATGGTGGAACAAGAACTGCTTCGATTACAGGCGCTTATGTCGCAATGGTATTAGCATTTGAAAAGTTATTACAAGCAGAAAAAGTATCTAAAATTCCAGTGAAAGATTATTTAGCTGCAACGTCTGTTGGAATTGTTGAAGATCAAGGTGTAGTATTAGATTTAAACTATGCTGAAGATTCTAAAGCTGATGTTGATATGAACGTCATTATGACAGGAAAAGGCCAGTTTGTTGAAGTACAAGGAACTGGAGAAGAAGCGACATTTAGCCGTGCGGAGTTAAATGAATTACTTGATGCAGCTGAACAGGGAATTCTACAACTCGTTGAAAAACAAAAAGAAGCATTAGGCAACATCGTATCTCACATAGAGTAGAGGTGGAAAATATGAAACAAGTTGTTGTTGCAACGAAAAACGCGGGGAAAGTGCGTGAATTTGCAGAGTTATTCGAGAGATTTGATTTAGAAGTAAAATCTCTTCATGACTTCCCTCATATAGAAGAAGTCGAGGAGACTGGTGAAACGTTTGAAGAAAATGCAATTTTGAAAGCGGACAGTTTATGTAAACAGTTAAATTCAATCGTTATTGCAGATGATTCCGGTTTAATTGTTGATGCATTGAATGGAAATCCTGGTGTGCGCTCTGCTCGCTATGCTGGTGAACAAAAAGATGACCAGGCGAATATTGATAAAGTTTTAACAGAATTAGATGGCGTTTCGATGGAAAAGCGTACAGCACGTTTTTATTGTGCGTTAGCAGTTGCTTTTCCAGAAGAGGATAAAGAACCAGTTATTGTAAATGGCACGTGTGAAGGGAAGATTTTAGAACAGCCTCGTGGTGAAAATGGTTTCGGATATGATCCAATCTTTTATGTAGAAGAATATAAACGAGCAATGGCTGAGTTAACTTCAGACGAGAAAAATGAAATTAGTCACCGCGGGCGTGCTCTTCGTAAGTTAGAAGAGAAATTTCAAGCGTGGTTTTTAGACGAAGAATAAGGGAGAGAGACCGATGAGGGCTTTGATTGTAAGCGATAGTCACGGTTCTACGAAAGAATTACAGCAATTAAAGGATACATATGAGGGAAATGTAGATGTTATGATTCATTGCGGTGATTCAGAGTTAACACCAGAGCATCCAGATTTACAAGGGTTCCAAGTAGTAAAAGGAAATTGCGATTTCTATAATGGTTTTGACGAAGAAATCATTACTGATGTAGAGGGGATACGTTTTTTTGCTACGCATGGTCATCGGTACAATGTTAAAATGAGTTTGCAAACACTTTTATACCGTGCAAAAGAAGTGGAAGCGAATATTGTTTGTTTTGGACATTCTCATATGTTGGGAGCGGAATTTATTGATGATATTTTATTCATCAATCCTGGAAGTATTTTATTACCGCGTTCCCGTAAAGAAAAAACATTTACTTTGTTAGAAATAAATGAAAATGACATTGAAATTCGATTTGAAACATTAGGTGGAAAAGTTGTCGCACATAAAACTTTTCAAAGAGGATAAGAAAAATTATCCTCTTTGAAAAAAAGTGTTGACTTTATCCTCGTGTGCAAATATAATAAAAATTGTCGATAAGACATCGGCAAAAAAATAAAAACAATATATGCGGGTGTAGTTTAGTGGTAAAACAAGAGCCTTCCAAGCTCTGGTCGAGAGTTCGATTCTCTTCACCCGCTCCATGTCCCAGTAGCTCAGCAGGATAGAGCAACGGCCTTCTAAGCCGTCGGTCGGGAGTTCGAATCTCTCCTGGGACGCTAAAAAAACCTTGTTATTTTTTAATAACAAGGTTTTTTCTTTTTAAAGAAAACGTCTTTTTTAGAACTAACGTTCTATTTGATGTATAATGATCTTATCAAATAAAAAGAGGTGAGAACAGGTGAAGAAAGCGCATTTTTCGAAACGGATCTACAAGATAGATGTACCGCATGAAATGGTAGATGCATTGGCAGAGACAGTCGAAACATTTAATCGAGCGAAACGATTTGCATTTCAAACGATTGTTCGTGAAAAACGTTGGAGCCGTAAGTTGTATACAGACAGTCTTCATCTCGTTCTCAAGCGGAAATATCAATTGAATGATTATTATGCAAACAGTGTAGCGCAAGAAGCAAAGGCATTGTTTACAGGTTTAATGGCGTTACAAAAACGATATGAGAAGCAAACGCAAGAGAAGCTTAAGAAGCTCAAGAAAAAGTTGAAACAAGAACGGACAAAACTAACAAATCTTCGCAAAATCAAACAAAGTTGTGTGAAAGGAACGCTGACGTTTCCGAAAAACACCCGCTTCGCGAAGCACAACAACCTCATCTCCTTATCCCGTAAAAAAGACACCTTAATTTGGCTAAATGAATATCTGTTTGAACACCAATACTTAGATGTGCAAATCAAAAGAATTCAGGCAAAAATTGGTCATCTCACCCACAGACAATCCCGTTTAACCCAAAAACTTTCATCCGATCAAACGCATATTCCAAGCGCAGTATTTGGAAGTAAAAAACTGTTTTGCTCGCAATTTACCATCCGCGAGTTTGTACGTAACCATGACAAATGGAAAACATTATTTTCTCGTGCTCTAAATAAACAACTGATCCTATCTGGTCGGAAAGATGCCAAACATGGCAATTTTGTATTTCAGTATGTG
>NZ_JAHCDO010000009.1:0-247053 GCF_050768835.1 Bacillus pfraonensis | reverse complement strand
ATGAGGTTGTTGTGCTTTGCGAAGCGGGTGTTTTTCAGAAACGTCAGCGTCCCTTTCACACAACTTTGTTTGATTTTGCGAAGATTTGTTAGTTTTGTCCGTTCTTGTTTCAACTTTTTCTTGAGCTTCTTAAGCTTCTCTTGCGTTTGCTTCTCATATCGTTTTTGTAACGCCATTAAACCTGTAAACAACGCCTTTGCTTCTTGCGCCGCACTGTTTGCATAATAATCATTCAATTGATATTTCCGCTTGAGAACGAGATGAAGACTGTCTGGATACAACTTACGGTTCCAACGTTTTTCTCGAACCATCGTTTGAAATGCAAAACGTTTTGCCTGATTAAATGTTTCGACTGTCTCTGCCAATGCATCTACCATTTCATGCGGTACATCTATCTTGTAGATCCGTTTCGAAAAATACGCTTTCTTCACCTGTTCTCACCTCTTTTTATTTGATAAGCTCATTATACACCAAATCGAACGTTAGTTCCACAAAAAGAGAGACGTTTTCTTTAAAAAGAAAAAACCGATTCATCCCCCACCTTCACTTCATTTAGAGGAGGGGGGCTTCTCGGTTAAAATGATAAAAAACCACCTTTCAATTGGCGGGTGGTCATGCTTTTTCTAACCTCTTTTATATTACTACCACTTTCTATTTTTTAAATTGAAAATGGTTATTTTTAATTTTCTCAGGATATCGGTTTCAAAATTCGAAGTATGATATACGGAAAACGAATTACCTTCTCAAATAAATGATATTGTATTATTATTAGGATGAAATTGTACATGACTTTGATGGAGACTATTCTGAATCTCGTGTAAAAACGAAAGAATCCAAACGATAGGTGGAGGCGTCACTTCGCATATTTTTGCTAAATGCCGGCTCTCCACCATTGGAATTTTCACTTTATTCTTGAGACATCAACTCTTTTACTGGTAAAGAAAAAGTTTCTTCCTTATTCATCTTGGTATGGATAAAAACAAACTGCTTAATCATTTCATTTAAATCCTTTGCTGCTTTTGTAGGAATTTGATGCTTTACGTTATCAATAAATTCTAATTCATTACATGGCAATTTTTCATGCAGTAATTTCGCATGGCTATAAAACACCTTATCTTTCTTACCATAAACCAACAAAACCGGAAGCTGAATATCTCTAAGATGATTGGTACAATTATAGTGCAAACTGTAACGATAATACTGCTCGAAATTTTCAGCATTTCCTTTTCGAGCTTCTTTAAACATCTTTCTGAACAATTTATGTGTGTTTGAATTGCCCCATGAAATAGACAATGCTAGAAATGAAACTGCCCCTGCTTTCGCCAATTTCACACCTAGTGAAATCTTATTCTTTAGATATCCATCCCTCACTTCTGACATTCCACCGATCAGAATCCCACCTAATGTCCTTTCCACGTAAGTTAACAAAAATTCTAACGCGACAGAGCTTCCGGTCGAATATCCGCACATGAACGCTTTTTCGACTTTTAAATGATCCAATAAACGTCTAATATCTTCTGCAATCAGTGGATAGGTTATCGGTTGTTTTGAATACTGACTTCTTCCATGTCCTCTAATATCAAAAGCAATCACTTTAAACTTTTGGGATAATTCCTCTATTTGGTACTCAAAATTCACACAAGTGAGTACAGGAGGATGAATAAAAACAATAGGAACTCCTTCTCCCTTAACGATATAATACAGACTACTACCGTCCACGTTCAACATTGGCATGTATGTAATCACCTCAACAATCTGAAATCATTCCTAACTCTTCTTTAAAGAAAAAAGTAACTTTCAAAAAATGATGCATAATAAAAATTGATGTGAGTATCTATGCGTTATCTATTCGTTATTACTTCCTTTATAATTTGTGAAGGCTCTTTCGTAATAAGCTGCCCGTGATATTCTGTTATACGTTCCTGATAACGTTGGACCTGATTTTTATTTTGAAAAAATGAATATATTTGCTCTTCAAGTGTTTCTTTTTCATCTTTCCATTTATTTAAATAGAAAATCACACCTAACTTTTTTAGTTGTTGTAAATTAATTTCTTCTTGCCCTGGTAGTACATGATAAATAAAAATAGGTTTTCTTTTGAATAAACTTTCACTTATTGTTACTCCCCCAGGCTTTGTAACGATTGCATCTATTTGATCATAGAGTTTGTTCATTTTTTCCCTACATGTAATATATTTTAAAGGTGTTATGTTATCTCGTTGTAATTGTTGAAGCTTTTGATATAAATTGTCATTTTTTCCGCATAACACATAAAAGTGAATTTTTGTTTCCGTACCTATTTTGTGAATTAAATCTTCTATTGCTCCAACCCCTAAACTTCCTCCGGTAATTAAAACTGACAATGCAGAAGAAGTAAACTTTACTATATGCTCTTTTTGTTTTTTTATCTTTTTATGAATAGGAATTCCTGTTATAAAAATTTTTTCATTACTTATTCCCTTGTTTTTTAAAAATTCCTTCATATGATGAGACGGTACAAAATGAAAATCAATATTTTTAATGCCCCAACAACTATGAATGAAATAATCTGTATATACATTTATAACTGGTGTTTTCAATTCACCTTTTTCTTTCAAATAGTTTAATACATATGAAGGTAAAGCATGAGTGCAAATGATCAGATCAGGTTGTTTATCCCTTAGTAATTTTCTCATGAATGGTACAAACAGAAGTTCATATAATCGATAACGTTTGTTCTCTTCGACATTTTTGTAGACAGAATTTTGATATATCCAATTATAAAAATCAGGGAATTCTTTAATCCATTTTAAATAAACATTTGAAACCAATGCTTCTATTCTTCCATAACTATACGAGAGAATATCCACTAGATCACATTTTATATTGAATTGATCCTTTTGTATTCCTTCTATTAATGCTTGTGCAACTTGATGATGGCCTGATGGAATCTGCAAAAATGGCAAAAACAAGATAGTCTTCTGTGTTGAATGTTGCTTCATAAATCACCTCTTGAAATACACTTAACGATGTGTCTTTTCATTTATTTCTATTATTATGTAGCACTTCTTTTTTTCTATTCTGGCTACTATTTAGAATACATTACGTACGATGGATTTCGTTCCATAAATTACATACAAAATGATAGGTTTTTTCATGTATAATTTTTATAGAAGGAGTGATGTAATTGAAAATTTTATTACTATCCGTTTTATTTATTATTCTCTTCTATCTATTCAAAAAAGCTCACAAAAACACGACCGATATCGTGATGAATAAAGTTCAAATAAATCAAAAGCAAACCTGCGGACATGATCCGATACTAAATATTCTACACCTTTCCGATATGCATCTTGAAAATATATCTATTTCCCCAGCTCAGCTTTATGAAAAGCTAAAAGATGAACCAATTGATTTGATTGCACTTACTGGAGATTTCCTTGACCGTAAACGTACGATTTCTAAACTTGCTCCATATTTAGAGGTATTAAGTCAATTACATGCAAAGCATGGTATATACGCTGTTTTTGGTAACCATGATTATGTATTACGTGAAAAGGACTTACAAAAATTAAAAGAAATACTTGAACAATACGACTGTAAAGTAATGCAAAATGAAAATCATGTTATTTATGTTCAAGGTAATCGTGTAAATATCATTGGTATTGATGATTTTAGTACGAAACGCAGTGATTTAACAGCTTCTTATCGAGAAGTTAGATCGGGAACAAATTTAGTATTAACTCATGATCCGAACATTGTGCTCCATATGAAAGAATATCATTTTGACTATTTATTATCTGGTCATTTCCATGGTGGCCAAATTTGCTATCCAAAAGCTTATCACCTTGCAAAAATGGGTAAGCTTGCAAGAATGAACGTTATAAAAGGACTTCATATGCAAGATGGAAAACCTTTTTATATTAGTGAAGGACTAGGTCAAACAGGAGTAAATATTCGAGTGGGAAGTCGACCAGAAATTACATTGCACCAACTATCAATATCAACAATTAAAAATAAAGAACTACCTGCAGTATAAAATATAAGGCTGTTAACGGACCTAGTTAACAGCCTTTATATTTTACTGTCAAATCATTTTGAGTGCAGTATATAAAGTGAAACTTTAATCAGTGGGGGGTTTCTTCATCCCCCACTGATTATTAGCCTTCACCAATCGGGCCGTTACGGGCAGTTTATCTCCTACCTAACTTCTTTGCTTCGCCGAATTTTGAGGTGGGAGTATTACTGCCCTAAAGTAGCGGGATAAAATTGCATTGACTTTTTAACAAATGCGATTAACATTTTCTTTTAGTAATTTCATCTCGAGATTCACAATTATATATTTGTAATAAATTCTCCTTAGACATAAATAAATATTTTGGTGGGGCAGATATATTGTTCTTTATCATTTTGAAAATCGAATCGTTATTAGATAATAAACATATTGGTAAAAATGCTAACCATTTAAACCATTTATAAAAAGGATTAGAAATAGCAACAAATTCAAAACCTAATCGATCAGCTCCTCTATTTAACATTGAAATCCCAATTATTCCTTTAATCTCATCTGCCTTAGAATGATTTTGAATATATGATCCAAGACTAGGCAAGGACTTTTTAACATACTGATAAATAAATCGTCCTTTTGTAATGTCATTTTTAACAGACTTCATTTCATTGATTAAACGCACATTATGTAAATGAATTTTAACCAAGATATCATTCTTATTGATTTGTGTGCCGTCAGAAAGAGTAACATGTTTCCCCTTGTAACGAGTGAGCCTTACACGTAAAATATTTTCCTTGTGAATTTCGTTATGAATATAAGTTAAGCGAGTGAATTTATAATATATTGGATCAAGAAAATTCCAAACCAATAATACATAGCTTTTCATTTTGTTTTCATTTCCCTTTTTAAATTTTTGATAAAACTATTTTGCATATTTTCATTAAAAATATTTAGGGAATCTTAGGGATTTTAGGAAGAAAAATCAAGAAGGATTAGTATAAGTTGGCATCATAAATTTCTATAAAACATTGCAACATAAATCATGTGAAATTGAACTTAGTGTTTCAGTTTCCTAATTATTTTTACAGGGGGCAAAAAATGAATATCCTTAACTTCTTGATGTCATTATTCAATTCTGGAAGAAGAACTCAGCAAATGTTTAATTTATTTAGAAATAGACGGAATAATAGAGGATGGATTTGGGTTTCTTTACTAGGATTAGGAACAGTTTTTAGTGTAATAGCAACGCGTAATTCAAATATGATGAAACCTATCCAACGTTTGTTCCAAGGCACGACAAGAACGTTTATTCCACCCAAAGTAAACTTGGCAAATATGGAATTTGCTAATGAAATTACGCCTTACAGTCAAAAAAAGCAAGGTAATCAAAACCAATAACTATCGTGAATAATAAAAAACTCGTTTTTAGTCACGAGTTTTTTATTATTCTTAATGACTCTATAGCTGCGTCGAATAGATTTTCCCTTTTTTATTACAACTTCACTTCATTGTTGATAACCAATAACATAATTTATTTAATGTGTTGCCCCGCCGCACGCTACAATATCATGTTCTACTTCTAATGCGACTTGTATTAACAATTCAATTCCTTTTGTAATAGTAGAAAGTGACATACTCGGTTGCCCTGGATGACTACTTGCTTGTTCTGGTAAAAACGGAATGTGTATAAATCCGCCTCGAACTGCATTTTCGCTTTTTGCTAACATACGCATCAGTCCATAAAAGAGATGATTACAAACAAATGTACCTGCCGTTTGCGAAACAGAAGCCGGTATGCCTTTTTCACGAAGTTTTTTCACAATCGCTTTCATCGGAAGTGTAGACCAGTACGCAGCTGGTCCCTCTTCTATAATAGGTTCATCAATTGGTTGATTCCCTTCATTATCCGCGATTCGTGCATCATCTACATTAATTGCAACGCGTTCCACTGTAATGTCTGGTCGTCCTCCTGCTTGTCCTATACATATGATAAGCTCTGGTTCTATTTCTTCTATATAAGACTGCAGCACTTGTAATGATTTATGAAACACAGTCGGAACTTGTTTACTAACAACCCTGTAATCTCCAATCACTTGTCCATCAAGCTGTTTTGCAACTTCCCAAGCAGGATTAATCTCCTCTCCACCAAAAGGTTCAAAACCAGTTAACAATACGCTTTTCATCCTTCCCACTCCTTACTAAAATCGATATACAAGCCCATACATGATAAACATATTAATAACAAAAATAGTAATCGCAATAGGTGCTTGCGCTTTAATTACCGCATTTTTATCTTTTAATTCTAATAGCATCGCTGGTACAATGTTGAAATTCGCTGCCATTGGCGTTAACAATGTCCCGCAATACCCTGCAAACATTCCAAGCGCTGCCATAATCGCTGGGTTACCACCATGCATTTGTACGATAAGAGGTAAACCAATCCCGCCTGTAATAACAGCAAATGCCGCAAATGCATTCCCCATTACAACGGTAAACAACATCATTCCTAAACAATATGCCATAACAGCAACAAATGGATATTCTGTTGGCAATACTTGTCCTACTAAATCAGATACAACTTGACCCACACCAGACTTTGCAAAAATACCACCAAGCGCCGCTAACATTTGTGGTAAAATAACTGCCCACCCGACAGCTTGTAATAATCTACTTCCTTCTTGTACAGGAGCTGTTATTTTTGCTTTTGTGATTCCCATTGCCGCTACGAAAGCGAGCAATGCGCCTAGAGCTAACGCGATTAATGTGACTTTATCAGGATCAACGAGAGATACATTTCCAAACTTTAACTTTCCTAGAGTTAACGTACCAATAATCGTAAAAATAGGAATTAAAATAGCAGGCATGAATATTTTGTTTCTTAAGTTTTCTGCATGTTTCACTCTCTCTTCAGTAGGTGCTTCTTTTTCATTTGATTTTGTTACTTTATTCAATGATGCTAGAACGACCATCGCTAATACAATACAACCGATATAAAAAGATGGAATGATATTCCCAAATAAAAATGTGATAGAAAATAATGCCCAAAATAAACTTGAACCAAAGCGATTTGGATGCCTACGATCAAAAGCGACACGAATTGCGACAAAAGCAACAATAATACCTAATAAATAATAAATTGTATCAAGTGTAATCAAATTCATCTTATATCGCCTCCTTTTTTTGACTTTCTTCTTTTTTCATCGTTTTTTCAATATATTTATCAAACTGTTTAAATCGAATCCAACTTACAATAAAAGCTGAGATTGCCGTAGGAATTCCCCAAAGCGCCATATCCCACACACCAACATGCATTCCTACAGAATCAAAGAATCCTTTCATTAATAAAATTGCTCCTGTTGCGATAAAAATATCTTCGCCGAAAAACCATGCTGTATTTTCAGCTGCCGCTGCATTCGCTTTAATCTTTTCTTTCAGTTTCTCTGGAAGTTTTCCGTAACGACCTTGCGCAGCGCCTTCTGCCATCGGTGCAACTAATGGTCTTACTGTTTGTGCATGTCCACCAATGTTAAGTCCTACTGCCGCTGATCCTTCGCGAATCGCAAAATATGACATAAGTACTCTTCCTGTTGTAGCTCCTTTTGATTTCGTTATTAACGCTTCCGCTCTTTCTTTCAGTCCATACCGTTCTAATATTCCAATAACAGGAAGTGTTAATAAAATTGGCATCGACATATATCGATTTTCTATGAAAAACTTTCCAAACATACTAATCACATCATAAAAACTCATCCCTGAAATCATACCTGTTGCAATTCCTGCAACCATAACAACTAATAACGTGTTCAGACGAAATAAAAAGCCAATCGCTACAAGCAATATTCCAATTAATTTCAACATCTATGTATCTCTCCCTTATTCTATTTTAGTGTACAAACAGAAATATCATTTAATTTCAATATTCTGTATATTTTCTCTGCGAATTGCACAGCCCTCTCGCCATCACCATGTATACAAATTGTTTGTGCATGTATGGATACAGAATTTCCATCAACAGCTTGTACATTCCCCTCTTGCACCATTTGCAAGACTTGCTTAATTGCTATATCTTCATTTTTTATAAGGGCGTTTTCTTCTGTTCGGCTCGTCAACGTTCCATCCGGTTGATACGTACGATCTGCAAATGCCTCTTGTACAAGCTTCAATTCATATTTTTCAGCTGCTTGTATAAATTTGCTATTCGCTAACCCATATAAAAATAACGCTGGATTTATATCGTAGATTGCTTTTGCAATTGCGTCTGCAATCTCCTGATCAGTAGCTGCCATATTATAAAGGGCACCGTGCGGTTTAACATGATGCATACTCCCTCCTGCCGCCCTTACAAATCCATCTAATGCTCCGATTTGATATAAAACGTAATCATATACCTCATCTGGTGAAACGCGCATTGTCCTTCTCCCAAACCCTAATAAATCTGGAAAACCAGGATGGGCGCCTATTTCTACATTATTTTTCAATGCCTTTTCAACTGTTTGGCGCATAACAGTTGGATCGCCTGCATGAAAACCACATGCAATATTTACTGATGAAACAAATGGAAGGATTTTATCATCATTTCCTATCTTATATGCACCAAATCCTTCTCCTAAATCACAATTTAAATCAATGGTAACCATATTCTACTCCTCCTTTAAACTTTTAACGCAATGAATTCCTTTAATAGATTCATATTTTGTTCTTGCTCTATGTACAGCTCTGTCGCTTCTGTTATAGAAGTCTTTACAAACGTGACATAATCACCTGGTTTCAATTGTGCGAGAATAGGTAAATCAACTGATATAACATTACCAATTCGTGGATAACCACCTGTCGTTTGTCTATCTGCCATTAAAATAATGGGATGACCACCTGACGGCACCTGAATTGTTCCAAATGTAACTGCACTTGATAGAATCTCAGATTGTTCTATTCTTTTTAGTTCTTCACCTTCAAACCGATACCCCATACGATCTGCATAATTAGAAACTCTATATTCTTTTGTAAAAAAAGCTTCTAAACTCTCATCCTTAAATTGATCCCACTCAAAATCTGGAATAACACGAATGATTGGACTACGACTGTATTTAGGTAGGACGTGATTACATATACCCCAAGGTGTTGCTACTCTTTCTTCATCTATCAATTTCTTTATCATACAAGTAGTAAATTTTGACGGTGTACCAATTTGAAAGACATCCCCCTTTTTCAGTGCTCGCCCCTCTAATCCACCTAACCTCGCTCTTATATATGTACTTTTACTTCCCATACTACTTACAACATCAATTCCTCCTGCAAATGTTACATATGTCCGACATCCAAACTGCGCTTTCCCGAAGCAAAGCATGCTCCCTTCTTTTGCCAGCACTGGTTGCCATAACGGAATGGGTTCCCCGTTTAACAGAGGTTCCATATTCGCACCACCAATTGCTAGCAATGTTGTTTTCTTTATAAGAAGTTTCGGTCCCATCATTGTAATTTCTAATCCAGCTTCATTCTCTTCATTCCCAACTAACATATTAATCATTCTTAATGCTCTCTGGTCCATCGCACCGCCAACAGGTACACCATATTGTTGATAGTGATATCTTCCTAAATCTTGAACGGTTGTAAACATCCCTGCATGTAAAACCTCGACATTCATTTCTTATCTCCCTCCATAACCAGATACTCTTCCTCTGTTATTGGGATAAAACGTAAATGCATTCCACTCTGCACATATGTAGGTGGCTCTTTAGTTGGCTGAAACAAAGAAACAGGTGTCCGGCCAATAATATTCCAGCCCCCTGGTGTTTCTAGTGGATATATCCCTGTTTGACTTCCACCAATTCCAACCGAACCAGGTGCTATTTGTAAACGTGGTGTTTGTTTTCTAGGTGTTTCTAACTCTTTAGGCATTCCACCCAAATATGGAAAACCGGGTGTGAATCCTAGCATATAAACAAAATAGGTTACTTCACTGTGAAGGCGAATCACATCACTTGCATGTAGTTCATGATATGCCGCAACTTCTTCTAAATCAGGTCCATATTCTCCTCCATAACAAACTGGAATTGAGATGCATTCATATTGTTTTTGCACTTCATTTTGATTATGACAAAGTAACTTTTTCATATATTCACATACAAAATCATAAGGTGCTACCTTTCTTTCATTTTTCCTCCATAACTTATATACATCATAGTAAACCGTTAAAGAAGAAAAAGAAGGTACACACTCAATCATCCCATCAAACGGATTTTTCTTTAATAGAGCACGTAAATTTTGCACATTTTCATATATATCCAAATCGATTTTCTCCCCAAACGTAACAACAACTGCTTGATCCCCTAACGCTGAAAATTTCATCACATACCTTCCTTTTCACCTATCCAGCCAAGTTCTTTTGAGATTTGGTGTGCCGTTTCTTTTACTTTTATAATAAAGTTTGGAATTGCCGATTCATTATACTCTACTTCTAATCCTGAAATACTAATACCAGCTATTACAGTGCCATCACTTGCAAAAATAGGCGCTGCAATGGCAGCTGTATGATTCTCAAGTTCCGAATAACTGATCGTATACCCATCTCTTTTCGCCTTACGTAACCGGCCTTGCAACTCTTCTTTATCTACAATCGTTCCATCTGCAAATCGTTGTAACTGCACTTTCTCTATATACTGCTTTTGATCATCTTCTGAAAAATATGAAAGTAAAATACGCGGACATGCTCCTGCATATAAAGGCGCCCGTCTTCCAATCTCTGTGTATACCCTTACTGGTTGGTCGCCATCCATTTTCTCAATATAAATTGCCTCATTATCATCTTGAATAATTAAATTGACAGCTTGCCCAAGAGAATCTCTAAGTTTTTTCATATATGGCTTTGCAATATTTCGTACGGATAATCGCTTTGACACAAGTTGACCGAATCGTAAAAATACCAACCCCAGCCTATAACTTCCCTTTTTTGTCTTTTGTAAAAAGCCCATTTCTTCAAGTGAACCAATTAAACGGTATACAGAAGTTTTTGGCATACCTGTATGATGAACCATTTCCGTTAACGTTAATTCTTCATGTTCATAAAAAAGTTCTAAAATATCCATCGTCTTTACTGCCGTTTTATTTACACTCATCTTAACTCTCCTACATTCCGCAATTCGGAACAATAATTCCGTTTTTCGAAACAATAATATAATTTAAAATTATAAAATATTCTTTCTATTTAAACAATATTTTTCTCAAATAAAAAAAGCATTGAAATTAACATTCAATGCTTTTTCACGCAAATATGAAAATCCTCTCTTTAATGCAGTGCTCTTACTTGTTGCAACGGCCAAAATACCGCTTCACCTTTTCCGACAATTTGATCTTCAGAAACAAATCCAAACATGCGACTATCTTTTGAAACTTGACGATTATCTCCTAATACAAACACTTGACCTTCCGGTACTTTTGTTTTCCCAGTTTTTTGTTCTAGTGTAAAATCAGGCGTTAATGTTCCTTTAGGTACTTCGGCCTTATAACCTTCCAAGTATGGTTCATCGACCGCTTTTCCATTGACGTATAATACATCATTTTTATACCCAACCGTATCTCCTGGCAAGCCAATTACACGCTTCACTAAATCATGTCCTTCTTTTCCATGAAAAACGATAATATCAAAGCGATCTAACCCCTGTATATTAAAACCGATTTTATTTACAAGTACACGTTCATTATTTTCTAGCGTGGGCATCATAGATTCACCTTGGACGAGTGAAGGGGTAAATAAAATACCACGTACAATAAAAGCGATTCCTACTGTAATACCTATCGTTTTCACCCATGAAATGATTTCTTTTTTCTTACTTTTCTTCATCTTTTCTCCTCTTCTCTAGCATTATAATGACTTTGTTAATTCCACTAAATCTTGTACAGATTTTTGATCAATTTCAGCAAAACAAGACTTATCTTCTCGAACTGCAGTACCAACATGTGCTTCTGAAATTCCTGTTTCGTTCAATAGTCGCTTTATATTTTCTTTTGTCACACCACTTCCAACAATAAGCTGGAAATCACCTTGACTTACTCTTTGCATTTCATGAAGTACAGGTATATTTTCTTCTATCTTCCCTTGACCACCAGAAGTTAAAATGTGAGTAATCTTTTCAAAATTACGTAATGTTTGAACTGCACCAACAAGATCATCCACTTCATCTATCGCACGATGAAATGTAACATTCATTCCATCTACAACAGATAATAGATCAGCCAAGTTTTTTTCATCAATTTGGTTCTGCTCATTTAATACACCTAAAACAACACCTGCTACGCCAAGTTCTTGTGCAATTTGTATGTCCTCTTTCATCATTTCGATTTCTTCTGCCGTATATATAAACGATTTAGCATGCGGACGAATCATAACATGGATCGGTATGTTTACTGCTTTTACCGCTTTTTTTATAAAAGCATAACTTGGCGTTAACCCACCTTCTGTATATGCTGAAATGAGCTCAATTCGATTTCCACCAGCTTTTTCAATTCGTTTCACATCTTCTAAACAAGTTGCAATGATTTCTAGCATAAAGCTACCTCTTTTCATACTTTTTCCACATTATTATACCGCAGCACAAATCAGAAACCTAGGTTTCCCATGTAAAACATGAAAAAAGGAATAAAAAAGAAAGATTTTTCAAACTCCTATAAAACAAAGCCTTGCTAGATTATAAATGAAGTAGATTAGTAAATACATGAGAAGATTCATGTGTCATTGATAACATTAAAATTCTCTCCTGAATAGATTTCTATATCGTGTAGCAAAAAGAGTTCGGCCCCTCAAGGCATCGAACTCTTTTTTCACGATAGGGCTTTTGACATACTTGAGAAATATATGAATTTATTTTCTTTATTTCCATAATACCTATATTTCTGGTATTCTTTTAATATAATTCTAAATTTTGTAACAAGTCATACAAGGGGGCTCATTATACGATGAATATGAAAGTTACAACATTGACAGCAACAACTATCGCAATCACTTCTCTTCTCCCATCGATTACTGAAGCAGATATGCAAACAACAGCTGTACAACCAAAGAACAATGTAAAAATCGGATACGTAAAACTTGATAACGTCCAACTATATCAAGGAAATACAACAAATAGTGATTCCCTTGGAAATATTTCATATAACACACCTGTTATTATTCTTGAGACTACACATGACTGGTATAAAGTAAACGCCCAAAACAAAATTGGTTACATACAAAAATCTAATTTGTCTTTGAAAAAGCTAAATCAAGAGCGCAATCAGTATATCGTAAATACAAGCGCTTTAAACCTTCGTTCTGAACCAAATATTCAATCAGCGATTCTTGATGTATTACCAAACGGGACATTTATTTCTGTGCAAGAAACGCACAGTGACTGGTACCTCATCTCTCACAATGGAAAAACAGGATACGTAAAAAAAGAATTTGTATCCAATCGTTCACAGCCATTCGTTAAAGGAATTACTATACAAAATAACTCTTACTATGTTGCAACTCCTAGATTAAAAGTACGAAGTGGGGCAGGAACAAATACCGCTGTTATTGGCTCTTTGCAAAACGGCACACAAATACAAGTAGTAGGTAAAGTAGGTTCATGGTATAAAATTCGTTTTGGCTCTGGATATGGATATATTGCTCAACATTATGTATTACAAAATGAACAACAAAAAAAGTCTGTGTCACCTTCTATCCCTGCTGTTTTTAAATTTCCAACACAGGGACAAGTTAGCTCAAATTTTGAAGTTAGATGGGGACAAATGCATTATGGTGTCGATTTTACAGCAGATGGGGATATGCCTATTCGTGCTGCAGCCGCAGGAAAAGTTATCAAATCCTATTATTCTAACAGCTACGGGAACGTCGTTTTCGTTACCCATTACATAAAAGGAAAATTATATACAACTGTTTATGCGCATATGAAAAACCGATCTGTACAAGTCGGAGATCGCGTTCAAACTGGACAAATGTTAGGTCAGATGGGGAATACTGGACATTCAACAGGGCAGCACCTTCATTTTGAATTACATAATGGGGCATGGAATTTTAAAAAAACAAATGCCGTTGATCCACTTCCTTACTTAGTTAGGTAGGTAACATCTTATGCTGCGTAATATTCCATTACTCATTGAGTATCTAGCTTTTTTCGGCCTGATCTGTTGTTTCCTTATTTATGATACCAATATATATTTTTTAAGTATGCTCATCTTATTTGTATGCTGTGAAATATTACTAGAAGTATTTAAAATACGCTTCAAAAAATACATTTCTCATTTATATACAGCACTCATTATTATCTCCTGTTTCATCACTATTTTAAAAATTGATGGTCTATTTATATCGAGTATGTTCCCTGTATTTTTTATAAGCATTCTTCTTATCGTATCCCAATATATCTACGTACCTGAACATCACAAAAAAGAAAATAAAGAGACAAAAATTGTATAGCCTTTTCTAACATAATATCCATGCAAAAAACCACTTTTGAAACATGATTCAAAAGTGGTTTTTTCTGCATAAAGTATTTCGCTTTATAACTCCATACTGTTTAAAATATCTTTTAATGCCTTTAACTCTTCAACCGTCAATGTAACGCCTTTTCCCATTTTGTCATGCTCTGGTGCCCAATCACGCAGATCATATTTTGGCTCTTTACCGTTCCAACTAATTAAATTAAGCTCTTTATTCCAGCCTTTAGGTGACTGTGATATAGCTCCAAAAGTTTCTTTAATATCAAATTTGATTTCTGCCACGATCATTCCTCCTTTACCATATATATTCCCTAATTGATTCTCCTACATTCTCTCATATGTTATATCGATAGAGCTAATTTTCTGCACGTCGATTATTGAACACCTTTAACGATTCATCTCTCTATATAAAAAGGACTTCGCCTCTTTTTTCACACTTACCTTTTATCAATCTTCGCAGCAATTCGATTCCCAATAAATTGAACAGATTGAACAAGAACAACAAGCATAAGTACCGTAACAACCATAACATCTGTTTGGAAGCGATAATATCCAAAGCGGATTGCTAGGTCCCCAACACCACCGCCTCCGACAACTCCCGCCATAGCGGAATAGGAAATAAAACTTACCGTTAAAACAGTTAAGCTTAATACAAGGCCTGAACGCGCTTCAACGAGCAGTACTTTCCACACGATTTGCAGCGGCGTTGCTCCCATTGCTTCAGCAGCTTCGATTACTCCTTTTGGAACTTCGCGCAATGCTTGCTCTACGAGTCTCGCAAAATAAGGGATGGCTGCTACTGATAAAGGAATCGTTGCAGCGATTGGACCGATTGTAGTTCCCAATAAAGTTCTTGTGAGAGGCACAAGTGCTACTAGTAAAATGATAAATGGAAATGAACGAATAATATTGACAATGCCGTTTAAAATACGATGAACAATATTTTGTTCCAAAATTTGTCCTTTGCTAGTAAAATATAAAATTACTCCTAAAGGAATACCTAAAATAATTGCTGCTCCAACTGAAAGTCCAACCATTAATAATGTTTGTAAAAGTGATGTCCAAATCTCTGGAAGGAGCGGAATAACATTATTGAACATGTGCAATGCCCCTCTCTTGCTCTACTCCTAATAAAAGTTTCGCAATTTCTGTTGTTGGTTTTAAATGTTGGTCGCGTAAGTGGAATGATTCAACAACTTCTCCTTCTTCCATTACCGCTACTTTATTACAAATTTGTTTAATGACATTCATTTCATGCGTTACAATTACGATTGTAACTCCTAATTCTTTATTTATCTTTTGTAAAAATTGCAAAATAGATCGTGTCGTTTTCGGATCAAGTGCCGATGTTGGCTCATCACAAAGTAATACCTTAGGATCATTTGCTAATGCACGCGCAATCGCAACACGCTGTTTTTGCCCACCGCTTAGCTGTGAAGGAAAATGATGTGCTTTATCACTTAAACTAACAATCTCCAAGCATTCTCTTACACGTTTTTCTTTCTCTTCTTTTGAAACTGATTTCAATTCTAATGGCAAAGCAATATTATCCGATACACTTTTATTATGAAGAAGATGAAAGTGTTGAAAAATCATACCGATTGACTGTCTGGCTGTTCGTAATTCTTTCTTTGATAGCTTTGTTAAGTCTTCACCATTTACAATGACTGCACCTGAATCCGGCTTTTCCAGTAAATTCATTGTACGTAATAATGTAGACTTTCCAGCGCCGCTTAAGCCCGCAATTCCATATATATCATGTTCTTCAATTTGCAAAGATACTGATTTTACACCGTGAAATAAACCTTCTTTCGTCTGAAACGTTTTATTTATATCGCGTAACGTTATCATGTTCACTCACTCCTTTTCAATTGATTTATAAGCATCTTCTGCTAGTAATGAGAGTGTTACATCATCCATTGGTGGATTGTGTAAACCAGCGCGAACATTTAAATAATAGCGGTGCAGTGGATTCTTTTCAGATAAACTTTTTGCTCCTACAATTCTCATTGCCTTATCAACAATTGATATCGCCGCATTCGTCGCAATATATTTCGCCGCTGCTAATTCCGCTTGCAGGGATTGTTTATCTTCCGCCTCATCATATTTTTTCGCAACTTGGTATAAAAAAGTACGAGCTTGCAAGAGTTCGAGCTCTAATTCGCCTACTAATCTCCTAACGTTTGGAAGTAAACTGATTGGATGATTTAAACTATTCGGTTGATATGATTTCGCAAAATGAATTGCATAATTTCTTGCAGCCTGCGCAATTCCTAAATAGCATGCTGGTATGTGAAGTAACCATCCAATTCCTTTCGGTTTCGACTGTGAACCTTTTACATCTGTAAAAAATTTATCTGGGATTTCAACATTCTGCAGTACAAGATCATGGCTAGCGGTTCCACGCATCGCAACACTATCCCATGTCTCTTCAATCAACACACCCTTTTCATGTCTTGGAATCACAAATTCTCCTATCTCATCTCGCCCTTCAATGCTCGCAGATATAATGAAATAATCAAGTACTGGCGCCATTGTTGTGAACGTTTTTCTTCCATTTATAATCCACTTATCACCTTTTTGGACAGCGAGCGTTTCTGGCTTTCCTCCCCGCGTTGGACTCCCTGTCTTTGGTTCAGTTGCTGCCCGGTTAAAAAGAGCGCCTTTTTTTACTTCTTCACAAAACCAAGAAAACATCTCAGGTTTCCATGAGCGATTTTCCGCAAGTTCTTTCACTATTCCAAGATGCCAACCGATTGATAAAGCTGTTGCTCCGTCTCCCTCTGCAATCTTTTCTTGAAATAAAACAAAATCATACAATGAAATGGCCTTTCCTCCGACATCTTTTGGTAATGTTAACTTCGTATAACCGATATGCTGCAACTCTTTAATATTTTCAAAAGGAAAAGATCCGAGTTCACTCAGTTGATGTTCCCTTCCTGCAAATTGCGGAACTAGCTCCTTTAGTTTCTCCAATACGAGAACTTGTTCTTCTGTTTCTATAAATGATAATGTCATATCAAGATCTCCTTTACTTTAAGTAATCAGGAAGCACGAATCCTTCAAATTGTTCTTCAGATTGAATCATCTTTTTAAATTCTGGTGAATGGTACGCTTCAATTAAGTCTTTCGCAAATTGTTTTGCTTTATCTTCATCACGAACAGTAACAATAATTCTGTGTTGCGAAGGTGTTTTTTCTAATTCCAATGCTTCTTTTAACTTATGTCCAGATGAAATGACAAGGTTTCCGTTAATAATACCGTAATCTAAGTCTTTCATCGCTCTTGGGATCTGTGGTGATTCAAGCGGTACTAATTTGAAATCTTTCTTTTTAAACGTAATGTCTTTTTCAGAGATTGTTAAAATATTTACATTTTCTTTTAATTTCACCCAGCCAATCCCTTCTAAAATACGTAATGCTCGTTCTAAATTAACTGGATCATTTGGTACCCCAATCTTCATTCCATCTTTCAAATCATCTAATGATTTATGTTTTTCAGAGTATACACCTTGAGGTGCTGATGGAACTTGAATAACACTTGAAATTTTCGCATTATTTTCTTTTGCGTAAGACTTCATAAAAGCAGTACTTTGAAATATATTTGCATCAATATCCTTATTCGTTAATGCTGGATTTGTTTCGTTTGGTGAATTAAACTCAACAATTTTAATTTTGTACCCCTTTTTCTCTAAGTACGGTTGTACTGCTTTTTTCACTTGATCGCTATATGGGCCAGGTGTAAAGCCTAAACGAATCTCTTTTTGATCGCCCCCTGATTTCTGCGTACAACCAGTAATAATAAATAAACTACATACAATACTTACAAGTGCAAAAAATAAACGCTTCATCCCTTCTCCTCCTACTAAAAAACAACCTTACATATAAGAAGGTTGTCATCTCTTTTCCTTCTTATCTACTCGGAATTAGCACCTTTTTTATTAACAGATAGGTTGCTGAAGTTTCATTGGGCCGTTCCCTCCACTTCTCTCGATAAGATTATATTTGATTATGCATTCTATTGTGTCACTATTCCGATGAAAATACAAGGTTTTTTATTTAAAAATTTTCTATAATTTGTAAAGTCATAAAAAATCCGCATCATATTTGCATAAAAAAGGATAGACTCCGTAGAACCACTCTACCTTTGTCTATCCTTTTCTTTATTTTTTAATCGCCTTTCAACATACGTAAAGGTAACGATGCAACATACCCAATATAAGAACATAATTCTTTAAAGAAAAATGGAATTTCTGTATCTAATGTTTTATACGCTGACGTTGGCGTTGGTGATGCATATGCATCCATCCCAATATGCTTCGCTATTTTCATCGCTCGCTTCATATGAAGAGGATCACTTACAATCGTGTATGTATGTAAGCCATTATCAATTCCGACCTGCTTTGCATTCTTTAAATTATCTTCTGTAAAACGCGACTGTGTTTCAATTAATATATCTTCATCCTTTACGTTATGCTTTAATGCATACGCTTTCGCAGTGCGTGCTTCTTCCTGCTCTGCTTCAAATTTCGTACCACCTGTAAAAATAATTTTTTTAATACTTCCATTCTTATACAAAGAAATTGCATGATTGATTCTTTCACGAAATACAGGAGACGGTTTTCCGTTCCAAGAAGCCGCCCCTAGTACAATAGCAGCATCTGTATCCACCTCATCTGTTTTAAAACGATAACTCCAAATATCGTAAGCTGCATAACTTATAAATAGAATGATAGAACTAACCATGAGTAAGAACACTTGCAAAACTCTTCTTTTTTTACTTTTTTTATTTTGTTTCATTTGTACTGGCCCCCGTGCATTATCCATACTTCTAAAAAATAATCTATTTTAAATCATTATATTTGAGTTCATTTGAAAGAAGGCACGTTTCTAAACAATTGATTCGTGCTATAAAGGGTTTTCATTCAAATAGAGGATTTTTCATTTACTATTTTTTGTGGTTCATATTTTATGAATTTGATTTATGTACAAAATTTCTCATACAACTCTATTGTAACGAATTTCTTCACAGAAGGGAATGATGAAACAAAAGTATATAAAAAAAGGAATCACTTTGTAAGAAAAAAGAAGTGATTTTCCTAATTTCATAGAAACACACCTCTTTTTTCTATCTACTTTATAATCCAATATTTCATATGCTGTTCTTCCAGTACACATTTGAATCCTGTTTTTTCTAAAACCTTACTTGAGGCA
This sequence comes from Bacillus pfraonensis, assembly GCF_050768835.1. Taxonomy (NCBI): domain Bacteria; kingdom Bacillati; phylum Bacillota; class Bacilli; order Caryophanales; family Bacillaceae; genus Bacillus; species Bacillus pfraonensis. The sequence goes on along the minus strand of NZ_JAHCDO010000009.1, from coordinate 227,376 downwards.
ATATTACTCTTGAAACAATCCGCTTTAATGATTTGCACCTCATTAGTCTGCTGTAGCCATTCAACGAAAGCTTTTGCCATTTCAGTTGCATAGCCATTCCCTTGATATTCTGGCACAATACTATATCCAATCTCTACTGTATCCCTTGAATCAGGTGCACCTTTACAACCCATATCACCAATAATTAGATTATCTTCCTTATGAATAATGAGCCCACTCCATTTACTTTGCTTTAGATTTTTTCGTAAACCTTCCGCAATCCACGGCAAGATATCTTTATAATCAGGCATGGGCCATTCTAAAGATACTTTATATGGTATGATTTCTTGCAGCTCTTCTCTTCCTTTTATCGTTGCCTCAACAAGTTCTAATGTAAAGGGAATCATTTTTAGTCTCTTTGTTTCAATATTTGTCATGTATGCCTCCTATTTATGTAAATCCATTTTTTTCAGTAGTTGCTCTTTCACTACTGGCCACTCACTCGAAATGATGCTATATACTACCGCATCCCTTACATAGCCACTCGGTAACTTTCTCTCATTTCGTAGTACACCTTCTTTTACAGCACCAAGCCTTTCAATCGCTCGCTGCGCTTTTTCATTTCGTAAATCTGTCTTTATTTGCACGCGTAGCATTTGCAACTCTTCAAACGCATATTGCAATAACATGTACTTACATTCCGTATTGATACTCGTTCGTTGTACACTCGGATGATACCATGTTTGGCCAAGTTCAACCGTTTTGTTATCATTTGAAATACTATACAAACGTGTACTCCCTACAACTTCATTCATTTTTTGATCTATCACAACAAATGGTAAATCCGTTCCTTTTTTATAACGTTTTACTGCCGTTTCAACATATCGCTCCATATCTTGATAGTTGTCCATTTTAGCTATTAAATACGTCCATATTTCTTTATTTCCTTCCACAATAGCAAATAATTTTTCTACATCATTTGCACTCATTAATCGTAGCATTGCTCTTTCGTTTACTATTTCCATAAACAATTCCCCTTTTCTCTGTATCTAGCTATATTATAATTCGCCTTACAACATATATCAAAATATTCAAAACTTTATTTTCTATCACTTAAAATCCAATCATACAGAAAAAAGGCTCACTTTTATAACGCAAGTGAGCCTTTTTCATCTCTCAAAGTAAATTTAATCCCTTTCCTCCGAATTATTATTTTTGTGCTCTACAATTTTTTCTAACAAATTTTCAATAGATTGCAATTTCCATTTAATTTGAAGTCCGATCGTGATGATACTAAATATGATTCCTCCCAACATTCCAAATAACAAAGAATCCATATTATCTCTTCCATTATTTATTTCAATAACCGTATACATACCGAATCTTGTACATGGTGAATGGTTCGTACCCAAAAATTTCTTTCACTAGAAATTCAAAAGGAATCACTTTAATAATATAAGAGAGACCTTTACACCCTTAAAGCAAAACATATGCAATTGGCGTAATAATCACCAATGCTAAAATTGTTCTTTGCACATACAAAATAATAAGTTCGGAAACTTTTAACGGAATATCTGTAGACAAAATACATGGAATCGATGCTGAAAAAAATAAAATAGACGATACGGATACAACTGCGATGACAAACTTAGTTACAAGTGGCGCACTCACAACAAGTAATGACGGTAAAAACATCTCCGCAATTCCAACTGATGCTGCTTTTGCAGCTAGTTCGGCTTCTGGAAGCTGCATAATCCATGTAAACGGATAAAAAATATAACTAATCCAATCGAATACCGGCGTATATTTCGCTAGTAAGATACCGATTAATCCAACGGACATAATGGATGGCAAAATCCCCATCGTCATAATGAACCCGTCTTTTAAGTTAACCAAAATATTTTTCATCACACTCGGCGCCAATTTCGATACTTCTAACGCATCTTCCCAAGCACGCTCTAACATCTTCTCTTTATAAACTGGTTCTGGAAAACCTTCTTTCGTAATATATGTATCTGGTTTCGTTCGTAGTGGCGGGATTCTTACGGTGATAGCGGTTACAATGAATGTTACGATAAGTGTGGTCCAAAAATATAAATTCCATAAGTGCATAATGTTTAACGTTTTAGCGATGATGATCATAAACGTTGCTGAAACGGTTGAAAAGCCTGTCGCAATAATGGCAGCTTCTTTAATTGTATACTTTCCTTCCTTATACACACGGTTCGTAATTAATAAGGCAAGCGAATAACTCCCCACAAAAGAAGCAACTGCATCAATTGCTGATCGCCCTGGCGTTTTCCATAATGGTCTCATAATTGGTCTACAAAATGTCCCGATAAATTCTAATAGGCCATATCCGACTAATAGTGCTAAAAATGCTGATCCAATTGGTACAAGTAAGCTTACCGACACGACTAGTTTTTCATAAAGAAACGGTCCAACATCAGGAGCAAAAAACCAAGCGGGTCCTATTTTAAAGCAGTACAATACTCCGAATACGACTCCAATAACTTTTAAGAATGAAAAACAAATATCTACAATTGATGCACTCCATTTCTTTGTATAAAATGGATATATTGCACCAATTGTCATGACAAATAAAGCATAATATGGTACAGCTGTTGGAACCGCTCCTCGAATCCAAGATACAATGTGATCAATCATGATTGATGACGTACCGTTGATTGTAACAGGTACAAAAAACATAAAGATACCAACCAAACTAGCAAGGATAAAACGAAGAATGATTTGTTTCTCCTGCCTTGTTTTTACGATTTTGTTTTCTAATTCAATTTGGCTCAATTCCTTTACACCTCCAGTTATCTAAATATTCTGTATAAATATTTCATAATCCTCTTTTTTCTGTATATAGTAAATAACAAACTTAATGTGTAAAGTGTTAACAAGCTATCCGAAAAAAGAATGGGAGCTATTTCCTCATCCTTTTTCGATACTTATTATGACCATCAACCACACCGAAATGCTCAAAACCATTGTTTTTGTAGAAGTTGTTTAGTTTCGTATTATTTGCAACACAATCCAACTTTAAATACTCTTTATCACCTTGCATATTTTCTTGTATCCAGCGCAATATCATTTTACCTATGCCATACATACTTCATATTTTTAGGTATAACAGCAAGTCTATGTAAATAAAGTGAATTAGAAATCTCTTATTCTCCAATAAATATGTCGATCCCATTCACTTTGTATAGGAGATACTGTAAAAGTAGCTATTATTTCATTAAACTCAATTTTCTAATGTGATTAAGGTTTCATAAATAGTATGAGAGACAGATACATAAAAATCATAAAAATTAACAACGAAAAAAGGATTGATACAAAAATAATAGACTGATTAGCCGGAATAAAGATACCTGCTTGAATTTCTCTTCTTTTTCTTGCATATTGAACAGTAGACAACACGCTAGTTATGAAACCAATAACACACGCAAAAATTCCAAGAACTATTACTAATATATTAACATATGAATTAGAGCTAATTTTAATAGTAAAATGTAATGAAGTCGTTAAAAAACCTACTCCTGTAATAGATATAGCAGTTCGTATCCATGCAAGATAAGTTCTTTCATTAGCTAAATACTGTTGGGCATATTTCACACTTTCTTCTGGTAATCCTTTCTTCTTATTTAAAGCTTCCATAATTAAGAAATCCCCTCCTTTATTAGCGAATTTTTATAAAGAGACATAGCAAAAACCATTACTTAATAAAAGAATCCAAAGTTTCGAAGCAAAATAATAAGATAAAAAAATAGCCCTTCGTTATCAAGCGGCAACTGTCGGGGCTAAATAGATTTTAGGAAGCTATTGACTTTTAATAGGATTGCTCTCCTCTGGAATTGGACAAATATAACTAGCACCATTTAACCTTTCTTTTAGCTCAGCTTTTGCTTTGTTGACAAGTTCCGTACTTTGCAAAATTTCGATAGCAGTAGCTGCCATTACTTTTCCAGCATGAAGCATACCTTTATGAGCAATAGATGTCCCTCCTTGCGCTACAACTTGCCAAGTATGAGGCTGCGTCCCCATCGCAAAGCAATTAGTCGCGCACTGTACAGTGGGGACTATCCAGCTGACATCTCCTACATCGGTCGAACTCTTCATTTCAAACGTTTTGTTTATGTAAGGTAAGAGTACAGTAGAAAGCTCCTCTTCTTTCAGCTGATTCATGAAATCTTTATCTACCTGTATTGGAAACATATTTTGTTTATCCGCTTCCGATAGGGTAGAGCGAATTTGACGAGCAAATTCCTTTTCTGCTTCATCAAAAGTAGGAACACCTAGCTTACGGAAGTTATTGTACATAATAGTTTCTAGCGTTTGGTTAGGAATCAGGTTGGAACATCCCTTGTCAAAAATGATATCCACTTCTGTTTCAGTCATCATGGCTGCACCGTGGGCAACCTTACATACACGCTGATACAATTCTTCTAATTGAGACATTTTCGGGGTGCGGACTTTATAGAGTACTTCCGCTTCCGCCTGCACAACATTTGGTGAGAATCCCCCTGGATTAGTAATCGCGTAATGAATACGAGCCTCTGGAACAATATGTTCACGAAGAAAGTTAACCCCAATGTTCATTAGCTCTACGGCGTCCAGTGCACTGCGTCCAAGATGAGGAGCAGAAGAGGCATGTACTGCTTTTCCCTTAAACTTAAAATACACTTGATAGTTTGCCAGATTGGTCACCGATACTACCGCGTTTATAGGAAAGGGATGCCACGAAACAGCAATGTCCACATCCTGAAACAAGCCTTCGCGAACCATAATCGTTTTTCCAGCTCCTCCCTCTTCCGCTGGACAGCCATAGTAACGAACTGTTCCTTCTATTTTATTCTCTTCCATATAATGCCGTACAGCGACTGCAGCGGCCAATGAACCCGCACCAAGCAAATTATGCCCACACCCATGACCGTTTCCTCCTTGCTGAATCGGTTGATAAATCGTCATTCCACGCTCTTGACTTAAACCATAGAGAGCATCATATTCTCCGAGGATAGCTATGATAGGACCTTCACTTCCGTAACTTCCAATAAATGCAGTTTCCATACCTGCGACTCCACGTTCCACAGTAAATCCTTCCTCTTCTAGTACCTCGCAAAGTAGATTGGCAGAGCGAAACTCCTCAAATCGAGTTTCAGCGTAATCCCATATACGGTCGCTTATATGAATAAACATTTCCCTCTTATCTTCAATAATTTCTACAATTCTTTTATGATTTAACATAGTAAACACCCCTTCTTTTGAATAATAAAACGGAGTAATTCAACATTTAGCTCACTCATCGTGACTATACCTATTTTTAGATTTTACCTATCTATGCTTTTGACCCTCGTGTATGTATTATAATAGGCAAGATTTATAAAATTATCCCGCCAAGAAGTGAAACACAAAGTTACATCATATAGGAGGTGAGGATGACCAGATTTGCTAATTCTCTCCTCTCATAATTAAATTGATACTGTCTTTTCAGCCTGTTTTCCAGATAAATGCATTTTGTTTGTATTTATAGTAAACCCGGCAATTGCAACTAAAAACGCAGAAACGATTAAAAACCAAAACGCTGCATCATAGGAGCCATTAAACAGACTAATAATGAATCCAATCACAGCTGGGGAAATCGCGCCGGCAATTTGAGCAACAAAACTTATAACCCCTGTTACAGAGCCGATGAGTTCCTTTGGCCCATATTTTAATATAATAGTAAGAAGCGTTGTTCCGATGAAAGATATAGCCATCGCAGTTAATGTAAAAAACGTGATAAAAAGCGTTATGGATGTAGCATTAAACATGAAGCTGATAAATAATGCAGTGAAAAGGGAACCTATGATAATAAGATACTTCTCTCGGCCTACCATATATTTATCAAGAAGCCAACCACTTATATTAAACATTAGAAAGCTGGCAATATACGGAATAACTATTAACCCACCTGCAGATACCAAATCAAGCCCCTTCTCCTTCACCAAGTACATCGGCATCCAAGAGATAAGACCCCAGTTTACGATACTTGAAAAAAACTTGGCAAAAATGATTTTCCCTATGTTATCTACTTTAAATAACACTCTTAAAGAAACTTTATTTAAGCGTTGGTTACTTTTTTTGGGAGTTTGGACTTCTTGAGGTTTCAAGACAAACCAGAATGCTATAGCTACTAAAATCCCCGGAATGCCAAGGCTGATAAACATCCACCGCCATCCTAGAGTTACTACCATTGATGCAGCAACTATGCTTCCCAAAACGCCTCCAATACTTTGAGCAGACATAAAAAATGAATTTGCTCTTCCTCTTTCTTTTTCATGAAAATTCTCATGAATAGACAATACTGCTGCCGAATGGAACGGCCCTTCCCCTAATCCAAATAAAAAGCGAATAAATAATAAGGAGGCAAAGGACCAAGCAAAACCTGTCATCATTGTGAACACTGACCAGCTTATGAGAGAAATAATTATCATTACCCTTGCACCAAATCTATCTGTCAGCCATCCACCTAATAGCTGCATAAAAGAGTAACTAATAAAGAATGCACTTATCAGCAATCCAGTCTGGGAAGGGCTAAGTTGAAACTCTTCTTCAATAGGAATAATCCCCACATTAATTGCCAAACGATCAAAAAAACTTAAAATCATTGCTATAAATAGAAAACCCAAAATAATAAATTTTCGCTTACCGCCCGAATAACTATCCATTCGCTTTCACCTCTTTTTTAGAAAATACTTCTAAACAAAAAGAGCTTATAGCCGAGAATATAATAAGCCTCGGCTTTTAAGTTATCCATTAGTTAATATTCGTTGCAAGCACATCTGTTTTTAACGCCTTCTTATCGATTTTTCCGATTGTTGTGAGCGGAAAGGTATCTCGGAAATAAACTTCTTTAGGTACCATATATTTAGAAGTGTTCTTCCTACAAAAATCGATGATTTCCTCTTCCGTACAGCTAACTCCATCCCTTGGAGACACAATTACACAGACTGCTTCACCCCAATCAGGATGAGGAACACCGATGCAAGCACATAATGAAACAGCCGGATGCTGATTTACCACGCGCTCCACTTCTGCTGAATATACGTTCATTCCTCCTGAAATAATCATATCTTTCTTTCGATCCACAATATATAAAAAACCATTTTCATCCCGCTTACCGATGTCACCGGTGTAAAGCCAGCCGTCACGGATTGTCTCTGTAGTTAGTTCAGGTTTTTGATAATATCCCTCCATCATAGTTGGAGATTTCACAATAATTTCTCCGAGCTCTAATGGCTCAACATCATTCCCATTGTCGTCAATAATACGTACTTCGGTCATCAAACACGGCTGTCCGCAACTCTTCAATACTTCCATGTTATTATGATAAGCCCAAATATGAGCGCTTTTAGAAAGTCTCGAAATAACGATATTACATTCTGTCATCCCATATTGCTGACGGATAACTGGTCCAAATACTTCAAAGGCTTCCTTCAAACGCTCTTGAGAAATAGGAGAAGCACCATAATAGATATTCTTGACGGAGCTCACGTCATAGTCTATTTCCTTCGCCAAATCAAGTAGTCTGTACAACATGGTCGGTACCATGAATGTAGACGTAATTCTGTATTGCTTAATTGTATTCATAATATATTCAGCTTGGAATCCACGCATAATATACACGTGTACTCCTGAAATAAGAGACCTCCAAAGTAGCGAACCAGCTGAATGTACGAGTGGGGTGCTCAGTAGCAAACGATCTTGGTCATCAAGTGAATCCTCGATGCTAGCTGAGATCATAGCAGCTCCTAGTCCTCTCTGAGAATGCATTACTCCTTTAGGTGTACCTGTTGTTCCACCTGTATAAGACAAAAGTGCGATATCTTCTGGCAAGACAGTCGGTAAATCTGGACGAACTGTCTCTTCTGGCCATTGGAATACCTCAAACTTATTAGGATAGTCGATACCGAATTTAGACAGACCGATAACGCGTACAGAACCATCTTCCGCTCCCTGCAAGTATTCAAGAACTGTTTCGACATGAGGTTGTGTTGCCATAATGACAACTTTAGGTTTTGATTCTTTCAAAATAAAATCAACCTCATGAACCCCTAGCTTTTCTCCTAACGGAACCAAAATAGCACCGCATTGCGAAATAGCTACATTGAACAGCACATTCTCCAGGCTATTTGGAATAATGGTAGCAACATGGGTGCCTCTCCCTACACCTAAACTGAGTAAATATTCAGTTATACGTCGTGATTTTTCTAACAACTCCTTGTACGTTAATGTTTCCTCTGCTGGTAATAAGGTTATCGCCGGCAAGTCCCCAAACCTGTTCATTCCTTTCAAAAGCAGTGACTGAAATGTCGTCTGTTGCATAGAAATTTAATACCTCCCTAATAGTCTATTTGTAGATTCCAACAGCTTTTATTTCTCGTAAATGATCCACTGTTGAAGATTGATAATTCAAGCTTTGTAATATTTCTTCGGTATGTTCTCCTAACGCTGGAGCTGCACTTTGACAAGTTGGAAGTGATGTAGAAAATAATGTAGGGAATCTGACATGAAGCTCTTTCTCACCTGTTTCCTGATTAAAACAGTGATAGAATATCTGTCTTGCTTTCAAATGTGGATCTCTAATAACATCAATGGCACTGTTAACAGGAGTCCATGGAATATCCGATGAACCAAAAATTTTCTCCCAATAACTGAATGGCTTAGACAGAATAATTCCTTTTATCAAATGGTGTAGCTCTATCTTTCTATGCATTCTTTCCACCGGGCTTCTCCATTGCTTCAAACTGAGGGCTGGAAATTCCTCCTGCAGACAATGTAGGAATTTCGCCCAAAATTTATCTTCATTTAATCCGAGAGCAAGCCATTTCCTATCTTTAGCTTCATACATGTCATTTCCAGGCATCACCAATGGAGACTCCCTTCCAGAAAGCGCTTTCTCGTTTTTGATCAGAGCAGGCAAGAATAATCCCACCCAAGTGACCAAAACATCTGTCATAGAAACATCGACATACTGCCCCTGCTTTGAATGTTTGGACTCCATGAGGGCAGCAAGAATTGAAAATGCGGCCATCATCCCTCCAGCCAAATCGGCTATCCGAGTAGCAGGACGTGTCGTAGGCATTTCCATTTGTGATGGAATACCAACCATACCGGCTAATGCCAAAAAATTTAAATCGTGGCCGGCGCGATCCTTATAAGGACCCGTTTGTCCGAACCCGGAAAGAGAACAATAAACAATCTGTGGATTTATTCCTTTCACCTGTTCATATCCGAATCCTAAGCGATCTAAAACACCAGGGCGGAACCCTTCCAAAAAAACATCCGCCTCTGCTACCAGCTGACAGAGAACTTCTCTCCCTTCTTCCTGCTTAAGATCAATAGCGATTGACTTCTTATTGCGATTCACCATATTGAATATCGGTTTTGCCATATCTCTTGTGATATCCTCATGCGCAATATCTTCAACCTTTATGATTTCCATTCCTAAATCACCTAGCAGCATGGTACAGTAAGGTCCAGGAAGTATCCGAGATAAGTCAATGACTTTTATCTGCTTAAAATATTCATACATTATACGTCTATTCTCCCTTCATTGTCTTATTAAAAAATTATTAGAGATCTGTTCTTTCAATAACTCTTTCGCAATCGTATTTTTTTGAATTTCAGAGGTGCCGCTAAGGATCCGAAACATACGTGCACTTCTATACATTTTTTCTACAGGATGCCCTTTTTCCAACCCTTGTGATCCGAAGATTTGGATTGCCTTATCAGCTACGCGGTTAACCACTTCCGATGCAAACAGCTTGGCCATCGATGCACCGGCACGATCTTCTTCTCCCCGATCGATTTTTTCAATCACATCATAAACCATGCATCTAGCTGCATAGATTTCCGTAGTCATGTCTGCAAGCATATGCTGGATAGCCTGAAATTCTGCAATATGGCGCCCAAATTGAACCCGTGTTTTAGCTTGTTCTATCGATAAATCAAGAAGATGTTGAGCCATCCCGACAAATCCGCAAGCATGTGAAGCGCGATTCGCATTAATTCTTTTCATTCCAAGAAGCAATCCTTTTCCTGGCTCTCCAATAATATTGGAAGCTGGAACTCGACATTGATTAAATATTAATTCAGCATGAATGCGTTCTCCTGAAATTGGGACTTGAATATTTCCTAATTCGAAACCGGGAATATTCGATGTTTTTTTGTCTACAAGAAAAGCAGTGATTCTCTCTTGCTTTTCATCCATCAATTCCTTGGCTATCACAATGGCAAAATCAGCATAAGGAGCTGCACTAATAAACCGCTTCTTTCCATTTAATATATAATCATCTCCGTCTCTAACAGCTGTCGTCTCAATTGCAAATGCATCTGAGCCCGCATTTGATTCCGTGAGAGCAAAACAACAACTAGATTCTCCAGTAACAATTGGAAGAAGATACTTTTCTCTCTGTTCTTGTGTAAAACTGTCCAGCATTTGTCCAATTCTTAGTGGTCCCCCTATTTCTCCGATAACCTGCCCCCATAATACTGCTCCCGAACGAGCCAGTTCTTCTTTCAACAAGCACAGCCCTTTTAAGCTAAGATTTTTTCCTCCAAGCTCCTTAGGTAGGTTAATCCCGTAAAACCCTAATTCTCTTGATCGTTTTCTAACCCATTTAATCGCTTCCATCGGAATATCCTCTTCGGCATTCAATTTCTGTTCTGCTTCATAAGGAAGTAATTCATTTTGAATAAAACTACACAATTGGGTATGAAGTACCTTTAAATTCTCTCCATTTGCTGTTATCATATTTTTCCCTTCTTTCTACTTGTTTGACTTCATATAGTTACATAATTAAGTGAATACCAGAATTATAATTTGTTAACTTACCTTGTATTATGATTTAAATCCCTTTATCTTTTCTGAATCTTTAGTTAATTATAGTTATAAATTTTATTTAAGTAAATTAACGATTAGTTATAATAACTTAAATAAAATTGATGTAAAAAAATAAAAAATAACATTCAACCTTGTTCCAAAAATATGATGAATAATCATTGAATAAAAAAATATTAGTACAAATATCACGAAGATACCGTACTAATATTTATAAGTAGATGCATAGAGTTCAAGACACTTGATAAACTCTTTGGCAGCTTTCGACAAGCAATGTTTCTTTGATTGTACCCATCCCATATCTAGGGAATTGTGTTCCATATTGATTAATGGAATAGGAATAAGTTCACCGCTTAGATAATATGGATCGGTGTTAATTCCAACGTCATAAGAAAAAGAAATAGCTAAACCTTCAGCCACAGTTTTTTTCATAATTTCTGTATTGTTTGTAGAAAATAAAATATTCATTTTACCAAAACGATTAAAAAAATATCGGATGAATGCATGCATGTTCGGTCCGTTATAGACTACAAGGTTCTGCTCAAGCAAATCCTGTGGAGTTACATTTTTTCGATTAACTAATGGAGAATTCCTACCAACAGTAACGATTAGTTTTCCTTTCAATAGAATTTGAAAATCTAATTCTTCTTCTTTCGGGTTCTTTTTCGGGATATGCATGAGTCCAATGTCAACTTTTTCCTTTACAACATCATCGATAACATAATGTCCTCCCTTTTCCTCGATAATAACGTTTACATTCGGATACTTTTTCTTGAATAAGGCTAAAGCTTTAGGCAAAATGGTCAGAAACAATCCTTGAGTTGATGATAGTCTCAATTCCTTCTCCATAGTATCTGAATAAGTCTGAGCCTTATCTCTTATTTCTTGAAGTTTGTTCACGACCTCATAAGCTTTTTGGATGATTTCCTTCCCCTCTTTTGTCGGTATTGTACCTGTTCGCGATCGCTTGAATATTTTTATACCCAGTTCTTTCTCCAGGTTTGTAATAGCCATACTGATTCCAGCCTGAGAGATGTGGAGGATTTCTGATGAACTAGAAATAGAGCGTGTCTCAGCAACCTTGATAATATATTGTAATTGTTCAATATTCATTGCAACCCACCCTTTTTAAGTTCCTTTTCCGAATCATGCATCTAAACAAATTCTCTTTCAATTATGTTTTTTCTAATTTCTTATAAAGTAGCTGAGTGCAATTACTTTTTTACCCAAATAGACTTTCGGAAGACTACTTTTACAAGGTTAATCCCATTACTGATTTCGTTGCACCTTTCTAAACTCCTCCTTAATAACAACTGTAAGATGTAAGTATAAACCAACTATCCGAAAAAAGATGGGAGCTATTTCCCCATCCTTTTTCGATACTTATTATGACCATCAACCAAACCGAAATGCTTAAAACCATTGTTTTTGTAGAAGTTGTTTAGTTTCGTATTATTTGCAACACAATCCAACTTTAAGAACTTTTTATCAGCGTGTTTATTATCTTGAATCCACATCAAAGCCTTTTCACCTATTCCGCTCTTCATATACTTTGGGATAATCGCTAGTCTATGTAAGTATAGTGAATCAGAAAAAACATCTTCTCCAAAAATATGGCGATCCCATTCATTTTGTATGGAAGACACTGTAAAAGTTCCTATCATTTCATTTTCTTTCAAAATGATGTAAGTATTTTTATTTATTACAGCTTCCATGATTTCTTCGTCATCTCCACCTTCTAAAAGATACTGCCACTGGTCGATTTCTTTTTCTTTTAACCACCGTGCAACTTCTTTTAGCATATGAATAATAAGAATACTTTCCTCGCTATGCGCAGTTCTAATTTGATAGCCTTCAAGGGTATTTTGATACATTGTTTCTTCCTCCTTTTTAGTCTCTCGACTTTTTATTAGAATAAAAAAGAAACAATCAATCTCCTTTTAATAAGGAATATAAAATTTCTCCTCGTAGCTTAAAAAATTCTAGATGTTCTTCAATTAACCTTTCACAATTTTTTCCTTCTAAAATCTCAAGTGTCTTCTTAACAAAATTCCAATTCAAGCAACCAGACAACCATAATAATGAGGACAGTCTTTCGTAATCAGTCGAATCTAAAAAATCACCTGCATCATATCCCTTCAAAAATGCTTGAGCAACTTTAGGACAAACTTCATGTGAGAATATCCCTTGCGTTCGAGAATACCACTTTATAAGCCACGCTAACCCTTCTATACGGTCTCCATAAGTAATTGATTCAAAATCTACAATTCCCTTCACTTTCTGATTCAAACCCCAAATAATATTTAGAGGGTTTAAGTCTGATTGTATAATGAAGTTTAAGTCTTTCGAATACGCTTTCTCAATATGATATTCTGCCACTTCTAGATAACTTTGTAATGCGCTTGTGCTCTCACTCAAAATATTACGTACAGGTACTTCGTTACGAAGTAGTTTTATGAATTCCTTATATCCATGTAAATGTGATTCCTTTAAAAAAATAGAACTTTGAAATCTGCTGGAAATATCATGACACCTTCTTGCCTCTCTGCCAAATTCCTCGGCAATATTTTCGTCACAATATGTAATATGGATACCTTCAATCCATTCCGATAATACAAATCGATACGCTTCATCATTCCATGTGAAAGAAACAAATGGTTGATTAGTAGAGGATTGTATAATCCTCATAAAAGGAATATCATGCTCCCTTACATAACGCGAAAACCTTATTTGCTCTTCTAATTGCTTGTTTGTTATATGCCCAAAAGCAGGATTTTCTGTTCGTTTTTCACCTAAAAATCTTGCGGAATATCTTTTTCCATTTACATTGATTTTATAATGGAAATCTTTATTCCAACTTCTTTTTTGTAATTCATCTTCTATTTGTAATGTGTGAATATCTTTGAAATAATGACTTACAGCTCTTGTTATCAACAACCTCATTTGTTACCCTCTTTTCTAAATTCCAGGTCTCATATGCTAATTATCATGCTCTCCATGTATACTATTTACGAAAATATTTACATCTCACCAATTGTTATACCCCTTTGTGAATCTGTAAAACACTCAATTTTATTGTAATAAATTCTAATGTACATTTTAGGTTCTAAAGTTGGGAAAATAGCAAAACATTTCAAACTTCGAATCAAACTCCCTTGTTACTCTCTTTCTTTTCAATCTTATAAAAAAATCTACAACAATGCATGTGAGTAGTTTAATAAATACTTATTAAACTACTCACATGCATGAATAATTATTACCACTCTTTAATTCTTACTTCCTTTATTTTGTCCATGTATAAGATTAAGAAGTTGAATATATTCATCTTCTTGTCCAATATCATATCGGTTTCCATCGATGATTTTCCCATACACATTTTTCATTGTAAGTAAAGAATGGATTGCGTCAGTGAGTTGATACTCTCCTCCGACTCCAGGCTGTATGTTTTTTAACAAAGGAAAAATATCTGGTGTAAAAACATACCGACCAATCACTGCAAAATTAGATGGGGGATTTACTTTCGGTTTTTCAACAATATCTGTAATTTGCATATAATCCTCTTTTACTATATCCCCTTTTATAATCCCATACTTTTCTAAATTTTCATCCGGTACTGTATGGATACCTAGTACACTACTTTTTACCTCTTCGTATATCCTAATTAATTGATTTAAAGCTGGTTCTTTATCCGAAATTACGATATCATCTGGTAAAAGTACAGCAAAAGGATCATTCCCTATAAATGTTTCCGCTAGTTTTATTGCTTCACCTAGTCCCCTTGCATATGGTTGCCTCGTATAATGAATTTGAATATCCGGAATAGAAAATTCATTTAATAAATGTGATTTCTCCTCTCTTTTTAAAAACGTTTCCAATTCTAATGAATAATCAAAATAATCAACTATTAAATTCTTTGTTCTTGAAAGAACAATTAATATTTGTTCAATTCCAGATTTTACAGCTTCTTCTACAATATAATGAATCGCAGGTTTATTTCCTATCGGAAACATCTCTTTTGGAACTACTTTTGTAATAGGAAGGCTACGCGTTCCATAACCAGCAGCTGGAATTATTGCTTTTTTTATCACGACCCTCGCTCCTTCATCCTATTTCCAATAGTATATTCAGTAATCCGTTATCCGCTCATCACTCTATCAAAAAAAGGCATTTAACTTATCTCTCCCTATCGTTTATCGTATGAATAGGGCTTTTGATATGGCACAAGTCAGACTTGTCCATCAATATAATATACAAGCAAGTACAAATTTTTAGAAAGGTGCGTGTCTTCTTATGGACATATGTATAATAGGTTCTGGCTATGTTGGACTAACTTCAGCAGCAGTATTAGCAAATTTAGGACACCATGTTGTTTGTGTTGATAACGACCAAAGTAAAATTGATATTCTTCAAAAAGGCGATCTTCCTATTTACGAACCGGATTTAAAAGAGCTTCTATATAAAAATAAAAATCGTTTAAAATTTTGTAGTGATGTTGGTCAAGTCATTCATCAAACGCCGGTTATTATGATTGCTGTTGGAACTCCTTCCGCTCCCAATGGAAAAACAGATTTACAATACATTTATTCTGTTATCGATACAATAGCTCAAAACATAAAATCATATAAAACGATTATCACAAAAAGCACAGTTCCACCTGGTACAAATCAACTCATAGGTGAAATGCTCATAAAAAAAGGGATAGACTCTTCACTTTTTAATATTGTTTCTAATCCCGAATTTCTTCGAGAAGGATCAGCCGTCCATGACATGCTCTTTCCAGATAGAACAGTGGTAGGTATACAAAAGGGCGATACAAAGTCGCTTGAAATTATGCAAGAAATATATAAAGATATTAAAGCTCCATTCTTTCATACCACTTTAAGTAGTGCAGAAATGATTAAGTACACTTCCAATGCTTTTTTAGCTACAAAAATATCTTTTATCAATGAAATTGCTAGAATTTGTGACGCATATCAAGTTGATATTACGGAAGTAGCAAAAGGAATAGGGTACGATTTCCGAATTAACCCTCATTTTCTCCAAGCTGGAATTGGATATGGTGGCTCCTGCTTCCCGAAAGATTTGAATTCATTAATCTATACAGCAAAGAGCAGACAAGTCGAGCCTCTCATTTTGCAAGCTGTACAATCTATTAATTCCACACAAGTAGACTACTATATTGAAAAAATTAAAAACAAATTTAAAGACCCTACTTCAAACCGAATAACAGTCTTAGGAATCTCATTCAAACCTCTTACAGATGATATACGCTATTCGCTTGCTATTACACTGATTGAAAAATTAATTCCTCTTGGTTACGAAATTCA
This sequence comes from Bacillus pfraonensis, assembly GCF_050768835.1. Classification (NCBI taxonomy): domain Bacteria; kingdom Bacillati; phylum Bacillota; class Bacilli; order Caryophanales; family Bacillaceae; genus Bacillus; species Bacillus pfraonensis. The sequence continues at coordinate 211,179 of NZ_JAHCDO010000009.1, read as the reverse complement.
TACCTACGATCCAAAAGCCCACCTTCCTTCTCCTCTAAAAAAACATGTCACGGAGCATGCTCATTTGAAATCTTCTATTATAAATTCTGATTGTGTAATCATTGCGACAGAATGGAATGAATTTAAAACACTTGATTGGCAACAAGTAAAAAAATTAATGCGAGGAAATACAATTGTTGATGGTCGGAATTGTATTGAAAAAAATGAAGTAGAAAAACATGGTTTACAATATATAGGAGTTGGTCGTCCATGAAAATCCTTGTTACAGGCGCAGCCGGTTTTATCGGTTCCCATCTATGTCAAGCATTACTCAAAAACGAATCCTATCATTTAATTGGGATCGATCATTTCATCGGTCCTACTCCCATTACATCAAAACATCAAAATATACAACAATTCAAAAATCACCCACGGTTTCAATTTATACAAGGTGATATTTTAACTACAGATTTATCTAAGCTTTTACAAGATGTAAATATTGTCTATCATTTAGCTGCAATTCCCGGTGTACGAACAAGTTGGGGGAAAGATTTCGATCCATATGTGACCAATAATATTCTCGCTACACAGCGCTTACTTGAAGCCTGTAAGCATATAAATTTAAGTAAATTTATTCATATCTCTACTTCTTCCGTTTATGGTGAAAAAACAGGATCAGTTTCTGAAGATTTGTTTCCTACTCCTTTATCACCATATGGTGTGACAAAATTAAGCGGAGAACATCTATGTCATATATATCAAACAAACTTCCATATACCGATTGTTATTCTAAGATACTTTACAGTATATGGACCTCGCCAACGCCCTGATATGGCGTTTCATAGACTAATAAAACAAATGTTAGAAGATAAACCTCTTACTATTTTTGGTGACGGAACTCAAACACGTGATTTTACTTATATCGATGACTGTATACGCGGTACCATAGCTGCATTAGAAACACAAAATCATATAACAGGTGAAATCATCAATATCGGCGGAAAAGAACGAGCATCCGTTTTAGATATCATTTCCTTGCTAGAGAAAAAACTCGGTAAGACAGCAAAAATACATTTTCTCAACGCAGTACCTGGAGAGCCTAAACACACATGGGCGGATATTTCTAAAGCAACTTCCCTCCTACAATATTCCCCTTCCATTTCGTTAGCTGACGGGTTACAAGCAGAGATCAATTATTTAAACCAACTCTACAACAGAGGATAACTTATGAAAATATCATATATATCTACAGAAAAGCTGCCCTCTCTAGCAATTAGAAGTGAAATCATCCAAGTTGCAGCATCCAGCTGATAGGCTAGAACATATGTATGAAAATTTTGTAAAAACAATCGATTCTCCTCAATCCACATGCAAATAATCTAAAATAAAACAATACCCCCTTATTTGGGGGTATTGTTTTATTCTTCATCTTCTTCTTCTTCGTCTTCTTCTTCGTCATCGCCATCTTCTTCGTCTTCTTCTTCATCTTCATCTTCTTCTTCTTCGTCTTCTTCTTCGTCTTCTTCTTCATCTTCTTCTTCGTCTTCTTCATCTTCTTCTTCGTCTTCTTCATCTTCTTCATCTTCTTCTTCGTCTTCTTCGTCTTCTTCGTCTTCATCTTCTTCTTCTTCATCGCCTTCTTCGTTTCCTTCTGCTTCGCTTTCGTCTTCTTCTTCGTTAGTGAAATTCACCTCTGACTCATCTACATACTGAAGTTCGACTTCTATACCATTGTGTGATCCAGATTGAATTGCATCAACTAAAACTCTTAAAGCTTCCTGTAAATCATTTCCTGAATCAAAGTTAAAACCGTTTTCAAAATCCAACTTTATTTCTGCTTTTTTCACTTCAGACATTGATAAACCTCCTTTATTATAGTTTCATAAATATAGTATGTTAAACTCATATCAAAAGATTGATATACTTGCGGACTTTTTCTCTTTACTTCCTTTTCTTTTTAAAAATTTGAGCACCTTCTATTAGCCTTGGAGCTACTGGTTGATTAGGTGCAATAATCTTGATTTTTAGTTTCGGTTTTTCCGGTTCAAACGAAACTAATTCTTCTTTCTCTTCCAACTCAATTATTTCATCCGTTACTTCGTCGTTCACCTCAGTATTTACTTCTTCATTTATTTCCTCATTTACTTCTTCATTTACCTCAGCATTACTACCAACTATTAGCCTTGGAGCTATTAATTGATCAGGTGCAATAATCTTAACTTTTAGTTTCGATTTTTCCGGTTCAAGCGAAACTAACTCTTCTTTCTCTTCCAACTCAATTATTTCATCTGTTATTTCGTCGTTTACCTCAGTATTTACTTCTTCATTTACCGCTTCTACTAACTCCTCACTTGTTGCAATTTCTTGGTTATTATCCACCTCTTTTACATCGAGAAAGCTAATTGTTGGTAATTCAACTAACTCCACTCCTTTAACAGCTGCTAAATTTTCTACTACAGATAATTCATTCAACACAATATCTTGAGGTTTATTCATCGTTTGTTCATATTCTGAAAGAGCCCATCCCATTGGACCAGGTGGAGAAAAAATAAATTTGTCTAGGTCAAGAAGTGGGATAACCATTTTCTCCTGTTTATATTTCATTTTATTTCCCTCCGCTTCCACTTTTAATTACATGAAAAATATCAGGAAAATTTTGTAGAAATTCCTCTTTTGAATCCTCCAAAGCAATAATATTTTGTAATGCCCAAATATATTTTTCGTCAGACCAAGACCTCTTCTGCGCCAAGTAATATTTATGAGCAATTGCACAAAATGAATGCGGGAATGATAATTCTGTCCAAAGAACACGATATTGTTCTTGTGACAAGGGATTCTCAGAATCATAGGCCTTCAACATATGAACAGCAAAGTCAGTATCCCAAACTGACATTTTTTTCATTACTTTATTTAAAATAATACGTAAATCTCGAACTGGTAAATCATTTGTAATAGAGTGTAACTCCTTCATAAAAACAGTGTCTTCCATTTCTGTAAATCTCGCTAAAGTAAAATCTTGTTGACAAAAACCTTTTGATGCGATAACTTCCTTTGTCCATTGGCTATAGTATGGCTCATCAATTTCTTGTAATGCTTTCTTACCACGCGCTAACATTTTATCTGCATACTCTAAAAACATGATTGAAAATGGATCATTTGGAAAAGAAAGAGCAATCCTTTTATTTCCTTCTAATTCTTGTAATTTCCATCTATACAACTTATGCCACTTTCCTAATCGACTTCGTATTTTACTTTCTGGTTCTGAAATATATCCCTCGGATGCTCGTTGAAATTGCCCTGCATATATAAGCACTTTTTCTAGTTGTTCTTTACTGTAATAAATGATTTCCTTTCCCTGATGTTTATCATATAGTACATATGCATAATCACCAGCCCCAATACAAAAAGCCCCTCTCTTCGTCTTATGAAGCTTTGTAATTGGCAAACCATTGTTTAAAAGGTGTAAATGTGCTCCTGCAACAAATAACATTCTTTTGGGGTTCATATGTGCTTGTTTTAATATTTTTACCCCTTCATTTGTTTCTACTTCCCAAATTGTTCTTCCACTTCTGCTTGATTGTAACGTAATATTATTCGGCTCAAATGGATAAAATTGCAGTACTTTCTCTAAATGTTCATACTCTAAACTAGTTTCCTCTCCCAATTCCCTCATCCTCTCTTACTTCTTTCTAGATACTTCTTCATATACGCCAAGTAAATTCATAGCAACACGATTCCAACTGAAATCCTTCTCAACTTTTAATCGTCCATTTCTTCCCATTTGTTCGCACTTGCTTCTATTATTTAATAGATTAATAATCTTTTCAGCATATACATCAGGATTCTCGAAGTCATGCACAATATAACCATTTTTCCCTTCAACGATTACTTCTGGGTTACCACCCCGGTTACTCGTAATAATAGGTAAACCTGCAGCCATCGCTTCATAATGCACCCTAGCTAGCGGCTCTTGCCACTGTGAAGAACAAACGAAAAGATCTGACATCGCATAGAGAGTCGGTATATCCTTCGGCTTTACGAATTTAATAAAAGTTACATGTTCTTTATACATCGCACCTAATGTATACAAATGCTTCACATAATTATTTAAGTTGTCATCCCCAAACCATTTTGACCCAATAAAAACCATCATAATATCTGGGTGCTGTTCAATAATTTTGGGAAGTGCTTGTAGCAATATATGAGGTCCCTTTACTTTACTCAATCGACCAACAAATAAAACTACTTTTTTATTCTGGAAATTCAACTCTTTTTGAACATCTCTTCTTACTGCTTTCCCCCTCGCTGTCCAAGCAGGAGTATATTGATCTAAATCTACACCCGAATATACTGTCTTTGTCTTATTTTTCGCTGCTGGGAAACGAGAAGTAATTGTCTTACCAATATAATCACTTACTGTTACAATTTTTGAAACGACTGAAAGACATGCCTCCCCTTCCTCATCACTTATTTTTTCATATGCAAACATCTCATTATGCACACTTAATACAAATTTTGTTTTTGGCGCAGCATCGTATAAAACTTTCATCCAGTTTGGACGATTACATAAATGAACTACATCATAATTTTCCTTGCTTATATGTTCAACAATACGAGGAACATACTCATCTTCTGAAAAACGTATATACCGAACACCTTCTCTTTTTTCAAAATCTTTCAAATCCGGATCATTTATTGAAATAATTGTCACATCTTTTCCTTTTGAAGCAATAATAGAAGCAACGGCATCCATATAAATTTGAATAGCTCCTCCTCGTATTGCTGGTACGGGTAGTTTTTCAGTAGATATTATTGCAATTTTCATACGTTAACCCTCCATTTCACAAAGAATACAACCCTCTTCAACATATGTTACGAAAAAGCTCTTACCATTGTGAGTAATCGAGCACCTTTTTCCAAATACCAAACACAAAATAGGTAAAAGCTCTACTTTTTATCCTTACAGGCGAATGGCTAGAACAACCAATTGTCTTGTACCATAAAGTAATAAGAGAATGTATAAAGGATGGTGACATATATGGAAAAACACACAGAAGAAGCAGAATATATATTATCGCCTGAAGAGGAGAGCAAATTACTATCGTTAGCTGAAACAATGATTCAAGATTGGGATATTACTGTAAATGCCATTGAATTAATACAGGGGGGACAACTTGCATTAGTATGGAAAATTCATACACCGGATGGACCTGTTTGTTTAAAAAGAATTCATCGTCCAGAAAAGAAAGCGTTATTTTCTATTCATGCACAAGATTATCTTGCAAAAAAAGGAATGCGTGTTCCAAGTATTATTCCTAACAAAAATAATCAGTTATACACAAAACATGGCCCATTTTTATTTGTCGGATACGAATGGATTGAGGGAAGACCTTTCGAACTTACTATGCAAGAAGACCTTGAAATGATTATGAAGGGATTAGCTGACTTCCATCTTGCGTCTATTGGTTACAGGCCACCACCAGGGGTTCCTATTTTCACAAAACTAGGACGTTGGCCAAACCATTACATCAAGAGATTCCAACAAATGGATGTTTGGAAGAACTTAGCTGAAAATACTAAGGAAGATCCATTTTCGCAATTGTACTTAGCTGAAATTGATCCTTTTATTCTAGAAGCACAACATACACTTCAGCGACTATTAGCTTCTGAATATACAACCTGGACAAATCAATTACAATCAAACCCTAACCTGTGCCATCAAGATTACGGTACAGGAAATTCCCTTCTTGACCCAAATAATCAAATTTGGGTAATTGATTTAGATACCGTGTCTTTTGATCTTCCGATTCGTGATTTGCGTAAAATGATTATTCCTTTATTAGATACAACGGGAGTTTGGAATGAGGATCAATTTAATATTATGATTAACGCTTACGAATCAATTTCTCCTCTAACAGCTGAACAAAAAAAGATCATGTTTATCGATATGCTATTTCCATATGAACTTTACGATGTAATTCGTGAAAGATATGTTAGAAAATCTCCTCTTCTTGCTGATGAACTCGCCGGCGCTATGGAATATGAGAGAATAAAATCTAAAGCTTTAAATACTTTAATTGAGAAATTTTAAAATCTAGTACGTGAAACTAAAAAATAAGAAGCCTACCAAATAGATGTTAGGCTTCTTCTACTATCATTTTTCAATTTCTAAGTCTAAAAACTATATTTCTACATCACTGATTTCGCTGCGCTTCTTTAAATTCTTCCTTAATTTGAGCAAGTGTTCCTTCTTCTGTAATTAATCTGTATGCTGCATACGCTAATGCTTTTGCAGATGTAATTAATGCTTTATCGCCAAGTTCCGAACGAGCTGCTTCTCTAAATTCATTCGTATGAGCAATTAAATTGTCTGGACCAATTTTAATGTAAGGATGAATTGTTGGTACGACTTGACTTACATTCCCTGCATCTGTTGAACCGATTCCAAGTCTCTCTTTACGATTTACATCTTCACCAAGGTTTTCTAATTCCTCAGCAATCACTTCATTAAATGTTTTTGTTACTAATAATTCATCAATTTCATTTTGGAACTGATTGATTTTTACTGTTGTTCCTGTTGCTAATGCGGATCCCTGTGCAATATTTCGTACCTTTTCAGTTACTTCAGCACATCTTTTACGCGTTGCTGCGCGAATGAAAAAGCGAGCTGCTGCGTAATCTGGAATAATATTCGGCGCCTTTCCACCTTCAGTAATGACACCATGAATTTTCACATCTGCTGGAAGTTGTTGGCGAAGTGCATTAATCCCACTGTAAAGCTGAATAATCGCATCTAATGCATTAATTCCTTCCTCTGGTGATGCTGCCGCATGTGCAGACTTTCCATAAAAATGAAAATCAAGTGGATCAACTGCTAGCGATGGACTTGTTGTTGCTGTTTTTCCACTCGGGTGAATCATAAGTGCTGCATCGATATTGTTAAACAAACCTGCTTTCACATAACTTGCTTTGGCACTTCCATTTGGTCCACCTTCTTCTGCTGGTGTTCCAAATACGACGATTTCACCTCCAATTTCTTCAATTGTTTCTGATAATGCAATCGCTGCCGCAACACTTATTGTGCCAATTAAATTATGACCACACGCATGACCTAATCCAGGCAAAGCGTCATACTCTGCTAAAAAAGCAATTGTAGGTCCTTGCTTCCCTGAGCTTTTCCGTGCGATAAAGCCTGTTTCATGTCCTGCTATATTGTGTTGCAGTTGAAAACCTGCACTTCCTAGTAATAAGCTTAATGTTCTTGATGCAAAGAATTCTTGATTACCAATTTCAGGGTTCTCATGTATATCATGACTTGTTTTTACATACGTCTCTTTATTTCTTTCTATGCTTTCAGTAATACTATTTCGGTGTGACGTTACTTGTTTTGTTGTCATTTTCCTATTCCTCCTTTAAATTTACATATAAAAAAGCCTCTCTCTAAAAGATAGAAAGAGGCTTGAAAAATACAGATTCAAAAATGCCTTCTTTCTTATCTTTCAAGTCTTTCACTTGCTGGAATTGGCACAGTATTCATATTGAATCCGCTGCCGAGGTTTCATAGGGCCAGTCCCTCTACCTCTCTTGATAAGAAAATCGTTTTTATTTTCATAAAATTATATTAAATTATTTTCATTCTAGTTTTATTCCGACTAAATGTCAAGGAATTCCGATTTGATTTTACCGAATATCTAAAAATCCTTTTAAAACGCCAATCGTTTCAGGAGTATGCATTCTCGCACATATATAAGGGAATTCTGGACTTCCTTCAAACGTCATTTGTGACGTTAACGGCGCACCTACCCAAAAGATTTCATCATCAATACATATAAATGGAAGTGATTTATTTTGTCTTTGTACTCTTACATTTTTTAATGGAATGGGTCCATCGCTATATATTGTGACTTGCGCCACTGTACGCATTAATGCCTGCCATACTCTTTTATCTACCTGTCTTGTACTTGGAAGCGAAATAATAATTTTTTGTTTTGCTGACAAAATATCTTTTAACAATACTTTTGTCTCTTCCAAATTCATTTGCATAAACCATCTCAAGCGCTTTGTAATTTTTCGTTCGAACAACGGACGTGATGACCTGCGATCATACACATTTCCGTGTCTTTCTATGTGAGAAGTTAAATGAGATAACGCTTGTTTTCTCGAAAGATTTTTCCGCATATATTGGCAGTCCGATAACTGAATGAACTTCCCTCTTGCCCTCGTTACCGCAACGTTTACAAGACGATGATTTTTATGATCAAAAAATAACACACCAGGTCTTTCTTGCGGATAACTATCTACTGTATCAAATATCATCATGTCTCGTTCAGACCCTTGAAATTTATGAACAGTTGCCGCTAAAACAGGTGTATTTCGATACTTTGTTTTTTGCAATAGTTCTCTTATGCATGTTGATAAGAAACGGGACTGTGCGCGATATGGTGTGACAACTCCAATGGATTGAACACCATCTAATAAACCGATTAAAATCATTTGCATCGCAACAAGACCGGACATCATATTAAAACGTGAACCAGAAGCTGCATCTTTTAAAGAATAGGCTCCCATCAAACTAGTATCAAATAGAGCAGTCGCTTCATTTGCAAATGGCTGTAATTCCGCTAATTCCTGCCTTGCCGAAACAGAAGGATGGTCGAACACTCTATTCTTATAAATAAATGAGTTTGTAAATTTAGATATATCCTCATGCATCCGTCTTTGTTCTTGCAGCATAAATAAATTTGGATGTGCTTCATAACTATTTACAGATTGGACAATGCCAGCATGATAAAACATATCTTCCCCTAGCCATTTTCTAACAAGCTCATGGTTTGCCATCGCAATTGGAGGCAACTGTAAAAAGTCACCACAAACGACAATTCTTTTACCAAGAGAAGCAGCTAATGCGAGTTGCGGCACATATGCCATACTCACTTCATCTACAACAACTAAGTCAAATGTTCGCTCATAAATAAGAGAATCAATTGCGCATTTGGATAGCGTCGCACCAATTACTTTTGCATTTTCAATATATTCTCTTTCTACTTCTTTAATTTTCGCTCTTTGTTTTCTGAGGTCTCCTTCAATTTCTTGCATACGCTTTTTATCAGAAGCAGTTGCTTTATACGATAAGATTTTTTGTCGAAGATCTTGACGCATTTCCTCTAAATAGAGCTTTTCTTCTCCCCATGATCCATTCGTTGTTTCCACTAGTCTAGAAGCTAGTAATGTATCATGATTCCGTATATGTTCATGTTGGCTAAATCCATACCGGACGATTTCTCCTGGTGTCCATTTTTCTTTCTTTTCGATTTGCTTTGTTACTTCACTCATTAATACATCAACCGCTGCATTACTATGAGCAAGTACAAGTACTGATTTTCCTTTTTGATAATGCGCGGAAATAATACGTGATAAATTATAAGATTTCCCCGTTCCTGGTGGTCCCCACACATACGTCGTCCTATTGTAAAAAGAACGATATGCCAGTTCATTCTTCGGATTTTTCATCTTCTCTATATGCTTTGGCGTACTCTTTCCATCTAAAAGACGTTTTACACGCTGACGCTTTTGCTTATCTTTTCGAACCTCTTTCAAACGTTCTTGTAGCTGTTCTAATAGCTGCCATGGTTCACTATATAAAACCGCTTCTCTTATTTCGCCTTGTATATAATCATTTAATTTTAGTTCAATTTCTAATCCATGTACAGATAATACTTCTCCGGTTGCTTCCTCACCATCAAATTCAATTCGAATGGGAGTACCATCAGGTAAGCTTACTTCCGAAATAAGCTGAAACACATACACCGTACTTTCATAATCTGTATATAGAAAACGACCATTGATAATAGATAGTTTACTACCGCCTATCGTTTTCCAATGTTTAATTTCATATGCTAACGCTTGATGCCACTCTTTCATCGTTTCCGTTAATGAAGGAGTTTGCGAAGTTGTGTTCATCTTTTTGTCTCCTTCCTTCTCTCCAAACATACTTTCTCACTATATCATAGAACGCCATACAATTTGTAAGGTTTTTATCTTGCTTATTTTCTTAATTTTCAATATTATGATACATATGAAATTTATCCCGCACTAACGGGCAGTAATACCCCACCTCAAAATTCGGTGCAAGCAATGTCCCGCTCTAGTGGCTAGAATCTCCGGTCGTTTCGCTGAGGCAAAAAGCATCTCTCTGTCAGGGGCGCGGGCGTCCTGGATTCTGAACGAGCCGCTTCCGCTTTTCTAAAGAAGTTAGGCGGGAGATAAACTGCCCGTAAATGCCCGATTGGTGAGGGCTGATAATCAGTTGGGGATGCTCCCACTGATTAAAGTTTCACTTTATAGAAAGAAGGAATTCATCATGCCAATAAGAAGAATCGAACATGTCGGAATCATGGTTGCAAACTTAGAAACATCGATCTCATTTTATGAAAAAGTGGTTAGGCTAAAACTGATCAAACGTATGGGGCACCCAAATCCAAACTTAAAACTCGCTTTTTTAGGTGTAGAAGAATCACAAGAAACAATTCTTGAATTAATTGAAGGCTATAACCCTTCTCTTCCAACAGAAGGAAAAGTACATCACATTTGCTTTAAAGTGGATTCATTAGAGGATGAAATTGAACGACTAAAAAAATTAGAGGTTACTTTTTTATTAAGTAAAGAAATTGAAACATTACCTGATGGAACGCGTTATATTTTCTTCGCTGGTCCTGACGGAGAGTGGATTGAGTTTTTTGAGACGGAGAGATAATTATACTTCTTTTCAATAAAAAATCAGCACCACTTATTTTGGTGCTGATTTTCTTACATATTAGGAAAATAGTGATGTATTCGCATATAGCGCAGGTGAACCGCCTGAATGTACAAATAAAATGTTATCTTCTTTCTTAAATGTACCTTTTCTGATTAAGTCTATTAGTCCCGCTACTGCTTTTCCTGTATATACTGGATCTAGTAAAATCCCTTCTGTTTTTGCTAAAAGCTGAACAGCTTCTACCATTTCAGATGTTGGTAATGCATAACCTGGCCCAACATATTCCTCAAAACATGCCACTGCCTCACGCGGAATAAAGTTTGGAATGCCAACGTGTGCTGAAGTTTCTTCTACAAGCTTACATACTTTTTCTTCTTGTTCAGCTTTTCCGCGGCTCACATTGATTCCGATTACCGGTATCCCCGTTTGATTTCCATAAAATCCAGTGATTAAACCAGCATGCATACCTCCGCTACCACTTACACAAACGACCGCATTAAAATCAATTCCTTGCTCAAACGATTGCGCCATAATTTCCTCTGCACAAGCAATGTATCCCATTGCACCGGTAGGATTAGATCCTCCAACTGGAATGACGTATGGTGTATCTCCTTTTTCGGTTACTTCTTTCGCTACTTTTTGCATCTCATCCATAAGGTCAGTTCCGTTTGGCACAACGATTACATTTTCAGCACCTAATAAATGATATAAGAAGTAATTCCCATTAAAATCTGGTTTTTCTTCCGGTTCAAGTCCTTCTTCTAATACAAGAATGCACTTCATTTTCTCTTTTACCGCAGCCGCTAATGTTAATCGGCAATGATTGGACTGAATACCACCAGCAGTAATTAGCGTATCTGCACCTTTCGCTTGTGCATCCGCCACAAGGAATTCTAATTTTCTCGTTTTATTTCCGCCAGCTGTTAAACCAAGTAAATCATCTCGCTTAAAATAAATAGAAGGTCCTCCTAGCACTTCAGAAAAATGATTTAGTTTTTCAATTGGCGTGTATGATTCTGTGTATTTTTTTCTAGGGAATTTTGCTAAGTTCATATTCTTTCTCCTTTATATCTCTCTTCATTCTCTAATTGCTGCTCTCCGCTATATGTATGGGGATTAAAGCAAATTATTTTCAGGAAACATTTTTCAGTATACTGGATTCATCCAAGTAAAGCGACTCTAATGATGAAAAACACTGTTAAAAAATATAAAAAAGAGCTTTTCCCATAAATAAAGTCGTTTCATATTTTAATGCGATACACCTAAAATTTTTAATGACTATATAGCTAAAGATTTAATTTCACAAATAGAATATAACGTCATCAAAAGAGAATATGGTTAAAGACATACAAGTTTTTCAACAAAGATATAGCGCAAAAATTCAAAGAAAATAAAGAAGAAATATTAAAATGGATTACATAGATTTAACTTTCTCCAACGCCCTTAACACGTGCTGCCTATTGTGAAAAAGTATTACTTAATGAAGTTATATTAGGATTAAAACAATATGTCATACATGGTGCCGGGTTAGATACTTTTAGCTTTCGACATCTAGAATTCAAAAACATCCTAAAAATATTTGAAATTGATCCCCCTGCTACACAGGAATTTAAAAGGAAATTCGCATTAAAATGAGAAATAATACATTACTATCGATTTATGAGGGGGATTATGTTGAGCAATCAAGTTTTAAATCTTACTAAAACAATTCATAACATAATAGATAAGCAATTTTCTGGAGCTATTTACATCAAGGATAACCATGAAGTCCTATTTGAATCCGCATTTGGTTATGCGAACAGAGCTGATCAAAAATTGAATACTGTTCATACACGCTTTGGAATTGCATCTGGCTGTAAGTTGTTTACAACTGTTGCGATTTGCCAACTCGTTGAAAAAGGTTTACTATCCTTCGAAACTCGTCTTGAAGATTGTTTGAACATACAATTTCCGCATTTTAACAAAGACATAACGATTCATCACCTTTTAACTCACAGTTCTGGAATACCAGACTATTTTGATGAACAAGTAATGAATAACTTTGAAGACCTTTGGAAACAAACACCTATGTATCTTTTGAATGACGTAAAAGATTTTCTTCCTTTATTTCAAAATGGGGAGATGATATTCCAACCTGGAGAAAAATTCCACTACAATAATGCTGGATTTATTGTTTTAGGTTTAATTGTGGAACAACAATCAGGACTTTCTTTTACCGACTATATTAAAGCAAATCTCTTCCAACGATGTGGAATGAATGATTCAGGATATTTCCCTTTAGACCGACTCCCTAAAAACACTGCCTATGGGTACATAGATAATAAAGATGGAACATGGAGAACAAATATCTACTCGATTCCAATAAAAGGTGGAGCTGATGGAGGCGCTTTTATCACACCATCAGATATGATCAAATTTTGGGAGGCATTGTTTACTCATCAGCTTTTAAGTAAAGAATGCACAGAAACACTTTTAAATTCACAAATCCATGTGAAAGATGGGGTAGATTATGGATATGGACTTTGGATTACTAAAAACGAAGAATCTATAATTAAGTATCATGTAATGGGATATGACCCTGGCGTAAGCTTCCATTCTGCTTTTTATCCTAAATCAGGAATCAAGTTAGCAATCCTTTCAAATAAAAGTTCTGGAGCCTTTGAAGTAATGAAGGGAATCGAGAAAATTTTTGAGATATAATTAAACTTTTTTATCAAGGCAATTCGTATCAATTTGAATAAACCTTATACTAAAGCAACATCAATACGTATACCGTCGCTGGTACACACCGCTTGAATAGTCGTCAAACAAAGATTATAGAGCAAAAGGGTGATACATATTATACATGACTAATATGTATCACCCTTTATTTTTATAGATTTATATCATTTAGATCTTTATACTTGTAAAGAACGCCCTTTATATAAGGCAGAGTGTTTGTACTATTCATTAGCTAAGAACCGAACAATTTGCGTTAAACCAGGTTGCAAATTCATTTCCCCTTTATGACGTACATATACCGTTTGATCCCCTTCAAACTTAGGGAGGTGTGCTGGATTATACGTATGCCATTCATTCGTTCCTTCTATAGCATATTCCATATACTGCGTTGCACCAACAATCAAATTCTTTATATCATCAGCTGTTACATCTGGTGCCATTTGCGTAATCTTTCCATCATGAATCGATAACTTTTTAATCGCTTTATCACGTTTATAATCATAAGCAGTTACCATTACATCGTTACCATACGCTTTCACCTGTAATCCTTGCTTGAAAGAATAATCATCCGGTGCTACCTTCTCACCACCGTTCGGTCCGGCTGACATCCAGCCCGTTTCAATACCGCCCGTATTAACCACTGTAAACCCGCGTTCATCTCCGCCTTCAAATTTCTTTTTCCCAGCCCAATCCGGTAAATTTAAGTCCCAATGCGTGTGGCTTGTAAAGAAAACAACTTGAGGATAGTCTTTTAAAATATCGTATAACTTATCTACATTTAAATAATCTTGTAAATACGGTGATTGACGTGATCCCGATACAGTATCAGGAAGAACATGATGAGAGAAAATGAAGATTGGTTTATTTTTATCTTTTTGACTATACAGTTCTAAATTTTGTTTAAGCCAGCCAAGCTGTTCATCACTAAGATATACCTCATCCCACATTTTTGGATCATGATATTTCATATATTTCTCTGTTCCTAGAAATAAAAGAGGATATCCATCTAATTCTTTTTTATGATATACCTTTTCTTCACCACTGAATTGTAAATATCGGTCAAATAGTGATTGTTCTGATATACCATTTGGCCATGTATTTTGAGCAAGTTTACCGTCAGCTGTCCATTTTGGTGCGTAAAACTCATGGTTTCCTACTGTAGACCAAACATTTTCTGGGAGCTTATTTTTATGTAATACACGTTTCACATCATCGTATTGGTATTGCAATCCTGTCCCTGTAATATCACCATTCATAATTAAAGCACGGTAATGAGGCGTTACTTTATTCATATCTTTTAATACATGGTCAAAATCCCCTAAGTCCCCTTGAATATCACTCACTACATTGAACATCGTTGCTGATTTTCTCACCCGGTCCTGTTCTTTCGTCTCAGCATTCACTGAAAAAACTGGCAATAATGCTGTAATAGCTGCCAATGATAAAACTGTCTTTTTCACGTGTTCTCCCCCTAATCATATGATAATCCCATTGACACGTGTTGTTTTATTCTCAGATGCTTGTCCCATTCATAGTATAAAGAGAGTTTGTAAAAAGCAGTTAAATACAGTTTTAAGTATTCTTTAAGAAAAACTATTTTTCATATGAATCCCAAAGCAAATTTGCAGTAGGAATATATGAATTCAAGTACAGAAAATATAAATTCTATGTAAAAATGTAAAGAATCATTGTGTGTTTTTTCGTGCAGAAATCATATAACCAACTTGGTATTGTGGTATTTTATAACTTTTGAATGTGAGTATCTTTAAAACCTGTTTTATACTTCAGTCCATATCCTAGCATACGATCCATTCCAATATGAGCCGTCCAAATGAGGCCGATCATCAAAATCACATCTAATTTAAAAAACACCCCAATTCCCACTAGTAATATAGATACTACATATGTATGAAACAAATTATAAATCTGCGCCCCAACCTGGTCATTCAAAAGATATGCAAGCATTGAAATATCTGGTGCTAGAAGCAATAAGAAAAATATAAACCAACTAAAATCACATAATGAATACGTATATATACTTGTGACTAAAACAATAAGCCCTTCAAGATGTATGATTTTCTTTTCCACACTTTCCCCTCCAATCATTCGAATAACAGAATAATAAAATTATTATAACATTTAAAGTTAAATGAATGTAAAAAAGCACAGGAATCTCTCCCTGTGCTTTTCCCTATCATACCTATACTAATTTCCCATCACGCAATGTTAAAATGCGATCACATACATCAAGCATTCTCTCATCATGCGTAATCATAATCGCTGCTTTTTGACTTTCTTTTACTTCTCGTTTCATCATTTCAACAACTTCGCGCCCACGTTTTGAATCAAGGCTTGCTGTTGGTTCATCCGCTAAAATTAAATCTGGATTATTCATGAAAGCACGTGCAATTGCAACCCTTTGTCTTTCACCGCCGGATAATTGATTTGGGTAATGGTTGCTTCTCTGAGATAATCCAAAAGCTGCTAACAAATGATCTGCACGCTTTTCAGATTCTTTTTTGTCTTCTTTCTTTAATTTTGCAATGTAAAGTAATTGTTCTTTCACATTTAAATAGGGAACAAGATTTGCAAATTGAAAAATGAAACCCATCTTTCTTAAACGAATGTCTGTCATTTCCTTTTCTGATAAACGCGTGATATTTTGCTCGCGAATATAAATATTCCCTTTTGACGGCGATAATAACGCTCCCGCAATCGATAATAGTGTACTTTTCCCTGATCCAGAGGGACCAACAATGCCGATAAATTCCCCTGCCTTCACATCAAGTGAAATTGGATATAGAGCCGTTACTTCTGTATTTCCTTCTCCATATACTTTACTTACTTCCTCTAATTTTAATAATGAAGTCATTACATGCCACCTCCAATTGCTTCTAATGCATCAACCTTTAATACTTGATATAAGGAAATAAGCGTTCCAAGAATACTAATAACGATAAAGATTCCTGCATATTGACCAATCATAGCCGTTGTTAATAAAAACGGCATGCTTTCCGGTAAAATCTTTTGCAATCCTTCTACTAATACAATGCTGATCCCCATCGCGACAACAGATAAGAATAATGCTTGCACAACTAAACTATTTGCTAAATACGAATTTTTCGTTCCAATTGCTTTTAGTACGCCTAATTGCTGTGTTTTTTGTAGTGTAATGACATAGAAGAATACACCGATTAATAAGGCAGCAATCACAAGCAAGAATGCAATGATCATCGTTAATGTTCCTTGTTCCTCTTTATACCCTGGAATACTTTGAAGAACTTCTTTTTTCTCGATTACATGTGCATTTTTCACTTCTTTATCCGTACGAAGTGCAATTGCGCTATAATCCTTTTGGTTTGGCTGCGCGATTTCTCCCCATACATCTTGATTCACATACACAACTGGTGTGTGACTAAACATTTGGTCTTTCGTAAAACCAACAATTTTGAATTCTTTTTTAGAGACCGGATCGATAATTGTATCTCCAATATCTATGCCTTTTTCTTTAATTGATTCATCAGCAACCATTTCATCTTGCGCTGTTCCTAATGCATTCCCTTGTACAATCTTTGGTTCTAAGAACGTATCACGTTCGCTTGCAAAAATTGCAATATCAACCTTTTTTGAACTACCCTTCTTTTCATACGTAGAAACTTTTACATGAAATGGTACAGCATCTTTCGCATCTACTTGCCCCACTACCGCATCTACATCTTCTTTCTTCATTTGTGAACGGAGTAATTTATTTTCGGCATCATCTGCTAAAACAAATTTGGCTGCATCCATATTTTGAATGGAAGAGGCATTATCATATGATAAACCATTTGCTAATCCTGAAATCACAAGGACTAAAAATGATAATAAAACCATGATGAGTCCGATTAATCCATATCTTAATTTTGATTGTCTTAATTCACGCAGAGCTAAAAACATTTCGCTCGCTCCTTCCTATTTCTTTCTATGTACTCATCTTAAAAAAGAAATATGAACGGAATATGAACAGAAGATTACAAACAAAGAGACTGCTTTTGTAGCAATCTCTTTTTATTCACTCACTATATTGTTTTTCTTCCTCTAACTTATACTTTAAAATATGTTAATTTGTATTTTTTCATATATCTTCTTATTCTTTTTACTTCACACAAACGACTCGTCCCCGCGTTATTCCTCTTAATTGTACAGGCGTTAATTGAAATACTGCTTTCGGATGCCCCGCAGCTGCCCAAATCTCATGATATTGTAGAAGATCTTCATCAATAAAAGTCGTGATTTCTCGAACATGTCCAAATGGAGGGACACCGCCAATTACAAATCCAGTATGTGTACGAACAAAGTCTGCATCTGCCTTTCCGAGCTTTTCACCAAGCAATTGGCCTATTTTCTTTTCATTTACTCGATTAATTCCACTAGCTACAACGAGAATGGGTTCATTAGAATTTTTCAATTTAAAAATAATCGATTTAGCAATTTGCGCTACCCCACACCCAATGGCATCTGCAGCCTCTTGCGCCGTACGGGTACTTTCTGGCAATTCTACTACTTCATTTTTTAAGCCTAATTCTATTAATTTATTTTGTACAATTTGTGCACTTTCTTTTAACATATTGATCACTCCATTCTGTACCTACTATGTTATTCCACATTTTTATATAACTTCCTATAAAGAAAAACTAAAAAACATTTCTAATAACACGGTCATTCACATTATAAATCGCATTCTTAATAGAAAAAACGCTCAGAGATACACTATCTGAACGCTTTTGTATTTCGCTTATTCAGTTAAAGCTCCGGTTTGTTTCGTAACTTCAGACAATATTCCTTTTAATTCCATTAAATCATTTATTACAAAATCAGCCTGTACAAGTTCATCTTCCTGCGCAAAATCAAAATTACATCCAATTGCAATTAAACCATTATCTTTAGCTGCATTTATATCGGATAGGCGATCTCCAACTACTGCTGCCTGTTTTATATCATATTTTTGTATAATTGTTTTAACTAAATCACCTTTATTAAGCGTTTGGATTTGCTGAATACTACATGTTTCAGTAACCCAATGATCCAATTTATAGTAACTCACAATTGCTTGCAAATACTCCGTTAAACCGTTACTCGCTATGTAAATGGCACAGTGATTCTCTTTTAGATAACTGAAAACTTCCTTTACATGAGGATATAAATCCCCTTTCCCACTTCTTATGTTTTCAACTAATCTTTCCAGAAAATAAGCATCCGTTTGTTCCCTTATTTCATTTGAATGATGAGGTAACAAAGCTTCCCAAACTTTTGGCAAAGGTGCACCCATTATTTCACGGTATTTATCAATAGGGGTTGCTGCATCCCATAAATTGAGTGATCGCAAATGGTTATACGTATCATCAAGTGATAATTCTAAAATTTTTTCTGTTTGAAATAAAGTTCCATCCATATCAAAAATCAGTGCTTGTAACATTTCTTTCTCCCCTTTTTATCATTGCTAAATAACTTCTAAATTTTAATATAAAATTACAGAAATTTCCCTTTTTTATTATCTAGAATGTTTCTCCCCGAAAACGGAATTACTTATTTCAAATAACTCTTCTCATCATTTAAGAATTTCAATTCGAAACTTCGTACCTTCCCCTTTCTTACTCTCCACTGAAATTGTCCCATGATGCAGTTCAACAATTTTCTTCACACTGGATAACCCTAAGCCGCTTCCCTCTATATTACGAGCCCTTGCTATATCCACTTTATAAAACCGATTAAAAATGTACCATTAAATAAAATACATGGAACTCAAGCTCATGGCTTCATTAACAATTTCTATATTGAGGTTGAATATACCCTAATTGTATTCCTTTTGTTACAGCTTCTAATGAGGATGAAACATCTAATTTATTAAATATATGTTGAATGTGGTTTGATATTGTGCGTTCACTAGCATATAACATAGTAGCAATTTCTTTACGCTTATATCCTCCACATAGTAGCTGTAAAATTTGTTTTTCACTATCCGTTAATTCTTCAACATAATCCGTGGACATTGGAAAATAACATGCGCCTTCGTTAATCTTAATTAAAATTTCCAGCAACTTATCTGGCATAATATTTTTATTAATAAAGCCACTTACACCAACTTTTTGAGCTTCATATCGGTAAACAGGTAAATCATAACCTGTTAATATAACTACTTTCGTTTCATATTTACTATCTAAAATACTTTTTGCTATTTCTAAACCATCTTCGCTACTGATATTGTTTAAATTTATATCTACTAAAATAATGTCTGGCTTAAACTCTTTTATGATTGTGATAACATTTTCAACATTTTGCAATGAATAGAATTCATCTATCTCAGGATAATCTTCTAAAGCTATTTCCAAACTTTTTGAAAACAAAGCATGGTCATCTATTAATAAAATATTGATAGGAATCATCTCCTTTCATAGGAATAAAAATAAAAATACATAAACCAGAAGGCTCGCATTTTGAAATTGTCATATTACCGTTTAACAAAAATAGTTGTTCTTTAATAGAATTCAATCCTCTATGTTCATTAGGAATATGATGCTTTCCCATACCCACCCCATTATCTTTTACGATAAGCTCTATTTCGTTATTTTCTTGTACCAAACTCAAAACTAACTGAGAGCATTCAGAATGTTTGAATGCATTTGTTACTAATTCTTTTAAAATTCGATATATAACAAGATTATACGGTTCAACTAAGAATAAATTTTCATTGCAGTTAAAAGATATATCAATATTTTTCATTCCGTACTTTTGCTGGATCATCTCAAGCAAATTGCTATAATTCTTTTTTAATGTGAGTGTCTTTAATAAAGTTGGATGGTATTCTTGCATTTGTACGCGTATAGACTGATTTAAGTCATCCAATGTTCTTACTATTATTTTATGAATTTCTTCTTTGTTAGATTTATTCATCATATTTTTAACCGCTAATATATCTTGCAATATTTCATCATGCAGATAATTAGAAAACTGACTTTTCAACTTCTCCTCTTTCGCTATCTGCAACAG
This sequence comes from Bacillus pfraonensis, assembly GCF_050768835.1. Classification (NCBI taxonomy): domain Bacteria; kingdom Bacillati; phylum Bacillota; class Bacilli; order Caryophanales; family Bacillaceae; genus Bacillus; species Bacillus pfraonensis. Next base: position 190,697 of record NZ_JAHCDO010000009.1, on the reverse strand, counting down.
ATTGTGAACATAAGAGCTTTCCGGCACAGCTCTGGCTTCTTCTGTATCCACATTTACGATTTTATTTTTTACGTCTTGAAATAATAGTGTAAAATAAAGAAGAACAAACCAAAAAATCGTATGTATAATGATAAAATAGGTAATCATATTAAATCTAAACAGCATCCCAAGGGAACTTATAAAAACAATACAACATAAAAACATGAATACCATTTTTTCTTCTTTTAAAAGAAAATATTGTTTTATAAATAGATGGCTTTTAAAAGCAATGGCATGAATACTGAATAAAGGTAATAGGATCACGATATACCACCCTAAATTACTTAAATATTCAGGGCTTCTTGCAAACAACAGAGCATACACAATAAAGAGAGCGATAAGAATAGCAAAGGATTTAAGTAAATGATTTTTTTCGCTTGTGAAGATAAATTTGATTCGTTTTCGATGTTTCAAAAACAGAAAAATAATACATAAAAAACTAAAAATCCATTGACACAAAAATAAAACGGCAAATAGTTTTTCGTTTATCAATTTCGCAACCAGCGTTGATACACACATAACCTTTAAAATCCAGTCAGTTTCTTTTTTATAAGTATAAATAGAATCTTGGAAAAAGAATACAAGCAAAAATTGTACTGTCTTATATAGAATGACTACACTAAGTAATATACTTAGCGTATAAAAAATGTGATTCCCATTAAGTGTAAGTAAAAATTGCCATGAAGCAAAAAGCAGCAATTTCGAGAATTTTGATAACGTGTTATTTTCTTTTATGTTTACAAAACTAATATAGGCCCCATATATGACCATTATCGTTATAAGTGTTAGTGGAAGTAACTTTTCTGTTCCTGCAATATTCCCTTGCAAAAATTCATAGCATAAAAAAATAATCATACAAAGTTGATTCATTAAAATAAAGATTTGTTTTTGCTCATAATACTTTTTCATAGGCTCACTTACCTTTACTAGATTACATACAGATAAAGCTGATGCTTGTTTATTATCATCAGCTTTATCTGTAAATTTTTACTTTTTATTGTTAAATATAATTTTATAGCAAGCTCTTTTTGTTAACAAATAATAAATGATGTAAACCACTGTAAAAATAGTTACCGCAAAAAGAATCGGTAATATAAAGGCACTGCTTTTTCCTAATAAATCGTCCATTAAAGCAGTTTTATATGCTATCAATGCAAAAATACTATGTGCTATCCCTAATGTATAAGGGATGCTAAATAACGTAAAGATTTCTTTTCTAATTATCTTTTTGATCTTTTTCTTGTTATATCCCATTCTTTGTAAAATAGTAAATTCATCTTTATTTGACATCATACTCGAAAGATTATGGAAATAGAGTATGCTACCTGTTGCAATAAAAAAGATGATAGTAACAAAACTAATGAGCAGAAATGTTGAGCTATTTTGTTCAATAATATAATCATTCTTTTGATAACTACTTGTAAAATAGATATTATCTTTAAATAGTGGAACTAAGTTTTCATAAACTTCTTTGTTATCTCTCATATCTGTTCCGTTCATACTCATCACAGCCTTTTCTGGAAGCCCTAATGCTTTTATTTCTTTGTAAAGTTTGTCAGAAATAATAAGGGTCCCTACACTATTTGCAAATCCAATTGGATTAAGTAATGTAGTCTCTTTCACTTTTACATCCACACTATTCGTAGATGTTACGTTCAAAGTATATGTATTCCCTTTATCTAACTTTTCTTTTTCAGGCCTATATTTCACTAAAATACTTTCATGTTTAGCTAAATTTTCAAATTCTACATTTTTCCCCTGAAAATTTATTAACTCCCTGTAATCCGACTCAGAGATAAGATCAAATCCATGCTCTTTCTTTACACTGTATTCTTTAGGCAAATTTTCAGAAGAGGATGTTCCTTGAATAATAGTTGTTTCTTTATAATTTATGTTTTCTTTTCCAACAGTATCTTGCACAACTTTAATTGCTTTAACAGCCAATTCTTTATCTTCTACTGGAAACTCAATAGCTGACGGTACAATACGTTCTGTAGCAGCAACTGGATAGTAAAGCGTTAGTACAGTGGAGCCAAATATAGCTAAAGTTCCTGTAGCTAATAGAGTTAACAAAATTAAAGTTTTTGCCTTCGAACGGATTTTAAATATAAAGTTCGAAATGATAATAATATTCGATTCCTTATAAAACCATTTTTTCTTTTTCTTCAATTTTTGAATAGCAAAAGGTAAAAAGGAGTGAATAAAGAAAATCGTCCCTAATACCACACTTAACATTGTTACAAGTGCGATTGGTGAAAACCCTATCTTTTTCCACAATGATTCGGTTCCTCTTATAATATCAATAGCTAAGAAATAGCCTATCAAAATCAAGAATAATCCTAATAGGGATAAAAATGTACTAACTTTCACCTGCTTTTCTTCCTTTTTCTCCATGCGTACCAAAGTAAGTAAGGAACTTTTTCGAAGGATTATCCAGTTTGATAAAAATAAGACGGTCAAAACAGCAAATATAAAAATAAAAGTAAATCGTACCGAATCAAGATTAATTAATGGCACTTCAGACGTATTAATGTTTAATTTTAATACTCTAACTATCACCTCGATAATTCCTTTATGAGCAACTGCCCCCAGCACGATACCTACAATTAGAGCAGTAAAACAAATTATTATATTTTCAAAGGTTAGTAATTTTACCATAGTTGACTTTCGATAGCCCAAGAGTGAATAAATTCCCAACTCTTTCATTCTTTTTTTCATAAAGAAAGTATTGGAGTATGACATATAGAATAGTACAAATGCCATAACGAAGATTGCCACCGTTCTCGACATTGTTTCTACTCTACCATCAGACGAAATCTTTTCCATAATAATATCGTTCATGGAAAAAGAAATAAAGGCGAAAAATACCATCAAAACGAAAGCCACTGAAACGAAATAAAACGAATAGAAGGAAAAGTTATTCTTCAAATTCTTTGTTGCTATTGTTAATAATCCCACAGTCGTACCTTCCTTTCACACCCTTAGTTATATCGCTTTTCATCAATTTTTGAGATTTCCTTTAATATCTCTTCAAAAAACTCTTTTCTATCCTTTTCGTTTCTTTTTAATTCTTTTAAAACATTTCCATCCTTGAATATTAGGATTCTACTCGAAAAACTTGCTGCATAAGCGTCATGAGTTACCATTAAAATGGTTGTATGAAAATCCTCATTAACCTCTCTTAACTTTTGAAGTAGCTCTGTTGCAGAGTTCGAATCTAACGCACCAGTTGGTTCATCTGCAAATAGTATACTTGGCTGTTTCGCAATCGCTCTTGCTGCCGCAACCCTCTGTTTTTGTCCTCCAGAAAGTTGACTAGGGTACTTTGATAATTGTTCGAATATGCCAAAACGCTTTGCCAAACTTTCTATAGTCGATTGGATTTCGTTTGGAGATTTGTTTAACAGAGTAAGTGGTACAGCAATATTTTCCTGTACCGTTAAACTATCTAGTAAAAAATACTCTTGAAAAATAAAACCTAAATGATCCTTCCTAAAATCCGCAGTTTTGTTATCATTAAGTGTTTTAATATTGATACCATCTATCAAAACCTCTCCATCTGTCGGTGTATCAATAGTTGATAGTATATTTAATAAAGTTGTCTTCCCAGATCCTGAAGCACCCATAATACCAATAAACTCACCTGATTCAATATTAAAAGATACTTGCTTCAGTCCAGGCAATTGATTATTATTATAAATTTTTGTAACATTTTTCGCGGATAATAATGTATTCATCCTATTTGCTCCTTCCAATTTATTGATATATTAATTTTATTCTTCAATATATAAAGAAGCATGAGTAAAAAACGCAATCTTCTACTTACATTACAAATTCACTTTATTTGTTCTCCCGTTTAACTGTCTCACAGATAACAAAAATTTTTCATTTTCAAATGAATAATCCCAACAATCAATCTCATACGATTTACATATTTTTAACATTTCATCCTCTATATAGCCTCCTATAAAAAAAGACTGATTTAAAGATTCTCTCTTCAAATCAGCCCTTCTCATTATTTAGGAATTTCAATTCGAAATGTTGTACTTTTCCCTTTCTTACTCTCCACTGAAATTGTCCCATGATGCAGTTCAACAATTTTCTTCACAATGGATAAACCTAAGCCACTTCCTTCTACATTACGAGCCCTTGCTGTATCCACCTTATAAAACCGATCAAAAATCCGCTCTATTTCTTCTTGCCCCATACCAATCCCATTATCTGAGATGGAAACCACTACACTCGTTTCCAACTCCCTAGCAGCAAACTCTATCGTTTCGCCTTGATCTGTAAACTTTATACTATTTGTAAATATATTTGTCCAAACTTGATGAAGTAAATTTTCATCGCCTGTTATATTGATGTTAGGCACATCAAATTCAATCGCTATATCTTTTTCACGCCATTTCCATTCGAGCATAAAAATGACATCTTTCATTTGCTTGTGCAAATCAAACTCTTTTATTTGCAGAACCTTTTCCTCTTTATCTAATGAAGCAAGCGTCAGCAACTGTTTACATAAACTAGACATTCGTTTACTTTCAGCTTCAATAATTTGCAAATAATGTTTCCGTTCCGTTTCTGTCATCTTTTCTGACTGTAATGTCTTCGAAAAACCTTGAATAGAAGATAACGGAGATTGAAATTCGTGAGATACGTTGGAAACAAACTCTTGTCTCATTTGATCTAACTCTTTTATACTTTTTGTCATCTTTTTAAAACTTGTAGATAATGTCCCAATTTCATCTTTGCGTCCTTCGTCTAGTTCAATATCATATTCACCACTCGCAATTTTCTGCGTCGCTTTTGTAAATGTTTGAATTGGACGAACGATATAACGCGCTGCAATCGCAATAAAAATGATACTTAATACAACAATAAACCCGAGTAATAGCGCCAAGAAAATCCTCATTTCACCAAACTGCTGCTGAATATCAGGGCGAATAAATAAAGCATATTGCTTATCATCATGTTTCAGCGGAACCCCTACACTATTAATTAATTCATTATCAAAAAAGCCTGTTATAAATAAGCGTGTTGGATAGGTAGAAACACCATTATATGTTTCACCTTGTAAGACTTTGTTAATAGTAGCATCACTAATCTTTATCGTCCGAAAAGCATTCCCAATTCGTTTTCCTTGTTTTTGATCATCTACTACATAAATCTCATACCCTAATTTCGCAATGGAATGTAAATACTCTTCTCGATTTTCTACAGTTTGTTTTTCATATAAATACTTTACTTCCTCTGCATAACGTAAAATCTTTTCACTATTATACGGTTTTAATTTCACTTGATAATATACATTTGTTAATAAAAAACCAATCACACTACTAAGCAGCATGATCCCAATCGTAATCAATACAAATCTTGAATAAAGTGATTTCATCTTATTTCAGCTCCAACTTATAACCAAGTCCACGTACTGTTTTAATTTGAAAATCATCTGTTCGTTTTGAAAAACGATCGCGAAGACGTTTTATGTGAACATCCACCGTACGTTCATCCCCTTCAAAATCCATCCCCCAAACAAGTTCAATTAACTCTTCTCTTGAAAATGTTCTACCAGGATAACCTGCAAGTTGTGACAGTAATTCAAATTCCTTTAAAGGTAATAGAATCGTTTGTTCATTACATTTCACTTCGAAGCTTTTTCTGTCAATCGTTGTTCCATGTAATGTAATAACATCTGCGCTTAGCATTTGATAACGACGAAGTAAAGCTTTCATGCGAAAGATCACTTCTGCTGGTTCAAATGGTTTTACAATATAATCATCCGTTCCTGAAATAAATCCTTTTTCTTTATCTACTAATTGATCTTTAGCAGTTAATAAAATAACAGGTATATCATGATATTTTCTAATTTCTTCGCATAAAGTATATCCATCAACAAACGGCATCATAATATCGACAATAGCAAGGTGGATATTTTCCTTTTCTAATATAGATTGCGCTACTTTTCCATCCTCAGCTTCAAAAACTTTATACCCTTCCTTTTGTAGGTGGTAATGTAATAATTCTCTAATGTGCTTATCATCATCTGCTAATAAAATATGTATCATACTCATTAAGTCCTTCCTTGTTTATCCTTCTACACCATAACATTAAGAAACAATTGTGTTTTTTGCAAGGAAAAGAAAATTACTACTTTAAAATACGGGCACACAAATTTCACAATGATGATTATTCACCATTTTAACTACATACCTTTCGATGATTGGTCTTGTTTCATCAAATCGATATCTTTGTCTTGATAATTCTGGAAAAATATCAATCCATGCTTTCTGAACTGCTTCTGCTGTATGGTTAATTTTAAAAACAGCATATTTCCCTCCAACAATATTACCTTGTCTTACATAGCCATCCGTTACTGAATATTCGTTTGAAACAACTATGCAAGTATCATAACGACAGTTTTCAGGTTTAGTAGTTTCAGGATTATCCTGAGCAATTCCAAAAATTATCGAGTCGGCATTAAATAATTGGTTAGATTTTGCCCATTCTTTTAATTTTTCCATTGTTCGCACATTGTTAATTCCATAAGGGCCTATCTGCCTTATGTAAGCAATTCGATATGCTAGAATCTTTTCAATCATCATATCCATTATTTGTTTGCCCCCTTTAAATAATATATAAAGTGAAACTTTAATCAGTGGGGGTTTTCTTCATTCCCCACTGATTATCAGCCCTCACCAATCGGGCTTTTACGGGCAGTTTATCTCTCACCTAACTTCTTTGATTCTACCGAATTTTGAGGTGGGAGTATTACTGCCCGTTAATGCGGGATAACTTGTTCACTACAAGATTAATACGATTTAAAATAAAATGCACAGCATTTTTTAAAATTATTTACAAATATTTTAAATATTTACATCTATCATTTTTTAATAAGTTTGTCTCCTTTCAATTCTGTCCATGTATTCCCTTGTTATTTTGTCATTCCCTCCCCAAATCCGGCCCTCCTCTTCCTTCCCTTATTCTTCTGAACTATATAGAAAATCACTTTAGCCATATCTGAAGACGTATCGAATCCTTGTATGACAAGGAATTGAAAGAGCATTGGACAAAAGAAAAAAGACAGCACGTAATATGCTGTCTTTCCCTCTATTCTAAAGAATGTATAAAAAGTCCACTACGAAGCTTCGGTTCAAACCATGTTGACTTTGGTGGCATCACTTCTCCCGCATCAGCAATTGCTAATAAATCTTCCATAGATGTCGGATATAAAGCAAACGCTACTTTATAATTACCAAGATTCACAAGGCGCTCTAGCTCTTCTAAACCGCGAATACCACCAACAAAATCAATGCGGCTATCTGCACGTGGATCGTGAATTTGTAATACTTGACTGAGTAAATGGTCTTGTAAAATAGAAACATCTAAACGTTTTACAACATCATGTGCATCAAACGTTTCTTCTTTTACGATTAATTTATACCATCTCTGATCCAAATACATACCAAATGTTTTTGGTTCAGTTGGTTTATGTGGAGAGACACCTATTTCTTCCACATAAAAATATTGTGAAATCTGCTGTAAAAACTGTTCTTCTGATAAACCATTTAAATCTTTCACAACGCGATTGTAGTCCCAAATTGATAGTTCATCATGAGGGAATAAAACAGATAAAAAGACGTTAAATTCTTCTTCCCCCGTATAACTTGGATATTGTTCTCTACGCATAAGTCCAACTTTCACGGCAGATGCTGATCGATGGTGTCCATCCGCAATATATAAGGAAGGAATCTCTTCAAATAATTTTACTAACGCAGAAATCACATCAGCTTCTGCGATTTTCCATATGACATGCTCCACACCATCATCCGCAGTAAATTGATAAATTGGCGTATGATTTTCTTGCCAAGTTGCAATTAACTTTGTTACTTCTTCTTTCGTACGATATGTTAAAAATATCGGTCCCGTATTTGCATTACATACATCTACATGACGAATGCGATCTTGTTCTTTTTCATGACGAGTTCGCTCATGTTTTTTAATTGTATTGTTCGTATACTCATCAATTGATGTACAAACGACAAGTCCAGACTGCGTTCTCCCTTGCATCGTTAATTGATAAATATACAGACATGGCTCTTCATCTTGTATCAATACTTCTTCTTTCATTAAACGTTGTAAATTTTCACTTGCCTTTTCATATACACTGTTATCATATGGGGAAACAGCTGGGTCTAAGTCTATTTCTGCTTTATCAATATGTAAAAAGGAATATGGATTTCCCTTTTCAACTTCTCTTGCTTCTTCACTATTTAACACATCATACGGCAATGCTGCAACTTGTGCAGCTTTATCAGATACTGGACGAATTGCCCTGAATGGTCGAATTGTCGCCAAATTTCTCTCTCCTTTATACAATCATTCGAACAGCTACTATACCTGTAATTTTCTTTATGTTTTCAACTACATTTTCTTTAATTATATCATCAATTCCGTTATCGATATCAATCATTGTATATGCAAAAGAGCCTTTACTACGGTTTATCATATCCGCAATATTAATATGATGTTCTGCTAAACATCCTGTAATTTGCCCCACCATGTTCGGAACGTTTTGATGCATAATTGTAATTCGTTTCTTTCCGACATAAGGAAGTTCTACATTCGGATAGTTTACTGAATTACGAATATTTCCTGTCTCCAAATAGTCACGTAACTGGCGGGCAGCCATAATTGCACAATTCTCTTCAGATTCATATGTGGAAGCGCCAAGGTGAGGTGTTGCCGTTACATTTTTCATTTTTATAACATTCTTATTTGGAAAGTCAGTTACGTAATGATTCATAATTCCTTCTTCTAAAGCTTTTGCTAATGCAATTTCATCCACAAGTTCTCCTCTTGAGAAGTTAAAGAGACGAACACCTTTTTTCATCGTTTGCACTGCGTGTTCTCCAATAATACCTCTCGTTTGATCTGTCAGTGGAATGTGCAATGTAATATAGTCACATGTTGAGAAGATTTCATCCAAGCTAAATGCACGTTGTACATGTGTTGATAATCGCCATGCTGTTTCAACAGATATATATGGATCATATCCAACAACATCCATACCAAGGGATAATGCATCATTTGCGACAAGAGCGCCAATTGCACCAAGTCCAATCACACCAAGTCGTTTTCCTGCTATTTCTGAGCCAACGAATTGTTTTTTTCCTGCTTCTACAAGCTGTGGAACTTCTTCACCTTCTAATGCTTTTGTCCAGCCAACCCCATTTATTATATTACGTGATGACATAATAAGACTCGCTAGAATTAGTTCTTTCACTGCATTCGCATTTGCTCCTGGTGTGTTGAAAACAACGATACCTCTTTCTGTACAACGTTCTACAGGAATATTATTTACACCAGCTCCCGCTCGTGCAATTGCCTTTACATCCTTTGAAAATTCCTCTTGATGCAAAGAGAAACTTCGGAGTAATATACCATCTGGATGCTCTAATCCTTCTCCCACTTCATATCGTTCTTTCTCAAAAATTTGCAAGCCTTTTTCAGCAATTTGATTTAATGTTTGAATGCGCAACATTTCCCCATCTCCCTATCTATTCTCTAGCTCAAAATCCTTCATGCAATCTACTAATCTTTGAACGCCTTCAACTGGCATTGCATTATAAATACTCGCTCTCATTCCCCCTACAGAACGATGCCCTTTTAACGTAACAAGACCTAACGTTTTCGCCTTTTGTAAAAATTGCTCATTTAAATCATTGGATGGTGTTGTAAATGGAATATTCATAAGCGAACGGTGCGCTGGATCGACCGGTGAAGTAAATAATTTTGATTCATCTAAAAAATTGTATAGAATCGCTGCTTTTTTCCTATTTTGTTCTTCAATCGCAGGTACGCCGCCCTGCTCCTTTAGCCATTCTAGTACTAGCTTCGTCACATAAATACTAAAGGATGGTGGTGTATTATATAAGGAATTATTTTTACTGTAAGTTTCATAGTTTAACATTGTAGGGCAAGAAGGATTCGCTTTACCAATTAAGTCTTTTCTAATAATCGCAATCGTTAATCCTGCAGGCCCTAAATTTTTTTGTGCTCCCGCATAAATCAAAGCAAATTTCTCTACATCGTATTCTTCTGATAAAATATTTGAAGACATATCAGCAATAAGTGGAATATTCTCTAACTGTGGTAACTCGGCGTATTTCGTGCCTTCAATCGTATTATTCGTTGTTATATGTACATAATCTAGTTCTTTTGAAACCATTGAACTATCTACATGTGGAATCGTTGAAAAATGCTTTTCCTTCGATGAAGCAATAACTTCTGCTTCCCCAATTTTTTGTGCCTCCTGTAAGGCTTTTTTAGACCATGAGCCTGTGATTATGTATCCAGCTCTCTTATGTTCAGTCATTACATTTAATGGAACCATTGAAAACTGCAGGGATGCCCCTCCTTGTAAAAACAAAACATCATAATTCTCAGGAATGTGCATCAATTCACGAAGCAAGCTACTTGCTTCATCTATAATATTTTGAAACTGCGAAGATCGGTGACTCATTTCAATAACAGACATGCCTGTCCCGTTATAATTTAAAAGCTCCTTTTGCACTTTTTCCAAAACTGGCAAAGGGAGTATAGATGGTCCTGCTGAAAAATTGTAAACCCTCTCCATCACTCTTACGACCTCCCTGTTTCTATATTTGTTAATTTTTAAACTTTCTGAATTATAACCCATATAAAATATACGGTCAATTTGTTTTGCTTTATTGGGTTGTAAGATGCAATGGAACCGTTTGCAGATGTATTTGTATTCATAAACATACAAAAAAGTGTTAAGCATTCTATCATGCCTAACACCCCATCCATAAATTTATAAGAGCTAATTGTCCGTAAAGAACCGATCATAAATTTGATAAATAGCAGAAAGACCAAAAAGCCAATAAATAGTATCCACAAGAGCTGGTGTAGAACCAAACCATTTCTCAACTACATTATAATCCAGCGCCACAAACAACCAATTCAAACCGCCAAGAATCACCAGAATTACTGTAAGGTAAGACAAAAATTTCATTATGATTGCCCCCTAGGTGATAAAATGGTGAAAGGCCTTTCACTAAAATATATGTAACAAATCTCAAAACTTGCGCGTTTCTCATTAATTTATTTTTTTATACCAGTCCTTTATAACCATTTCAGCTTCCTTACTATGAATTTGATATGCGTGAGTTTGATCATTAGAACCAATAAACCATATGGAAAATCCTTTAAAGTATGGTTTCGGCTCTAAAACATCTCGAAATGTACGCCAACCATTCGATTGCACCTCTGAGGAGAAGACCTTTGAAACATCTGGATTCCATGGATTTCGCAACCCAAATTCTCGTGCAGGAATATTAAAACCTCCAAAGTAAATCGGTTTTCCAGTTACATTATGCAACTGTTCAAGCTGCTGAATCACATTTTGCCCACGATTGTAAACTGTCGTCGCATATAAGCTTTTCTTTATTTCTTCGTATGTTGGATTTTTCTCATCTGAAACTTCAAACCAACTATCAATGCTCACAATATCTACTTTTTTTAAATACGGGCGATGTATTTTTTCTATAAATTTCACTTCATAAGATGGATCCCAATTTGCAGTTGACCACCAATTCATCTGATATAGAACATTTCCTTTATACCGCTGACGGACAAAATCAATCGTATCATTCCAATACCCTTCTGCATATTCCATATTAACAAAATTAGAAGCAACCTTTAATCCGTAAATATTGTACTTACTTGTAATCGTTTCAAAAATATCCTGTAACACTACTGTCTTCCAATTCCAAAAGAAATCATTTATATTACTTGGATTCCACTCCGTTTCCCCAATATTGCCTTGTTGAATATATGGAAATGGTTCAACTATGACTTGAATATTACGTTTTAATAATTCCTGAATTAAGTGAATCGCTTGTTGTTTTTGCGCCTCATTGATTTCCATTTTTGAAGCACTCACATGGGGAATATCTACTTGAATTGGTACATTCACCGTATTTAAATTCAAACGTTCCACATCTTCTAAAACTTTCGCTACATTGTCTACTTCCCATACTGTTACATTTCCTGCCTTTATTTTTCCAGGTTGTACAGTAGATACATCCGCCTTCGCAGACCCTTGGAAACAAAAAGAAAATAACATGATACATACTCCTAAATTACCTAATCGTCTTCTATTTTTTTCATAAACATTCTCCTATAATAAGTATTTATATTGGAATGAATGCTAGGATGTTATTTGCGGAGAACCTTTTAATTTTCTAAAAGCCAACCCACCAGAAACTATATACAAAATAGCCGGCAAAGATAAAAATAAAAACGAGCCTCCTATCGTAATAACACCAATACCAATCATCAATCCCCCATATAACTTATGATTCATTTTATTAACACTACAACTTAAAACGATTGCTCCAATTTGGAGGATAAAAATGAGGAATGGTATTATCAGTAACCACGTTATCGCTTGGTGAATAGCCAGAATAAAAGCATATATAACAAATACCGCTGCTCCCAAGAATGTTCCCATTATAGAACCAATCAGTCCTGTAATGAATTCAGATCTTTGTTGTTTCATGCTGCAATTTCCCCTTACTAAAAAAGTATCGTATTCCAAAAAGTATCATAACAAACAAGCTTCCGTCACATTGTCGGATTTTGTCGTACAAAAACAAAAAAAGGGATAATTCCTCCATCCCTTTTTGCATTGCATACATGACTATGCTGTTTCATTTTCACTTTTCTCTCTTCTCACCTTATGTGTTTCTAAATCTGCCAATCTAACCGGAATTGGTAATCTACTTTCTTTCCCTATTAAACACGATACAATTTGAACACTCGTATCTAAATCGATATTATTTCCGCAAGAGACAAAAATAGGCTTTACATTCTCTTTCGTTCTTAGAGTCCTTCCATATACCTCGTCATCAATCATAATATCACTAAAAGCAAATTCCTTATTCTCTGGCATAATAAAATCAACATCTTTAATCTTAAGATAGCTTTTCGCTACACCGATTGTAGGCTTTTGTAAGAAAAAAGAGGCATGCGTTGCAATCCCCATATGTTTATAGTGTAAATAGCCATTTCCATCGAACATAACTATATCTGGATTAGAAGTAAGTTTTTTGGCTGCTTCTATTACTAAAGGCAACTCACGAAACGCTAAAAAACCTGGTATATAAGGCACTGCCACTTCCCCATAGCTATAAACCTTCTCCACTTCCTCCTTCGTATGATAATCAATCACAACAATACAACACGTTCCGTAGTGCTTATCATCTTTTTCCCAATATGCTAAATCTACTCCAGCAATTAAACTGACATCTTCTAGATAAAAGTTATTTTTCAATTCAATGCTATGTATGAGTTTATCTTGAATTTCAGAAAATTCTTCTTCTGAATGTAGATGAAATGAATGTATTTCTCTAACTTCCATGTTCTCATCCTCTTTTTATTATTATTTATACAAAACGGCTCCTATGTATTTCATTTCATAACGATTTTCATTTTTATTTATTATTTCACCACTATATTCATAGTTATATATCATAATAATCGTGTTATACTTCATCTCTAGTATATTTGAAGTAAGTCTTTTCATCTGTGGTATCACAACTTCTTCATAAGAACACCCTGCTAGTAAAGTTTCTAGATGATTACTTCGTTTGAAATAAAATTCTTTTTCGATAAAGCCTTCATCAATATCATACATACAAATATGAAAATCTTTTATAAATGATGATGGTATGGAATCACCATCCTCTGTATATTTTATACGGAAATAATCCTCTAAAAGATCTTCAGATTCCATATTTCCTAGCCATAATGAGACCATGCCTTCTTTTTCCATGCATACAATCTCCATTCATATATCGTTTTTTTAACACACAAAAGTAATTCTCAAACCCTCTACTTACTACACTTCAATACTAATCACGATACTACATGTAAAGCACTAGCTTTAAACGAATCCATTTAATTCTAACAGTTTATACCACTCGTCCTCTTCACTTCCAATAGGATTCGTTATTTCACCCGATTCCATAAAAGACAGCCCGATATCAATGTATTTACTTCCTAAAAAATAATCTTCTAAAAAACTGTTAAAATTACCGTATGATTCAATCACAAAATTTTGATCAATTAAATCTCCAAACAAACAAGATACTTCTCCATCCACTTTATTAATAAATAACGGATAGTTTTCTACTGCCCCTATGCAAATCCATTTATCATCTCTAACTGGCATCTCTTCCACATAAAACTGAATACTTTCAAGTTTTTGATGGCCGTATATAGTAATTACTCCACCATTCAATATTTTGTATTTTCTTGTAATAAAATAATAATCTTTTAAAATATTATCTACTAATTTTTCAGCTATTTGGTTTTCTTCTTCTACAATTTCACCAATAACCAAACTAAATGGATCTTTCCCTAAAGCATTTTTCATTACATCAATTTTTTCTAGTACTAATTAATCATCTTCATTACCTCTTAACTTATATCTTACATGGAACGCTCCATTATATATTTTCGCTAAAGCATGGAAATAAGTTCAGCTAAACTATTACTAATCACTTCAAAACTTCCTCTTTCATAGTCTTCTATCTTCACCTGTCCATTTTCATTATCTACAACAATTAAAAGTCCATTACACTCCATACCTATAGGAATATTCTTTAACTCATTATGGTGCGCTTTTTTGTAGCCTTGTAAAGAAGTATAAAAATCTCGAAGTTCAATTCCTGGTATAACAGAATTTAATTCTAGGTTATACTCTAAATAATTGCCAGCTAAATCTAAAAACCAGTAGGAATTATAGTATTCTTTAATAGAATGATGGAATTGTATGGCTAAGTCCCTTTCTATATTAGAAAAATCATGAAATATATCTTTTTCGGTAGGCTTCCAAAAGATATATCCCTCTGTATCTGGTTCTCCTTCATATATAAAAGAATCTGCTTCTTCTCTCCACACAGATTTTGGTAATGAATGATTATAGTGTTTCCATTCCTTAAGTAATGTATGAAAATACTGTTTCATCTCTTCTTTCATTTTTATTACTCCTAAACTATTATTTAGAATTGCACAAAAACTACAACTGGATTATCAGTATGCCCTTTATAAACCAAACAAATTAAAATTCATAATGCTATGTTATTTTAATGGTACAAAAACTCGATAACCTCTTCTGTTATATTATCAATAAAATAACACCTTCCCTTCTCTACCACTAGTTGTAGGTCACTACCAACTGGAAAGGAATACACCGCTAAAATAGCAGGTTCAATTTGAGCTACTGTATTAAAATCACATACAACCAAGTTATCTGGATCATTTACATAATCATCATCATCAATATCCGAAAAAAATCTCCAGCCATTATCAACACTCGTTACAGATTCATCTCTAACCAACCATTTTAACCTTCCATTCTCCTCCAAAATGTTTTTTGATACGATACAGCCGCCTGCATTTTTAATAAACTCTGACTTTATGTAAATGGACATATTCTCTCACCCTTTCCATTGTTTCTTTTTATGATTGTTTACCTTATACACTCTCATCAATAATTTTGAACCCACTATATTCAATTAAAGCTCTAAACACATCACTCCCTCCGTATGGCCAAGCATAAGGATAAAATTCAATTCTCCCAATATTGTTTGTTGCCTTTTCACAAGAGACGAGTTCATATTCCCCAGAGGCAAACGTATCAATCATAGATTCAAAATCCCATGGAGTTCTTAGTTTAGGGTCTGTTAAACGTTTTTCTACAGGAGTTTGTTCCCATAAAACCTGGTAATTTTGTAACTCTTCTTCCGTCGGCCACCAAAACTGTTTTAACACCTCTTCCTCAAAATACGCTAACCACATAGAATCATTACAATCTATCATCTCTTTTTCTTTCTCTTCCTTAAGTTTATAAAAAAATTCTCTTAGCCTACGAAAACGAGCCTCTTTATGTATTACAAATTCAAAATAACAATTCGTCATGTATTCACCCCTATATGTGTATAACTATGAAATTCTCCTTCTCTAAATTATAGCATTCCATAATTTGCTTATGGTATAGTTATAAGACTCTTACATGTGTAAGAGTCTTATAACTTCTATTTTGGTTTTAAGGTTAATGTTTTACCATCTATGCGATCTGTACGAAGTGTAGTCACATGATAGTTTCCATTTACCCAATCTTCTATTTGATCATGATACCAGTCACTTTTAAAATGTCCTGATTGTCCTGGACCTACAATATGATAGCCATTCGACATATCCTTTGTATCTATTACAAATCGCCAAGATGCTCCATGATTCACAATGCCATCATCTCCATAACTTGCTGCTTGGACTGTAATATTACTTCCTCCAATTGGTACAGGTTTTTCACGATTGAAAAAGAACGCGAGTACATCAGATGATTTTGAAACAGGGTGTATAAACGAAAGTTGATGATATGCTCCCCACTTCCATTTCGTTACGTCTCGTCCATATTGTTTTTCAAGCTTTTTCATTACCTTTGAATACGACATATGTAAAACTTCTGCGAAGCCTCCATGTTTAGAAAACCATACGCTATTTTCTCCATTCATTTGTTTCCGTATCAATTCATCAATCACTTGTTGCTTGCCTTCAAACAATTCCATTACATCCTTCGGTATTTCTTTTGAAAATAGAGTATTAGATATTTCCTTCATCCATAAATGAAAAATTAACGGGGCCGCTTGATCTTTACTATCGTAAAAATCCCAATTTGTTAACTCTTTTATTCCCTGTTTCTCCACGTCTGATACGTTTACTTTATCCAATTCTTTTAAAAACACGGGAACAAACTCTCTTGCGTGAAGGTTCTTTTGATCCATTTGCAATGTTTGTAAATCCGCTACAGTCAATTTATCCTTTTCCTGTAAAAACTCTTGAATACGCATTTGACGATACGGCTGCGCCCAAATATGACTAATATGATATGGATAATCATCATTTATAATTTTATTATTGGCTGTCGAAATAAATCCCTGCTTTGGATTTATGACCTTCGGAAGTTTATCAAACGGAATGTAGCCGTCCCATTCATATTCATCTGTCCACCCAGGAACGGGTAAAATCCCATCTCCCTTTTTACGTATCGGTATGTTTCCATTGGCTTTATAAGCAATCGTGCCATCTGTGGATGCAAATAAAAAGTTTTGAGTAGGAGTATGAAAATCTTCCAGCGCTGATTCGAATTCAGTCCAATTTGTTGCTTTATTCATATTGAGTACGGCCTTTAATTCCGCTGAAGGTTCGAGTGCCGTCCATTTAAGAGCAAAAACAGCCTCATCTTTATTTTTATAAGCAAATTCCGAAATAACAGGACCGTGTCTCGTAACCGTTACTTCGTGTGGAATTGTTTTTCCGCCATTCACCTTTATCGGTTCCTTCACAATCGTAGCTTTTTCTCATTTTTCGTTATACAAAAATTCATTTGGATTGTCAGGGTTTCTTTTTTCAATATATAAATCTTGTACATCCGGACCTGTATTCGTAACACCCCAAGCAATTTTTTCATTGTGTCCTAACATAATACCGGGAACACCCGCAAAAATAACGCCGCTCACATTTATGTCTTTCATCTCTAAATGCATTTGATACCATATGGATGGCGTCGCCAAAGAAAGATGAGGATCATCCGCAAGTATAGGCATTCCAGATGCGCTTTTTTCTCCACTTACAACCCAATTATTGCTCCCATTAGATTCTGGCGGAATAATCGCTTTCGCAAAGCTGCTGGCCACATTCACATTCAGATCTTGTAACTGCGCTAATAGCCTAGGCGCATCCTTTGGATAAGTTGGAAACAGCTCATATGCCTGCTCTTTTGAAAGATGTTGAAGTGCCCAAAAACGAAATGCTTGTCCATGCCAATGACCACCTAAATCAAAAGCCATATACTTGCCAATTGTTAAAGAATCAACCGGAGTCCATTCAGCAGGTTCATATCCGAGTAAATGAAACTCTACTGGCAATCTCCCTTCTTTTTTCGCTTCCTTTATAAATGCATTTACTCCATCGGCAAACGACTGCAATGCATCTTTTGCTTCGCCAGTATATTGATTCTCGGATGCTTTTGCTGCCCGTCTAAGCCCAAGTGTTCGAAATAATTTATCCTTATCTAGCGCTGCCTTCCCAACTACTTCGCTTAATGTTCCGGATGCTTGTCTTCTACTTAAGTCCATTTGAAACAACCGATCTTGCGCCTGAACATACCCTTGTGAAAAATATAAATCATGCGCATTTTCAGCTTTAATATGAGGTACCCCTCTTTCATCTCGTGTTACTTGAACCGATTTTTGCAACCCACCAACATGAACCGTCCCTTCTACCTTTGGCATGGACTTCATCACGAATACGTTTGCAAAAACTGCCGCGGCAACAAATATAAAAAGAATGATACTACCAGACCAAATGAAAATTCTTTTTCCCTTACCTCTTTTCTTCCGCTGCTTCACAACCACTTCTATACAAGCTTCCCTCCTTTTTCAATGTATTCGCTCATCTTAGGAGAGAACCCTTTCAGATTGTAGAGAACCTCTCATCTTTCATATGTAGCGCATTTTTTACTTTTTCACATCCTTATCTTGAGCTGTCATACATAAAAAAGTCCCAGTAACGTTCGATTTACTGAGATTCTTTTTTATATTTTTATCTTAAAAAGCATGTCCAACAAAGGAATTTTAAACGCACCAAAAAATCTCGGAATGACAAATGCAATAATAAGAAAAAGCACTTCCACAGCCACCTTTTTCCACTTAGAATTCGGTACGTACTTCTGATAGAAATAACAGCTGACAAAAGCTAAAAATATAAATATCCCTCCGATGAGAACTGGATATAAATATGGCATAACCATTGGAACATATTCCGTACTCATATCAGCATTCGGATCGTCCCAAAACAAAGCTACCGTAACTGCAATAAAGAAAAAAATACAAAATTCATCATATGGAAAACTGTTAGTAAAATAAACATGATTAATATAATTTTATCCTTAACAACATGAAATAAACTGTCTTTATAAGCCAAGAATGTTCCTCCCTAAGTAATTGCTCCATTATGTAATTAGGCTTATCCTACCTCAATTCGATTCTACGATATTACTGAAGTACTGACTTTAACAAATTACTAGCTCTTTTTCTCTACTAGATTATAAATCGTTGACTCTATCCAAAATGTTCACATTATTTTCATCTACCACTGCTGTCACTACATCTTTTTCAAAGATTACAAGATATCCAGAAGGCAATGTTAACACTTGAAGAAGAGAAGGCCTTAATTTTAGTAATTCATATGCATAAAACGCTTCATACTCTTCTATGTCATGCTCATCATGAATAGGACCAATATACCAACCAGAGTCACCATCTTCACAACCCTTTGTTCTTTCTAAGTAAATATCATCTAATTTCAATACATTTTTAGCAGCTACAATTTTGTCACAAAAGCGTAGTAATTCCCCTTCAATTGTTAATGACTTTACAAAGCTCACTTGATTTAATAATATCCATAAAGATATCGTCAAATCATCTGTCATATCTTGAAATGGATTCTTCGTATAATCATGTACGATAATATGATAGCCATCTTCTCTTTTATCAAGAAAGTAAATCGACCAACCAACTTGTATAGAAAAACCATCTATTAATCGATCATTTTCTACTTCAGTTAAAAAATGAAATAATCCTTCTACCTGCATCGCAAAGATTTTTTCTGCCTGAGCAATGAAAGTCTTATCCCCTATCTTCTTCATAAACTTTTCCACTAATTTCCCTCCACTTTTCCTAAGTACTTCGTTTTCACTCTAAATAACTCCATTTCCCCTCACTTCTCATCAAAATTTTATCAATAAGTAAATGATCTCCATCTTCCCAAACTTTTTCTATAATACTTTTCATTTTTTCAATTCCGTTACTAGCATTACAATCACAAAAGACAAGAATATCTCTCGCTGGTATCGCAACCGCATATCCATTTGATACGAATTCTTTTAGTGAGTAATCCCATAAATCGTCTAAAACAATTAAGCTAGCTTCGAAACTTCCGTCAAGAATTAAAGCAAAACACCCTTCCGATAGTGTGTGAACCCGTAGTTCTTTTTCATCTGCTAATTTATAAAGATTATCTACCCCAATCTCTAATAGCTGCTCCTCATCCAATCCTTCTTCTAATATATGCCTATTTTGAACATAATGAAAATAATTGTTCTGATGGTCATCAACTAAAAAAGTAATGATTAAATCTTTATTAAAAAATGTATGGACAAAACTATTTTCTTCGGATAGGGTAAAACACTCTTCATCTAGATCCTCTTTTATTACTGGTTTTAAGTATGCAACTGCTTCCTTACAAAACCGGATTGTCATATAAATACGCCCCTTTACTTGCTATAACACTACACACCAATTAACAGATATAAAGCCAACAAAACACTACCAAATTCATCGGAAGCTTAATCGAGAAATGAGTTTCTTTAAACTTGCACTAAGATGCCGATACTCTTCCGTTTCAAAATCTTCTATAACAATTTCTCCAGTACGATTGTTCATAAGGATTAACATCCCACCACTTTCAAATCCTATAGGAATATATATTTCATCTTTCTGTCTAAGAGATAAATAATCTTGGACACGCTCTATAAATAAATGCGGTTCAACACCTGGTGTTACAGAGAATAAGCTAATATTGTAATTATCAATCCAACCAATCATCTCGAGAAACCAATAGGAATTATAATATTCTTTCATATCAGAATGAAGGGTAGCATTTAGTTCTGTTTCAAATTCTTGAAAATCATCATATTTATCTTTCTCCTTTGGCTTCCAAAATATATAGCCTTCCTCATCCTTTTCACCAATATATAAGCGATGATCAATCTCTGCATCAAATGGAATCTGCGGGTGTGTTCCGTTCCAATCGCTCCATTTCAATAAGTAACTTTCAAAATAACGTTGCATAATCGCTTTCAACGCCGTTCACCTCTTCAAACGTAAATTTGAAATCAATTCTTGTATACTTTCTGAAATCGTTTCAAATGAATCTCTCTCAAAATCTTCTAATTTAACTTTCCCATTTTCATTGTCAATCACAACTAACATTCCGTTGCCTTCAATACCTATTGGGATATGTTTTAATCTCTCTTGGTGGTTCTCCTTATAACCCTTTAACTGTTCTTCGAATGAATTCAATTCAATATTCGGCAATACCGTTTCTAATTCAATATAATAATTTTTATAAAAACCATTTAATTCAGCGAACCAATAGGAATTAAAATACATAATAACTGTTTGATGAAATTGAACATCCATTTCTTGTTCTAAGTGAATAAAATCATGTACGATATTTTTTTCTATTGGTTTCCATAGAATATAACCTTCCTCATCTATTTCTCCTTCATAAAGAATAGGATTCACTTCTTCAAGAACTGGTGTTTTTAATAGAAAATCTAAGCCTTCGTGTGCTAATTTTATTCTTAACCTAAAGTATTGTTGCATTGCATTCTGAATAGACACACATATCTCCCTCTACTTCACTTAATTTTCCCCCTACAAATCTTTCATCAAAAATGGATTTGTATCTCTTCAATAAATGCCTCTGTAAATATGCCCCTAAATTAGAAGCACTCCATTCTTATTCACCTGTATCCATACCAACTCTCATCATTTCTACAGTTAGTTATTTACAACAAATCGGATTTCCTACACCATCTATTCCTATCACAATAAATTCCGCATCCTTTAACCTTAAAATAACTGCCTCACCAACTACTCCAAATCCATTACATTAAAAGAAATCTTTTATAACTACCTGGGAGCTTTATTTATAAAGCCTCTTCAGCTTGTGCAACTTCCTCAACCGTAATTGCCAAATGCTTCAGGACATTTTTTATATTCCCTATAAATCGCTTTAACAAGTTCTACACTCATTTATCTCGAATTCACGGAAAATTTTTATACTAGTCCTTCTTTACTAAAGCCCAAATACCATACTGATTATAAAACAATTCATCTTCTAAAAAATGTTTACACTCCGTATGTTGCAATATGAAATGAGGATTTTCTTCATCTAAGCTGAACGTAGAATAGTCCGTTAAGCTAGGATTTTCAATGAGATTATACAGACAAAAAACGTTCATTAATTCTTGAGCATATTGCGGAGTTACTTGATCTTTAAAAGTAATTACATCCGGGAGTCCAAAGCAATGCATACCACACGTATAGTAAAAATCATCTTCTTCTGCCACTGTAACAAAAGCTTGAAATAATTCTACTGCATCATCTGTATGATACATATCATTCCAGCTTTCAATTGTATTTGCAGTACCTGAAGATTCAACTTTCACGCCAAGTCCTCCAGCTTTTACAAGTGCATTTGCAGTATTAACTAATTTCCTTATCTTTTCAATGGAACCTCCGTCCCCAATTAAATACAAAGTTAAGGAATGCCCTCTAATAAGATCAAGTTCTTCCTCAGTAAATGAATTGTATCCAGCAATTTCAAAAGCTTCCGCTACTCGCTCGTCATGTTCATATATATCAACTTCAAAAAAAATACTCGAATCCCCTAGTTTACTAATATAATTCCCAGCAAATATATATCCCTCACTTTTTCTTACAATTGCTTCAATAAGTTCACTTCTATTCTTCCATAAACCAGGTATACATAATACAACTTTTGAGCTTTCCATCTAACCCTCTCCTTATCTACAACATTTCTCTATGTAAATACAAATACAATCCCCTTCTAAACCCTCTCAGCTACTTATTTAAATTATTCCTTCTCTTTCTTATAGCTTAATGCAATCTCAACTACTTCTTCGATTGTTAATTCTATATCATTCCAAAATATTAGGTCACTAGGTGCTGGATGGGGAACATTTGCTTCTAAAATATTAATATATTTACTACCTAACTCATCCAGCAATTTAGGGTCACATATCATTTTCACAAGTTCAATAAGTTCCTCTCTACTCATTTGGCTTTTCACATCACTCAATCCCTTAAAGCTATTCATAATAAGGTACAGCACCAACAAATATAAATTCTAAACCTTCATATGCATCTTTCACTTTCTCTCCATCGTATTGAAAATCATAAAGCACGATAACAGAATTTATATTGTCTTCTACATCTACTCTTTTCATTAAATCTTTAAATCTCGGAATGATAATTTCACTATAAGAGAAATCCTGCAAAACCTCTTCTATATGTATTTTAGCTTCCTCATAAAACATAATTTCGATTTGATATTCATCATAATAACCAAAACCGAAATTCACTCCAAATTTCGAATCTATACTATCTCCATCTTCTGTATATTCCATATCCACATATTTTTGAAGCTGATTAAGTGATTGACTCGTTCCAAGCCACAACGAAGCCATCCCTTTATATTCCATATTGTCTCTCCTTATTATACTATCGTATAAAGGTCCATACCCGCACAGCAAACACCCTTATCTTGCAAAACTTTATTAATATGTATGTTTTCTCGTTCTATAGTTTAAATATCTTGATAATCAACTTCTACAATTCGTTAAAAATTACGCCAAAATACATGATCTACTGTTTGTTGGAAAACAGGTGCTTTCATAAAGTTTAATAGAATATCTTTCTCATTTGTCCCAACATATTCATCGTTATCTACATTATAAAATTGAAGGACTTCCACTTTATATACTCCATTTTCAATGTTAATTTTATAATTAGAGCAGTTTTCATCAGGTACTTTCTCATCTTCAAATTGTGCAGCCATTGTAAGGTAGTCATAATCAACTAAATATAATTGGTTCTCAGTTACTCTTATATAACCCTCTGCTTTTCTGAAGCACTCTTGCTTTATTGGTTCTTCTCCAACTTTCACTTCTGCATTCCACGAATGCTCAATACCTTCTTCAGTCATCTGGAATACTAAAGCATTACCGTTTTTCATTTCATCAGTAAAATGCTGTAGCAACATTTCTAATTCCCAATCCTCATCCACAAATGACTTGTATTGCTCCGCATTTACAACCCCAATAAAATTCGTATCGCCAAATCCCATACAAAACTTCATCTTTGACCTCCTGGATATAAAAATCCACTCTGTTATTCAGTTAGATTTTCAATTTCCTCAAACCAAAACGTATTCTTTTCCACAGCCTTTGGATCGATACGCCTTAATTCATTTTCAAACCATATACATACTGATTCCGGAATTTCATTATCTAAAAAAGCAAATTCACCATTTAAGTGAATCGCTTCATCAATTAACTTAGAAAACAATAGAAGGCTGTCTGCAAATTGATGAATGGAAGAATTCATGAAGATTTCTTCATAGTTGTTTCCATGATGTAAATAGACTACCTTATTTGTTCTTTCATCAATACAAAGAGGATCTCCAGAACCGGTCGTACCTATCAACCAATAAAACTCAAAATCTTTTGGCATGCCAAATTTTTGAGTTACATTCTGCATTGGTTCAGTTGCATGATTAAACTCTATAAACGGAGCAGCTGATGCTGGAAGACCCGCTTCACTTAAAAACCTTCTCGTATCGATAGATAAATTTGTACGCTGCAACATATCTCGATCTAATTTGTTTAATGGCCCGTCTCTTTTTTCATTCCATTGATCATAAAATTCTCTAGGTGAAATCATCTATATACCTCTTTCCTTTTTCATTCCCATAATTTTCTCCTACATATTCCTCTTCATCTTTATAAGTTCTAATCTTTATGAAAAAGATTTATTTCTTCATTCCAAAAGGTATTATGATTCAGACAATCCTTATCAATTCCAATGAATGTTTCAATAATAACTTCTAACTCTTCTTTCTTACATTCTCTATTCAAATATGCATGTCTACCATTCGCTTCTTTGATTCTTTTTATAAACTCACTATATTCCAAAATACATGCAGCTAATTGTGGTATAGATTGATTTACATATACTTCTTCCATTGTTTCATGGTCTACACATACGACTATTCCTGAAGGTTCTTTCATAGATAAAATATTTCCTACACCTGTAAATCCTAAATATATATTCTTTTCATAACTTGCATCTAAATTATATTTTTCCTTTAGGCTTAATAAGCTGCCATTTTTTGTTGATTCAAAATTCAAAAATGGTGCCGCAGATTCAGGTAATCCAGCTTTTAATAAAAAATGTTTGCATACTACAGGGATAGCTAAATTTTTGAGTTTATCTTCTTCGTAATGAACGAATGGATATACTTTTGGGTTCCATCTTTTTCGAAATTCATTGGGATTCATCAATTTTAACATTTCCTTCCATGCAAATATAGCTTTTCTACTACTCATTTACCTTCAAATACTTCCTCTTTAGCATGAAAGAGAATACATCGCGTTATTCTGCTGAAGGATTATAATCAATCTCTACTTTTCCAAGACCTTCCAATACTTTATGTATTCTACTAGTTAAATCTCTTATTTCTTCTTGTGTTAATTCCCCCACTGCGTCTAGTGGATGAAACTTGCTTAATCTCTTTGTTATACCTTTTATATACCCAATAAAAACTTTGTCATGAGTTAGCAATATTTCACCTATAGCTGTATCAGCAATAACGTCTTCTATTTCTCCTAGATTTATATACTCATCAGAAGCTCTTGCTATTGCATATCTATATCCCCTATTTAATATTAAAAAATCATTATAGGCCTCTTTGATGTCTTCAAACAATTCATTGTATTCCCAGTTTTCCATTTCAGATCCCTCCATTAGACATTCATTATCATGGTAAATTTGAAGTAATTATTTAGACATAGATATTCACTAGTTACTAAAATACAAAACACCATTTAAACAATTATGATGTAAAAAAACAGCAGAGTTTTTAAAATCTCTGCTGTTTCCTATTATTTAATTTCTAACGTGAACCAATTATTGATTGAATAAACAAGCGTTACTAAGCAGCCGATTACACCAAACAAAATAACATTAGGACCAATCATGGAACCAAATAACACCGCTATTAACGATGCCATAAACAATAGCATTGCTAGACCATTAATCTTAATTTCGACTATATCGCCACTTTTTACTTGCTTTTCTTTACTTCCGAAAAACAATTGATTTACTTTTATCTTTGCTTCTTTTACATCAGAAGGAAGCATGTACTCTTCATTATTTTCTAATTTCATTACAACTTCATTATCCACTTTTAAAGCTACTCTTGTAGCTCCGCCCATCATTCCTGTTGCCCTTATTACTTTTATACTCATTTTAAACTCCCCTTAAACTTTTGTTCATCTAATAAAAAGATTCCCACTTTTTCGTTTAATATATTTTCTACAATTTTCCATCTTTTTTCCACAATATACATATTATCATATTTGAGATTCATTTATTAATAGGAAGATGAGTATTTTTACCTTTTACTTTACAGTCTATAACAAAGAACCTTTTGCAATCCCGATGTAGATACTGTTTATTTCAAACAAAATTTTCTTTTACATCTTCTATTCTTATTTAATCGGTTTCTCTGTTTTCAAAACAAATGAACTTAATGCAGGAACCTTCATCTTATTATCATGAGAAACATACAGTACTTTACTTCCTGCACGTTCACCATCTACTAGTACTTTCCAAGGGCCTTTTGATGGAAGAGTTATTTCTACCGCTTCTCTATTCGCATTGTGAGCTACAACGAAATATTCGTTTTTATTACCATTTGTTTTGCCATCTATTGTATACGCTACAACATTTTTTGGCGCATCCATGAACGTTACATGTTTTTTAATTTGTTCAGCAGTTGTCATACGAAAAGCTGAATACTTGTTACGCAGCTCTATTAAGCCTTTCATATACTCTACTTCTTTATCAAATGCCACGCGGCGCACCCAATCCATCTGGTTAATCGAATCAGGAGATTTGTAGCTATTATGGTCACCATATTTTGTACGCATGAACTCTTGCCCTGCATGCAAGAATGAAACCCCTTGCGATGTCAATATGATAGAAGAAGACAACTTGTGCATTTGTTTACGTACTTCTTCACTGTCGCCAGGATTCGTCAAAGCAAGTTTATCCCATAATGTATGGTTATCATGTGCTTCAACATACGTTAGAACTTGCTCAGGATCCTGATAAGTAGCCACCTTTTTATCATAGTCGATACCAGCCGTAATTCCTTTTTTCATGCGCTCTTCCATGTTTTGCATTCCGTTCACAAAACCATTATCCTGATCCCCAAATACGCTTCCTTTCAATCCATCACGTATATCATCATTAAAATGAGCGATTCCGTTCATTTTCTCCGCATTTTTTTGATTTGCTTTTAAATCAGATGCTAGAGGAGTATTTAAATCCCATCCTTCTCCATGAAGAATAATAGAAGGATCAATTTGATGAACCGCTTTACGGATCGCATTCATTGTTTCGACATCATGAATACCCATCAAATCAAAACGGAATCCATCTAAATTATACTCTTTCGTCCAATACACGACGGAATCTATCATAAATTTCCTCATCATCTTTCGTTCAGAGGCCGTATCATTCCCTACACCTGTTCCATTTGCGAGTGAGCCATCCTCATTGTAACGATAATAATACCCTGGAACTAACTTGTGAAAATTAGATTCAGCCGCATTATACATATGATTATATACAACGTCCATTACAACGCGAAGTTTATTATCATGTAGTGTTTGAATCATCTGCTTTAATTCAGTAATTCGAACAGTCGGCTCATAAGGATTTGTAGAATAGGAGCCTTCTGGTACATTGTAATTTTCCGGATCATATCCCCAGTTATATTGTGGTTCATTTAATTTTTCTTCATTTACTGAAGCATAATCAAATATCGGTAAAAACTGGACATGAGTAACACCGAGATCTTTAATATGATCAAGACCTGTTTTTACGCCACCTGGTCCTCTCGTTCCTTTTTCCGTAACACCAAGATATTTTCCTTTTTGTTTAATACCACTTTCAGATTGAATGGAAAGATCACGGACTTGCAACTCATAAATAATAGCATCTTCCGGATTTTTAAATTTCGGCTTTTTATTCCCCTTCCAATTTTTCGGATTCGTTTCTTTTAAATCAACGACTGCACCTTTATCACCGTTAACAGAAGCAGCACGCACATATGGATCAACGGCCTCAGTCCATTTGTTTCCAACCTTCACCTTATATGTATAAAATAGGCCTTTTTGATCACCTGTAAGTTTTGCAGTCCAAGTTCCTTTTTCAGCTTGATCCATGCTTATTTCAGTACCTTTTTCATCATTCCATTTTTTGTAAGCGACCAACTTTGCCTCGCTCGCAGTGGGAGCCCATAAACGAAACTTGGTTTCCCTCGGTGTATATATATTCCCTAGATCATTACCATCATAATAAAATAAATGATCAAATTCCTCGCTACGAATCACTTTACCAATTTCAGTATGAGCTTCAACCGAATTTCCCATTTTAATTTTGTATGTTTGTTTTACATCAAGATTCTTTTCTGTACTGATTTTGACCTTATTGGTAATATCTCCATTCTTCGTATCATATGGACTAACTTTCTCAATGTTAACGCCCTCAACTTCAATTTTTTGCTCCTTAATATTGAACGGAGCATTGGTAGTTACAGTAATCTCATTGAAGCTATCAACAGTGGCCTTCTGAATAGAAAGTTCAGAAGAAGGCTTTGAATCATATACTTTATCATCGCCAGAAAGAACCCATACTTCAGCACGGCCATCCTTAATATTTTCGATCCAACGATCCTCACCGTCTTTTTCCCAGTCATTCGTACGCACGATAAATCCAACGCGATTATAATCACCATCTATTTTCACCTTAGCATACTTACCAAACTCATCTTCCCCAGTAAATTCATAGGACCTACCACTCGCATTTTCAGTCCACATCCAAAGATTCCAGTCTTTTGTATTTCCAGCCTTCTCCTTATAATGAACGATAATTTCAGTTGTTTTCATATTTGATTCTGCTTGTGCACTCTGAAAAGAAAAACCAGATAATAGCAAAGCAATTACAGTAAGTAATAAAAACGTCTTGTTTATTATATTTTTTGTCATATACACTCCATCCACCCTTTCTAAAAATATTACGAACCATTCATTTTGAATAACTCTGCATAGATTAATCTAGAAATTGCTTTTATAACACCTCCATATGGAATTTTACTTATTTATTTCAATGATCTTTTAATAGAAAAATCAAAGATAGAAAGGAATAAGAAAATAACGAAAACGTTTGCATTAAACATCAAAAAAAAGACTTACTTATTCCTTGTTATATCTCTAAACATCAAAAGATCACGGAAAACATTTTTAAGAAAACGTTTGTTATCGCTTTCAATTTTATAGTATGAACTATAAAAAGGTCAATATATTATTAATTTTCTGTTTTTATACCGTACACATATTTCAAGAAATAAATCTATTGTACTAAATATACCTATAAGCGCTACAGTATTTTCACCTGTCCGTCCAATATAAATCCCTACCCTATAATATCATTCCGAAATTATAATAAATCCTACAATATTTCAAAGCAACAATTTGATCAGACGTTGAGATATGGTGACTTTGTTTCTTAGTTAATTTCTGCATTTAACATCATTCACCAATCATATAAAGTAAAGAGGATTACCGATTATAGTTAATAACGATGAAAATGGAATCTCTTATTCATTTTTTGATAGATAAGAGAAAGGAGAGAGTTTACAAATGACTATAGTGAAGAA
The DNA here is from genome assembly GCF_050768835.1 of Bacillus pfraonensis. Classification (NCBI taxonomy): domain Bacteria; kingdom Bacillati; phylum Bacillota; class Bacilli; order Caryophanales; family Bacillaceae; genus Bacillus; species Bacillus pfraonensis. Next base: position 160,910 of record NZ_JAHCDO010000009.1, on the reverse strand, counting down.
TGGAACATTGCAAGTGCCTGGAGCGAGCATCTACTACGACGTTCGCGGAAAAGGACCTGTACTTCTAATGATTCATGGCGGTGGTGGTGACGCTGATAAATTTCTTAAAGTCGCTGACCATCTTGCTGATTGGTATACAGTTGTTACCTACGACCGTCGGGGTCATTCCCGCAGTCATCTTACCAATCAAACTGAGGATTACCGCGTAGAAACACATAGTGACGACGCACACCGTCTGCTAGCTAAACTGACCGATGAACCGGCATACGTATTTGGAAGTAGCTCCGGTGCTGTTATCGGACTCGACCTATGTATACGCCATCCGGCGCAGGTAAAGCTACTAATCCCTCACGAACCCGTCTTATTGCAACTTTTATTCGGTGATGAGCAGATGCAGGCTAGAAAATTCATGGAAGACCTTAAGAAAAATCATCAAAATGAAGTCATAAAGTTATTATCAAATGTAGGAGCGGACACTAGCAATCAAAAACAACCGAAAGATGGGCAAACAGAGCGGATGCTTAGTAATTCAACGTATTTCGTTCAGTATGAAATCCCAGGAATTCTTGGTTATTCACTAGATATCGATGCTTTGAAAACCACATTAAAATCTTCATCAATGCAGGTGCTTCCAGCCGGGGGAATTGATTCACGGGATTTTTTCGCTTACCGCTGCGCAGTCGCATTATCCGAACAACTATGAACAGAAATCGTGGAGTTTTCAGGGCATCATGGAGGCTATAACACAAGTCATTATAAAGAGTTTACTGAAAAGTTGCACGAGATTTGTTGTTCACATTCATAAAGACAAATAAAAACTAGCAAAATGAAATTTGCTAGTTTTTATTTGTTTTGGGACTACTATTCATCGAAATCATCCCCAAATATTACATTATCAATTGCTTCCCTGTCTTTTGCAACTCCTTCTATTGTCCCAATTAAGTTTCTTACCATCTCAAGTGTAATCCATTCTCCATCTTCATAAACTTTTATACTTGCTCCCATTGAAAGTAATTCCTCAGCAAATTTCACTAACGATTTCAATTAATCTGCATCACTATAGTTACATTCCATTACAGGTCGTTCTGTTTTCATATTTTGTTTGATTTCACTTATCGATTTAGATGTTTTCTTTCTAATCAAAGGAAGATATTTATTAGAATTCGAATCATGAAGCACTACTAGATTTACAGTAACCAAATCTACTTCCCTCCTTCAATTAAGATTCTATTATTCCATCATTTCAACCACTATGCTAACGTAAACCCATAAAAATATTTTTGCCCTCTTTCCCAATCTCTTTTCGAGATAGCATCTATATAAGCTACAAAATCTTTATAGTTATCATTACGAATTATCGTATGATAATCAGCAGGTACTTTCTCTCCTGTCCAAATTGATAATAAGGATGGTATCAACTCCATTTTTAATGGTTCTTCATGATTTGCTGCTCTTATTACTCTTTCAAACAGTTTTTTTGTTAAATCTCCAGGAAACACCGGACTCTGATAGAAATAATATTTTTCCATATCACAGTTTTTCGTGTAATTAAGATAAAATTCCCCAATCTCTTCTACACTTGCTTCTTCTCCAATCACCTCTTGATAGTTTATAAAAAAGTCAATAGAATCTCTTATGATCATCGACGTATCTGTTATTTCATCCTACTTTTCAAGTAACACTAATAAATACGGAATAATCTCCATTAATTATTTAACATAAAACAATCATATATTATGATGTTCATAATTTTAATACTTCTTAATTTTTTTATATTACAAATACTCTAGAATATTGGTTTAGCATAGAGTTTAATTATTAAATAGCTACAAATACTGATTGTACAATAAAAAGAAACGCTCAACTTGAAAAAAGGTTGATCAAAATGAGCGCTTTATATTTCAGTTACATATAAGTTTTTATAACGTTACTTTGATACACTATACAGTTCCTTTTTTAGATAGCCTTCACCATATTTATATTTGTAATTTCATAACCTAACTGTTCATATAACCTACGTGCAACTTTGTTATGTCCAAAAACATGAAGACCAATTTTATTCATTCCTAATTCTTTAGCAATAATTTCAATTTCTTTCATTGCTTGCTTACCATACCCTTGTCCTTGGTGTGGCTTATAGATTATAAAATCAAAAATATAGCCTTGATCTGGATTTGTAGTTGATGTTTTTGCAATCCAAATCATTCCGACTAGTTGTTGGTCTTGAAAAATAGAGTATAGGTAATTCAGCTCAGATTTCTCATCTTTAGGTAAAAGTCTAGAAAATTCTTTTTTAGATAGATTCATTGCTTCATCTTCACTCCAGTTTCCTGAAGTCACTTTGTTTTTCGCATAGTTCTCAATTGCACTAGAAATGTATAGTTGAAATTCTTCTCTATTCATCGGTCTTAATGTAATCACTTAATCCCCTCCTACTTTAACGTGATTGAGCTAGTTTATATAAACAACAAGTCCTCTTTCAATAAAAAATCATTTTTCTCTATTCTGTGATACCCTAAATCTGTTAATGAAACTTTATTATCTGCTACTCTCTTAAAACAAATACTTCTTCCCGGTTATAATCAATCATCTTTAAAAAGTACTCTTCGAAATTTTCAAATCGATCTATTTCCTCTCCAGCAAACCAAACGACCGCTCCAGGCGTAGAAGAATTTGGCAAACATAATGTAAATAAATCTCTGTCAAATTCAGTGACTGCGATTGGCAGTAATTGATTTCTAAAAACACCACTTTCCTTTAAGATATCTTCCTCAATTGCATTTAATAATTTCTCTGCATAATGCATTGTTGTTTTAAGTTGTTCTGTCCCAAATAAATCAACTGTTTGATAAAACCCTTTCCAGCCATTCGCATATTTCAGAAAATTTCTATACTTTTGATTAAGTTTGTATCCTATTTTTTTCTCAACAAGGCAGATCTCTGCCTCATTTGCTCCAACCTCCGGAAAGTGATGTGGCCATATTTGCTCCACATCCTGTTTCACCGCTACCATTGCCGATATATGAACCTTCCAGTTTATCATCGTTTAAATCCCCTTTTATAACCAAAAATATTGTATAGCATAATGAATATCAATTGTAAAATCCGTATTCTAGATAGACTCTATATGTATACTACTTATCATTCACTAGACAACTTTGCCGATTATTGTTTTGGTGAATAGCAACCTAAGATTTATTAATGAAGCATGTCCAGAAACTGTTGAAAAGTATCTGTAACATGATAAACTACTGGCTCAAGCTCAGCAGAATTTTCATGATCCCACACACAAACTGTAGGACTATTTCTTGATTCGCGAAAATCTAAACATAAAACATCACCAGCAAACAAAACAGCAATTGGCAATAAAGCTACTCCTAGTAAATCCCCATCATCTGTAAGCCTTTCATCAAATCGAGACCATATTACATCAATATCAAACATGCCACTTTCAATATGTTCTGGAGCTTCAAGGATACATAAGAACCGAATAACTGCGTAACTATGATTATTACAAATAAAAGAGTTCTCTTCTGGAAGCCCACCATTATGCAGTTTTATAAAATTCTTATAATCTAGCGGTAATTCAACTCTCCAAGCCTTTTCTTTCTTAAATATTAAGTCTTCAGAAGGTAACGGAAAAATCACTGAATCTTTTTTTATTCTCATTAAAAATACGCCTTTATCTTCTGAGTTTTAATCCCACCACTTTTCCTCATCAGAAACCCATATATTTTTCTGTAAGTCAAATGATTGATTAGCATCATGAAAACCACAATAGGCGGGGAATTTTATACTTCCTCCATCTGCTTTATTCCAGCAATCAACAAACCATTCCACGATGATTTTTTCCTCATCTGCCGATATGATCTCATCGTTTTCTTCATAAAACTCCCAGAACTCGTCTGATTGATCATCAGAAAGGTTATAGTATGATATACGTTCGAGTAATTCATGACTTCCTGCAAAAACACTACTATCATTTCCTTCATAAAAAACTTCACCTGCTTCTCTATTCATAGAAAACATCATGATAGAAAGATCAAATGATCCAATAAAAATCATAAAATCTAGCAACTCTATTTTAATGTAATAATTAAAACTACGAATTTTTCTTATATTTTTAATCAACCTTTCTGAATTTTTTTCAAGATTTTCTTTTACCGAGCTAATATATGTATCTTTTGTAAACAATTCATTCACCTCATGCTTTATTCAAATTTCAATATAAATTAAAACTCTTTATACATAATATAATTGAGTGCCTTCTTTTCTTCATCAATTTCATATTTTAAAAGAAAACGCTAAGCTATCTTTATATCACTCCACCCTATTCAAATCGCAACATCTTGATAGTCTACTTCGTTTACTTTTTCATTGATAAGAAGTTTTGTTTGTAATACTCTAAAATCGGTTACCAAAGGCTTTGTTGCACTTGTTCCGCCTAGACTCACGGCTTCCACCCTTCTTCCTGCAAGAACTTCTGTAATTCTTCCTCAGATGGTACATTCTTCTCCCACTCTTCACATTCCTTCAAAAACTCCTCCGTTTCATTAAGAAGAGACGGCTCTTTCTTTCGAAATTTCACTACTGCTTCCTCTACTTCACTGAGCTTCGTATATCCTTTCCCATGCCAATCTCGTAAAATCCCCTTCACATAAGCAAGCATTCGCTTATTATTTTCATATGCAATCTGGAGTGCTTTTAATACGAGCTCTTCTGATAATTTCCCCATCCATTCACTTAATATTTCCACTGCATAAGATGACAAACTACCGAAGTTTTGTTCATAAAATGCGAATACATTGCTACCGGAATTTACTTCTTCCTTAACCTCTACTTCTTCTACTTTCTCCTCCCGCCCACAATCTTGAACAACTTCTTGCGTAATCACATCAGATGCTCCAATCGGCATTCCGAAATACTCTAGCAATAGCGGAATATTCAATTCTTCCTCTAGGCATCTTTGAATAAACATATGTACAAACTCTATATTTTTCACAGTCTTTAATTCACGTAACACACACTTTTCTATATTCGTATTCGTAATAGGATTATAACGCAACCAATTTAGAACATATAATTCCTTCGTTTTCGCGTCATATAATATCTTTCCATACGTAACAAACCGCTGCAACAACTTCTCAACTGTTTCACGATTATACCCCGTTTCCATCTCTACCAAACGTAGTGGCAGTGGGTAAATTCCGCATTGTCTCGTCTTCGAACATGTTAACAAGTATATATAAAAGTAACGTTCCTCTGGCGTTAAATCTAGTACAAACTCATCTTGCCAAAAATTTATCTGTACACTCCGATATACTCCCATGTTTCTTCCTCCCGCCCTTTTAGTGATAAATATAGAGTTGGTGACTCCTTACTATATATAGGATTACAAGAAGGAATTTGGTGAATTTATTTTATATTTTTTTACTAATACGAGAATGTTACTTTTTTATTTTCTTGTAGTTGTTTTTTTGTAATTCTTTTTGTTCTTGTAGTTGTTTTTCTTTTATTTATTTAATTGATTTATTACTTGGTAGTGGTTTATAAGAGGCTTGGAATGGGCTTATATGGGGCTTCTTTTATTACATGCATGGGTTTGTCATCTGCTGAAGAACTTATAATATGATCACTTCTTTATGAGCGACTAAATCATAAAGAAGTGACTAAAAATACGTCTTGTCCGAAGCTAAATCATATATGTAGCATTTCAGCTTTTACAACTTGAATATATTCCTGCAACTTACAAAATGCTTCTGTCAATTTGCTTGTTTCTTCTTTATGAAGAAAGCGGGCCTTGTTTCTCTCTTCTTCTATAATAAGCAACTGCGCGGCAGCATAGGAAAGACCGTACTTTTCGCATTCTCGTTTTATATCATGGAACAAAGAAAGTGGTATACTCCCCGCTCCTGAAATAAGCATCTCATCTAGAAGTTGTTCTAATTCATCGATTATTTGTACTAACTTTATCATAGAACGTTTCTCCTTCATTGAGTGTAATATTTATAATTTCACCTGCTTCTGTATACAAGATGACAGGTGTAACAACGAGCTTTGTTCCTTCTTGATAAGAATGGACTAGCATTTTCTTTACATGTAACGAGTCCAAATATATTTTTACAATTCGAATCATCCGCTCATTTTCTGGTCGTTTCATCATTTGCATTTGCAATACTTTACCATTCTTATCGATAAGAGGTAGGATCCATTTTTGTTCTTGCTTCTGAAATTCCCATTCTCCTATTTCAGCAACTTCGATACAAAAGACTCCTTGTTTATTTGCCTCTAACCTGTTCTCTTTTACTTTTTTTAGTAGTTCTTCCCATGAGGTTAAAAAGAGAGATTTCCACTCTGCCACATTTGTTTTTCCTTCCACTTCTCCTACTGTCTGTGAGCTAGATGACAATTGAAAATCAGCGTTAAGTTTTGCCTGCTTCAACCCGAAAGATGAACGAGATAGTTCGTATCCTTTCCCTGCAATCGCCCATGGTGCTTGCCTTTCATGGAGTTCTTCAGGAGTTGTGCTACTCCCTTCATAAAACATAGGGCGCGACTGCGTGTATGTGATCCACTTTTCCTGTTCTCGGTTATAGAAATAATACGTCACACCAACATAACGGGACTTCGTTTGCCAGCCGGATGCACCAAAAGCATGCAAAGTAAGTGGTGGAACTTCATAATATTCCGAACGAAACGGACTCTCTTGCAGATGGTGGCGCCCTAGCAACAAAATGTATTCATAAATCGCGGACAGCGTTTGCCGATAGGATGCCATTTGAAAAGATGCATGTTTCATCCGGTATAGCCTAATATCGGCCCCAAGCTTACGAAATAAATTTTCTAGCTTTGCTAGTTTCAAAGAACGGGCTTTTACAGAAAGTTGTTCTATTTCATAGATTGTATTTTCAGTAAGCCGCGTTAATCCAAAGTGAACAACTTGCTCAATCATCTCTTTGAAAATAGATAGCTTATCCGTCGCAATGATAAGAGGTTGCATCTGTTTCGTTTCATGCGAAATTCCTTTCTCTTTTTGATACCAGTATACCGCTTCTGCCTTATGCCGTCATATTCCCTCTGCTTTACACGTACAGATCGCATCCGCTACCGATTCAGCTGTCAGAAAGCGAACCGTTATATTCTCTTCTGGGAAGGACGCAATTAAAGCACCCTCTTCTTCTAAAACAAACTTTTGCTGAAATGTTTCGCGGAACATTATTTCAGCCCACATTTTTTCGGAGACAATATTGCGAACGTCCACATTCAAAAGAGCAGAGAAATCAACTTTTATATTCTCTTCACCTTGGTACATCTTCTTTGCTTCTAATAGAGCCATAATGACATGCTTACAAATCGAACGGGCTTCACACGTGCAAGAGTAACTGCGTATATCACCCGTAAACGTTACAGTAATTCCATCACCAAGATGTATTTGCGCTGCCCCCTCTTCTACGTCCATTTTGACATTTGTTGCGGCAGCCAAATCCTTCATTGCTCTCTTATATGTTCCTTTGTTGAACATGGCGATTAAGTATGTTTCATCAATAGAGGAAAGAACATTTAAGAAATGATTGTTGCGATCCATTGTGCCAACCTCCCTGGTGTTAATGCTGCTACATGAGCACCGAGCGCCGCCATTTTTTTAGCTGCCTGTTTATCATAAAAAGGCTGTGCAGTCGGATCAAGAGAAGTAAGCACAATCAATTTTGCTCCTGATTCTACAATCTTCATCGCTTCTCTGTACATTTCATTGTAACTGCCACCTTCATATAAATCCGTTACAAGCACGACAATTGTTTTATGAGGCATCTCGATTTTATTCGTTGCGTAGCGCAGTGCCTGAGCAATATATGTTCCTCCCCCAAGCTGTACACTCATAAGTGTTTCCACCGGGTCATCAATACGATCCGTTAAATCAACAACAGCTGTATCAAAGATGAACAAATCTGTCTTAATCGTCGGTAAGCTTGCAAAAATGCCAGCCATAACTGCACTATGAATAACAGAATCAATCATACTTCCACTCTCGTCTACTGCGAGAATCACACGCCATGGGCTAACATACTTCGTCGCAGCATAGAAGTACGGTTTTTCAATATGTATGGTGTTTGTTTCCTTGTCAAAATGCTTCAAGTTCTTTCGAATCGTTTTCTTAAAATCAAAGTTGCGCATCGTGCGCACGCGACTAGAGCGATTTCGATCCGGTCTACCGCTTAAAGCATGCTTCACTTCTTGCTCTAAATTACGACGTAACTCCTCGGCAACTTTCGCTACAATACGCTTAGCTGTATCCAATACATCCGGTTTTACATAATCTTTAAATTGTAAAATGCATTTTAATAAATTCATATTCGGCTCCATTTTTTCAAGCGTTTGTTTCTCTTGTAATAGAGCCGTTAATTCATACTTCTCTAGCGCATGATTTTCCATAATTTCAATTGTTTCTTGCGGAAATAACTCCCGCACTTTCGAAACCCAAGTAGGCATTGTTAACTGAGAGGGATCCAGCGACCCGCCACGTTCCTCTCCGCGTTCCCGTTCGTATAAAAATTCCAGCACCTCATCCATTTCTCTGTATGCACGGTTTTCTTCCTGAAATGTAATTTGGTCATCCGCATATTTTCCAAGGACAAGACGCCAGCGATTTAAAGAAATGTTATTCTCCATCTTCTAGCCCCCGTCTCATTAAAATCTCACGTGCCTTCCGATCTAACTGCATTGCATACGCCAGCACATCTTCTGAAATCGCTTCTTCTTTTATCACTTCTTCTGTGGCACCATATAACCCGGCAACCTGTCTAGCAATCGTACCAACCTCAAGCGGCGTGAATTGGCTGAACAAGAGGCGTAAATGCGGCAACACTTGTAAAAATGTCTCTTCATCAAGTACTTCTAGAACATGGGACATTCCATCAAGCAGTGACTCGTTATATAAAAAGATATCTTTTGCGCCAGCAAACAAACCACTCAAAAATATCGGGGCTTGTTTTTGCATATCGCCACTTCCATAAAAATATCCTTCTGCCACTTGCATGACCTCATCGATTTTCCGCTTCCCTAAAGAAGTTAACAGCCCAAATACCGCTCCCTCTACTTGGCTTTCTCGTTTTTCCTTTTGCAAATAAAGCTCCAGCGCTTCAATAAATTGCTGGTCTGCAGGCTGCATTGTGTACAAATCGATAAGCTTTTCCGCAATAATTGCTGGTTCGCCTCCATCTAAAACAGAAAATAACGAAAGTGCTTTATGTCTAGCATGATTCGCTTGCTGATTTGCTTTTTCTATTTGTGATAAATAGTAAGCACAATCTGCCATTGAAGCAAAATCTCCATCCGCCTGTATTGCTTCATCTATAAACGGGTTGTACAAGGTGAAATCAGAAAATAAACCACTTAAGTAGGCTTCTAGCAATAAAAGGGCCACCTCTCCAGCCCGTCCCTTTGCCTTGTGCAGCTTTGCTCTTAGCATTTCCTGTGCGGCTTCCCTCACAGTTCCACCATACACAGATAAATCAATCAGAGCACTTTCCACTTGTGCTGAAAAACGATATTTCCAAGTTTCACGCATAAGATTGATGTTCTGCTTTCTCGCAAGATTAGGACCGCGCAACTTCTCACAAAACGGAACTCCTAAAAAAGTGAGGCAATGAAAGAATTGACTTAAACGCTGGTGTCGTTCTTTCTTATATATGTCAAGAATCGTCTCATGTGGTACAGTAGAACGCGCTGGAAGGCGAAATGAACGAACAGAAGCACGAAAATCATGTACGAGCGGCGGTACATCCGCTTCTTTTGACAATTTTCCGCGCTTTGTCCCTTGCAAACTCTTCTGAAGCACCGTTAAAGGCTTATCTACCGAGAATATCTCACCTTTCACGAATGTACTGCTCACTGCATCCATCAGTTCATACAATCCAGGTTGCATCTTTCCCCGAAGCAGTGCAAGTTCACGTATCATTCGCGCAGCCTCAATCTCATCTGCCATTGATATTCCTTCTGCCTTTAGCTGCCGAGCAATTCGTATCATAAATTGCTCAGCTACCGCTTCATCCCTGTTCTCCCAAATATGTTGGTAGAAAGCAGGTGCAGGCATACCACTCTCATAACCATGCGTCTGATCACTTTCCAAAAAGGAATACGGCATAAGATAGTTTTTTGCATATGTTTTAGACAATGGACTTTTGGGCAGTTTTTTCTGTTTTCCTTCCAATTCGAGAAGCCCTTTCACATGAAAGCCTCCAGTAATAACGAGCACCTTGTCATATACTTTACGTGCTTTTTCAATTTCCTTTGCCATATGTATCTCTCTGGCTGCGCATCCGTCTTCTATCAACATCTCCTGCGTGTAATCCACGCGCGTATAATAACAATAATGAAAGAGCTGACGGACAAACTCCTCGCTTGTCATATGAAAGCCTTGCAACTCAAAATATTTCTCCCAAAATTCATGAAAGTTTCGGCACCCCGTTTTTTCCGAAAGCATGCGAACGTATTGACTATGCTGAAAATATTGTTCGTCATACTTCCCATGCTCTTCCTCATTTTTCTCTAAAAATAAATATTCTTTATAAGGAAGATCAATAAATGAAACAGGAATGCTTTTTGCAGCTCCTTCCCGCAGCGCAACAAGTTCCGGTGAATAGTTGAGAAAGGGATAGTACGCACGGTACTTTCCACTCTCTCCTCTTTCAAGCACATCCGTTTTATCATCATAACTGCAATATATACAAATCGGAGCCTCACTTTCTGCACTCACAATATGCGGAATAAGAGGGTTGCAATCTATCGGTCCTTCTATAAGAATCGCATCCGGTTTATATAATGCAACGATTTTTTGTACATGAAAAGAGCACGCAGGACTATGATGGCGAATCGGCACATATACGACGTTGTGATCTAAATTGTAAGCTCTTTGAAACCATGCATTTACTTCAGCTGATTGCGAGCTTCGAAAAACGACTTCCATACCTCTCCTCCTACTTGCCCTCGCGCCCTAACGATGCTTGTAAAGTAACTGCGCAGCTTTTCTAAATCATCCTTGTTTTCTTTCGCAATTGTGCCCGACAAATACCGAACAAGTGCATCCATTTTCACTTGTCCGCTTCCATAATAGTACGCATCCATTGCACTTTGATAATATACAGATACGGCTTCTGCAGTACTCATTACAGAAGATGGCTGATCAATTCGTTTCCCTTCAGCAGTTACGCCTTCACGTAGTTCATGAAAAACAGTCGCTAACAGCTGAACAACCGCCCTATCCACTTCTGGCGTGATGCCCGACGCTCCTAATAACCGTGTTACTTGTGACTCTATTATTTTTGCTTCAAGCTTTACATCCTTAATTGGATGCACCGTTTCAAAATTAAAACGACGCTTCAATGCACTACTCATTTCATTCACACCGCGATCGCGCGTGTTGGCCGTGGCAATAATATTGAACCCAGGCTTTGCCGTAAGAATTCCTTGTTCTCCAAACTCCGGAATATTCAGCACCTTATCGCTCAGAACACTGATTAATGAATCCTGCACTTCCTGCGGGCAGCGCGTCAATTCTTCAAATCTAGTTAATATCCCTTGTTCCATCCCAACGAAGAGAGGCCCTGGCACAAGTGCCTCTCTTACAGGTCCTTTCGCAAGTAGAAGTGCATAGTTCCACGAATACTTAATCGTATCTTCCATCGTAGCAGCTGTTCCTTGAACAGTGTTGCGACTATTTCTGCATATTGCGGCAGAAAGTAGCTCACTCAGCATCGTCTTTGCTGTTCCTGGCTCTCCAATTAACATAAGCCCGCGATTCCCTGCTAATGTAACAATCGCACGTTCCACAAGCGCATCATTCCCATAAAACTTACGACTAATCTCCGCTTCTTTTCCTTCCCAAAGAAGCGGTTCCTCTTGTCCGATAATAAACGTACGAACGGCACGCGGTGACAATCGCCAGTTAGGTGGTTTGGGAAACGAATCATTCGCTTCTAACGCATTCAATTCTATTTCATATAATTCTTCCATTAATGGTTTAATAGACTGCATATGTCATTTCCTTTCTTATCGCTTACTGCGCCAGTTTTCATCACGGCCAAGGTTCGATTCTGTTGCCCGTTTTATATCATATAAAATTTCACTGAAAAAGCGTTCCGATACTTGTTTTGGTAAAACGCGTCTCTCATGATCAATTTCGTCGTAATCATATGAACCGCGGCTCACCGTTCCTGCTTTGTAAAATTGAATTTCAAATACGCACACATCCTCCTCGCCTTCATATCCAACCGGTGTCCCTTCAAACGCAAGCTCCGCTCCTAATCCAGCGCGAGTATCTTCTTTATAGAATGTATAATATACACCGGCATCTTGAACTGATCCACGACTCCATCCGTACTTCGTCATCTTACCAAACAGTGAACGGCCATTGATCTGAGTACCAGCAAACCTCTCCACAGTAACTTCCTCATTTTCCTCAACCTGAAATACTTCACGGTCAATTTGCGGAAATGGCTGAGTCACCTCATAATCATCTAGCTGTTCCTTCCATAATTCCCGTTCCTCTTCGGACAATTCTAGTGGATGAATTAAACCAATAACGGTATCTGGTGTAAGCTCATGCTCTTCTTCATCAATTGTATTAAACGTGCCATCCTCCATATAACGGAACATCGCAAGCAACTTTCCTTTCTTATATTCACCCCAAATAAGCGAGATAGCAAATTGCTGCATAATTGGATTTTCCACAAACAGAGACTGCCATGTATGTTGTGACCAATAGCGATTAAGAGAAAGCGCTGTTTCAAGACGCTGCGTTTGCATCGTAATCATAGTCCGGAGCTGTTTCTTTATAGAGGATAACTCCGCCTTAGCCTCCTCTGCTTTTTCCGCATCATCTTTTGCATTTGGTTTCGAAAGCGACTTCAGTCGTTTTCCTTCTTCCGTCTTTAACTCAATCTTCAAATTTGGAGTTAAATAAGCAATAAACGTTCTATTGCCATAATCAATTGTTTTTTCACCGCGTTTATTAAAACCAAGGTCTGGAACAAGCTGATCTTCTAATTCTTCTTCTGTTATACCACGCGTTTTAGCAGCGAGACTCAGCGCTTCTTTCGCAGCATTACGCACTTGCTTATGTTTATACTTAAATGCCATCGCATGAATAGACATAAGCCCAATGTGCGACTTAGACAATGCTAGCGCCTGAACGGCCGCAGCAGCAATAGCTCCGCGCATACCAAGTGCCCACTCATCAATCTGCTTTTTAAGCTGCATCACCATCTCATCATCACTGTAAATGCCATACAGCGAAAGAATGCCGCGTTTCTTCGATTCCGCACCTTGAGAAATCCAAAGTTGGTAAATTGCTTGTATATTTTCTTTCAAGTCTTGTTCGTTAAGAGCGGCGCTTATCACTTCTGCCACTTCCTTCTTCTCAATAACAGAATCTGATACGTACTGCTGGAAATATGCAAGAGGAATCATTGCATCTGCAATTGCTTCAGAATCACGAAGGCGAATTTGTGGTTCAAACCCGAGCCACTGCACAAGTGCATTCCTTTTTTGCGGCGTTAAAATACGCGCGCAAAGCGCTTCAATATTACCTGATGCTCCTTCTAAGTCCCCCTCATCAAGCAATGGAGCAAATTTCTCCATCAAAGAAGCATTTTTCTTTTCTTGTAATGCTTCCTGTACAAGTTTTGTATATTTGTCAGTTTTATAATATAAAAGTGTTTGCATTACATGTTCGCGTACAACTTTCTTTCTATGATTTAATTCCTTTGCTACATCCTCTGCAGCTTCTATATCTTTTGTAAGAAGTTCAACTGCAGCGGTACGTACTTTTTTAGAAGAATCCCCAAGGCTTTGAATGAGAAGATCACGCGTCTGAACGGCGTTATCCTTTGCCAACTCATCCAAAATAAAAATTCGTTCATCTGCAGAATACTCCGCGAATTTCTCCGTTACATATGTCCGTTCTTTTACAAACAAACGAACGAGTGCCTCCGTCGCCTTATCTCGCTTCTCACTATGCCCGAAAGCTTGTTCAATAGAATAAGAAACGAGTTTCTCCATCGATAAACCGTAGGAAAGCAGATCTTCTAGCACCTGTTCTGGTGAGTTCTCCATCGCAGCATACCGCTGCAGAAGTTCGTATAAACTATAGTGATAGCTGTAATTTCTCCCAAGTTGAAGCGTAAGAGCTGCTTCTCTCTTTGCCGCTTCCTCTATATCCCAAAGTAATGCAATTTCTAAAACCGGCATTCTCCAGTAATTATTTCTAAACTTCGAACTTTCGAACCATCGCTTCATATCCTCAAATGATACATTTCCTAATAAATAGTTACGATATGTACCACGTATGTCAGATGATTTCGTTTGAAGGACAACCGTTAAAAACTCTTCACGTACTCTATTTTTATGTAGCTCGTACCCTTTTTCCGCTAAAAGCATTGATACAAAAAGGTAATGACTTTGCCTTAAATATTGCAGTGTACGTTGTACAAATTCTGATTGTTCTTCCACCATTTGAAGCAACAATTGGTATTCATATACGCGATCAAAATCAACAACACCTAACTGATGCTGCGCAAGGCGATATGCGAAAAATCTTTCCTCTAGAATACCGAATTGCTCACACAAATCTCGGGTTGTTTCATATAATTGTGCATAAAAACTTTTTGTTTTTTTGTAATTTCCAGACTGTTCAAGAGTATGGCTGACATGCGAAATTGCATAATTCATAAAATTTTTAACAGAGCATTTCACTAACAATTCCATATATCTTCTTGCAACATCCGAATGCGTATACAAACGAAAAATTTGCTGCCAAGTAAAATCAGGTAAAGACCCACCAGCAAACACCTTACTAACAGATTCACCTCGAACGTACCTTTTGGCTGCTTCAACCTTCTCTTCTGCTCCGCTTAACCTCAATATATACTCCGCTTGCTCTTGCAATTCATCTTCCAGTAAAGAACGATAAGGTAGAAATCTCTCATAATCTGCATCTAACATAACTAGAAGTAAAAGTAATTTTTGTTGTCCTGTTATAACTTGTAACTGCTCTTCTATATACCTCGGATTCTCCCTTATTAATTCTCTAAGAAAAACATCCGCTTCATTTACAGAACGCGAAAGATTCGTTAAATATTTACAAGCAAATGCTACAAGTCTATCAAATGAAAGATCGCTTTTTTCGAAATAAACCTTTATATCTGGAAAACTCATATATGAAAAGCGCACGAGAAGAACATTCAACAGTTGATCCTCAAGCAAATGATAGAATAACCGAAAATAACCTGAATCTTGCTTATACGTTTTCCTAAAATCATTCATAAACTGCCAAGCAAAATCACTACGCTTATTTTCGCGAATCGTCGTTTGTTCTATATGTTTTAAAACTTCTTCATCCCTCGTCTGCAAGTAACGTAACGCTAATTCTTCTTGTTCCCCTGTCATATTAAGGTGTTGAAACAACTGAAATGTACTGACTGCCATCCTCTCTGCCTCCCTGTTCATCACTACAACTTGTAGGTAGTTACATCATATAATTATGATAACACTCATTTTTGCATATATCTGAAATTTCCGTTTTGAAAATACGGAATATATTTACATTATTAGTATATCATACCACTCCAAAAAACGAACATACGTTTCTTTTAAAACTTTATATTTACTTAAAACAATTATTGAAGATTTGGTTTAGAGATAAAGTGAAACTTTAATCAGCAGGGATTTTCTTCATCCCTCACTAATTACTAGCTCTCACCAATCGGGCTTTTACGGACAATTTATCTCCCGCCTAACTTCTTTGCTTTCGTCGAATTTCGAGGTGGGTATATTACTACTTCCCCGTTAATACGGGGTAAACAAAGTAAGTAATGAATGTTTTCATGATATGATATATAAATACCAATTTTTGAGAAAGTCAATTGAAGCCTCAATTGACAAGTACCAACTAATATATTTGAAAGAAAAGTTATTGGTGGTGTTTGCAAATGTATTAGTTGTGCCAAGACATGAAAAAGCATTACCGGTAGATTGTTAGAAAATGGAGGAATCGTATGAGAAGATATGATATTTATGAATCAAAGAGAAAAGTAGTTGGATTATTTTTTTTGACTTTGGTAATTGAAGTGATGTTTCTCTTTTTTGTTATGTATGCATTTTCATCTGAGGAGCCTAATTTCATAGTTGGATTTTTATTTGGAGCTCTTGCATTCGTTGTACTAATTGCGCTTTGGAAATTTATCCAAAAAATGATTACGAAAAAACCAGCTATCATTTTAGAGCAAGAATACATTACAATTATTAACAACCCAAAATATCCTGTAAAAATTGCTTTGGAGGATGTATACGGTGTTTTACCTTATGCAATCCAAGGGCAAAAGTATTTAGGAATTGTGATGGAAGATGATGTTGAAGATCGATATATCGCCTCTATACCTTCAAAAGGACAACGGCTGTATCGAGTTAATAAACGTGCTGGATTTATACCATTTAATATTCATATGAATTTATTGAAAATCGATGGAGAAGCATTACTTGAGAAGTTAGATGAGTATGATATAAGCTTTTTAATTCCTGAAGATGAAGCGCAATAATATAACGAAAGAATTAATTTAGGTATAAGGAAGAAAGAACATCTCGATAAAAAAGATGTTCTTCTATATTTATTTTGTTCTGCTGCTTCCATTAAATAGTTATAATTTTAGTCAACAACCCGCCACTTAACACCCTTACGGGTCGTTTGAAGTGGGGGCTTGCGTCTGTCGGAGTTCGACAGTGCTTCTCCCCTCATAGAGAGCAACTACGCTTATTCCTACCCAGTAGTACGAACGAGCAATGCTCTCCTACCTTAGTATGGTGGAGCATAAGGACGGTTGACTTCGCCCCTACCACAAGAGCTATACTCCTGTGGTAACTACACCGATATGCTCAATTCCCTTACGGTGTAGATTCATCGCACCAATACGGTCATCATTTGATTGGTATTGGCAATTTTTACACTTAAAAGTGTGTAGCTTTTTATTACGATTCGCTTTTTCAATGTTTCCGCACTTAGGGCAAGTTTGGGAAATATATTTGGGGTCTACCACAATTACCTTTTGTCCATTCAATTCAGCTTTATACTCAAGCATTTGACGGAACTGATAGAAAGCCCAAGACACAGAAACATAGCGGTTTTTCACTCGCACTTTTTCTGTCGCAGAACGAACACCTGTTAAGTCTTCTAAAACAAACATAGTACCTCTAGGGTATTCATCAACGAGTGCCTTTGTAATTTGATGGTTTACATCAGTTACATAACGGTTTTCTCTTGAGCCAATTTGTTTTAATTTCTTACGAGAAGATGGTGTTTGTCGTGTTTGTAATTGCTTACGAGTAGCTTTAAATTTACCACGCTTATGTTTAACAATATTTCCGTTGTAGAAAGTTGTTTTGCCTTGACTATCATAAGTGGTTGCAAGGAAGTTGATTCTTAAATCAACACCAACGATGTTGTTTACATCTGCGAAATCTAATGTTTGGTACTCTTTTGTCATCGGAATATGTAAGAACCACTTTTTGTACTTATGCACTAATTTAGCAGTACCAAATTTCCAAGTGCTGTTGAAGTATTTCTTCATAGCCTTACGCTCATAATTTAGTTTTAGGCGACCTTCAAGCGTGTTTACACTAAATTGGTTTTTGGTTAGTGAGTAATCTCGATTCCAGACTAAATCATATTCTGCAAGTTTGAAGCCAATCAAAGACCATTCATGTCCATTTGATTTAGCCGACTTGTAACGAGCAATTACAGTTTTCATCACAGATTGAGCCATTTGACTTTTTAACCTAAATTGATTTCGCAAATCAGAATAATATAAGTTATTGAGATTTACTTGATTAAGGTTCTTTGTTTCAAATATGTGTTTTGATAACCAATTACAAGCCTTGCGGTAAGCGTTCGTTGTTATCTTTAGACTTTCAGCTTGATTATCGGAAACATGGATTTTTATTTTTGCAGTAATTGTAGGCATTATTTTCACCGCCTTTTACTAATTAAATTGTAACAGATTTTTAGTGAAAGCAAACAACTTAAATAGAGAAAGGAGGAAGCAAGGTGGAAGTTTCAGATACTTGTTATGGTACAGAATCTTACGATTTTCAACGTATCATACCGTATCTGCCGGCAATTCTTCCCCCACTTATCGTTGGGCTATCGCCCTTCACACGATTGAAGTAGGGGTATCCTTGCCGATTTTAGATGAATGAGTATATTTATAACCCCCATTCTTTATCGATTTGCAATTATACTATGAAAGAATGGGGGGTACATTATGGTTTTAATTGCTTTAAATCTATTATCTTTTCTTTCTAGAATAGAAAACTAGTATTGGTCAACTCATTTATTTTGCCGTTAAACTTCGCTAATAAGAAGCATTAATTATGAATAACAAAATTTAATTAGGTAGGTGTGAATGTTGTTATACAAAGTAGACAATTTTAAGTTTTCCGAAGAACACGACTGTTGGGATGGATCTATAAACGTAAATTGTTCTGTTTCGTTTTTTAAACAAAAAAACATTGAGATAGATGGGTATTTAGAAAGTAATCAACCTTTAACAAAAGAAGCTTACAATACGCTATGTTATTTAAAGGAACACTTTGATATTATTTATGAAAATATACTAAATGCTCTATTTGAATTGCAATTTAAAGATTTAATGAGATACGAAATATACAATGAAAATGACCATTCCTTTAGCCCTATTACTTTTAATAGTATGGAAGAAATCCATTCTTATTTAGGAACCCCTACATTTGAGATTTTACCTGACTATACGAAGGACAACTATGCTTACTTTGCAATTTCATTTCATAAAAATTGCTTGCTATCTATTGAACATGGTCTTACAGCTTTATTTTTTAAAAATGATATGATTCATATTCAGCCATCTGATTCATACTGTATGCTTCAGATGCTTACGGATTACGAGGAAGACTGTTCAAAGTGGCAAAAGAATTTTTGGTTAGTGTGTTTTGAACTAGCTAAGAACAACTTATTAGAAGATAAGGAATTGCTTAGGGATAAGTGGTTGAAAAGTAAATAACCCTTTCTACTAAAATTAACGTTTGTAGCATCTTTTTAATTAATTTTTTCAAGTACTTGTCTTGTGCACTTTTGTATTTTTAATTAAAGTTTAAGAAAGACTCTGGTAATTCTAGCCTCCAAAACTATACTTTCTTACTATTTCTTCCGCGCTTATCCTATTATTCTATCCCTAATTTACAAAAGAAAGCACCTAAACAACTTAAAGTGTTTAGGTGTTCTATTCAACCTTATTTACATGTATTTTCTCGATTTAAGTCAAATGTTACTTCAACGTCATTTTTTATTAACTTTTGTAATAATACATCGTATGGTGCGTATTAACCCAATCAAGTTCTATGGTTTAATCAAACCATTTATCACCATCAGTAATCCATTTATTGTTATGTAAATCAAAGCATTGATCATAATCATGAAAACTAAAATAAGAGGGTAATTTCACGCTTGTACCACCTGCTTTATTCCAGCAGGCAGCAAACCATTCCACTATAGCTTTTGTTTCAATTTCAGATATTACTTCATCGTTTTGTTCATAAAACTCCCAAAATTCATCTGATTTACCATCAGGGAATTTGTAGTATTCTACATCATCTATCAAATCGTAACTGCCTGAAAAGATACCGCTATCATTTCCTTCATAAAAGACTTCACTTGCTCCTCCATCCATAGAATACATTACAATGGACATTTCAAATGACTGAACAAAAGCTGTGAAATCTAATAAATCTATCCCCTTATAATAATTAAAATGAAGTGTCTCTTTTATATTTTGAATAAGATCATCAGAATTTTTTTGAAGACCCTTTTTTAAAGAACTTGTGTAATCTTGGTTGACCATCAAAAATTTGCTCTAGTTGTAACGGGCTGAATATTTCTTTTGATATTTTCCCATCCTCTATTTCCTTTTTCAAAGCATTGGTGCAAGATTTAAATTGATCGATATCCCTTGCAATTAACAAGTCCTCTCTTCACTTATTTGTAAATTTACCATTATATCTAATATTTTCAGTAAAAATCACGAATACTTTGAATAGGATATCTAGCAGAGTGCATTGCCCTTAATTTATTGAAACGATAACCTTGTAATGCTATATACCGATTTCTTTAAACCTTTATCCGCTTTGCCTATCTATCTCTTTCCTTAATAATCTTTTTCACCAATAATAAAAACTTTTCTATCCATCTATTCTCTTAACAATTTTTTTATCCAATGCTTATACACGATTATCACCAATTTTAGTATAAGTTTCACTTTCCATATTAATCCAAACTAGTTTGCAATTTCTTTTATTAGCGCTATACACAAAGGGCATTAACTAAGATTAAATTTCCTCAGTCAATACCCTAAATTTTAATGATTCTTTACTACTTCAATTACATTCTCAATATTATCTTTCAACTCATTATGTTTAGCCTCTTCATATTGATAATACCCTTGAATTCCTCTATGGATGATAGAATGCATAGTTGGATGAAATAATTTATCTGTGCACTCAATTAAAAAATTACAGAATTCCGCACTAGATGCTGGAGAATAGAAGAACATTTCTATCAATATATCAATTGTAGCTCCCTGTATTTGTATGGCATTCTTTTTATTTTTTAAAGAATAACCATTTATCACACCAAAACAAAATGTTGCTACTATTTGTTTTTCTTGTTCGTTTAATATTTCTGGAACCAATTGTGAAGTATTTAAAAACTGCTGAATTATTTTTTTCACTTCACTGTAATATTCTACATCATTAGTCATTTTTGTCCCCCTAGTATATAGATATATTTCCTTCTGGGTACTTTCCATTCCACCCACAAGGAATATGTCCGCTTAAATAGATTTCTAGTATTTCGTTATAAAATACTGACTTATAATATTCTTCATAAGATAGTACCATTATTATACTTACTATATCGAACTTAACAGCATTTAATATATCTTTTGATAACCCCAATCTTATTATTTGTTTTTCAATATCATCAGTAATTTTTGGTAATATCTCTGCTTTAATTTTTTTAACCAAAGTATTCCAATTCCCATTATATATTTCAGGTTCATTCTTTGCTAAATAGCCTGTTAAATTATTTCTTTCTTCAAGACAAATATTTTCCCATTCTATCCCATTCACACTCTTAACCATTTTCTTTTTATTTGATAAATAGGTATATTCAATTCCTTGAGGAAAATTGCTCTCTGTTCCACAATATTTTAACCAATTATTAGACAATACAGCTTCCACTACAGAAGTATTTAATTTCATGTAATTGCTCCTTTATTTACGTTTTGGTAAATTAATTCTACCAGGAATCCTTGGAACAAATGAATCTCCAGTTAATTTATAAAACACTTGTTGTTCCATGGCTCTTTGAACAGCCTTCTGTGCTTGTGTATCACTCAAACCAGCTGACTTCAAAGATACGTATAATACCTCGTTATATTCTGAAACGGTAGGCATTTCGCTAAAACGTTCTCCGTTTTTTCTAAAAGTATTCCAAAATTCTTCTAGACTTTGATGAGCTAAAAAATGTGGACTATCAACATCCTTAAATATATTTCCTTCTAGTTCTACAGATAAACCTTCTTTTTTAGGAATAACATCCCTAAAAGCTGCATCTTGGCTTAGATGATGTGCTTGGCCTGTAATTTCTTTGTTTTTTCTCATATTATCAAGATGTTCCCCAGTCTCACTAACTCCTG
Organism: Bacillus pfraonensis; assembly: GCF_050768835.1. Lineage (NCBI taxonomy): Bacteria > Bacillati > Bacillota > Bacilli > Caryophanales > Bacillaceae > Bacillus > Bacillus pfraonensis. Next base: position 139,137 of record NZ_JAHCDO010000009.1, on the reverse strand, counting down.
AACCACCATTCCCTATTCTCGTAGCAAGCGAAGCCTCACCCCCCTGAATCTTACCATCCACAAACTTAGTACTCTCTGCATGGCGTGTATTAACCCACTCAGTACCCTTCCCTGGACCAATTTGCTTCCCTATCAATGTACCGTCTCCAGCTGCCTCAACGCCTTTGAAGGAAGCTGTTACATAATCTACACCCCCGGCTATTGTTTGGCCGAGCTGATACATTTTTTCATTTCCGTATTTTTCTACTTTTAGGCTTGCTAGTCTCATGCAGTCAAGCGCAATATTTTTGCTGGCTTGGAATGATTGTACTATATTTAGATTAAAACTGGTTTCTCCAATTCGCAGCTTCGCTAATAACCCAAGGTTTGTTGTTATTTCGATCCTTTTTACAATTGTTTCTCTACTATCCTATAGCCGTTACAATCTATTAAAACAGTAATAAAAATTCAACACTGAGTCCACTTATAAAACTATAATGCACCTTTTCTATACTAAAACGCCAAAAAGCACTCGTTACGCATCATAGACGACCGAGTGCTCTGAATTCATATATTTTCTAAATTTACAAGTTTAATCTCATTATAACGAAAGTATATCACTTTTTAACGCCATTGTATTTAATACTTATTCAATCGGCCCCATAAATTGAGTAATTAAATAAATGTGTTCAATCAATTTAACTTTTTGCAGATTCTCTACTTTTTCTGATCCACCTAATCCAAGAAGCGGCGTGTAACCAAAACATTCATCAAATGCAAGTTCTCCATATCTATCTTTCGCTTCTTGATAAGGGTTCCAATCCAATACTCTTTCCAAAAAATAATCATCTGCTGCATTATTGAAGAAGAACTTAAATTTCCCAGCAGCTACATCTACTACACCTTTTCGATAATTAAGTAATAATAAATAATTATTTTCCCACACGAGAATATCTCCCATACCGGTTGTAAAAACTGGTATAGCTTCCTGATAACGAATATAACTGTCCTTTAATATTTCTAAATATTTTTCAGGATTCACAACTCTTAAATAGCCATTTAGCATACTTCCAAATCCATATTTTTTCCAAATATCTATTATCTGCTCTGGGATTTTTCCAACATACTTTTCGATAACTTCTGTTGGCGCTTTTTCAATCGATATAAAACTTTTTATATTTTCCATAATATTCCTCACTTTGATTTCAATTTAACATTAAGATATGTCGATTTCTTTTCTTCGCCTGAAATATTCTCAGCAACTTCCCTAATTTTCTTATCTACATCAACTATTCTACTTTTCCATTGCGAACCTAGTGATGAATTAATTCTAGAATCTCCCATACCAGTTATAGTTAACGGATGACCACCTGCTATTTGATCTGGGTCATGTAATGCGGCTTTACCTTTTATCCACTTCGAAGCCTGTTCTTCTGCCTCTCTAAATGAAAGTCCTTCTTCCATTAACTCATCTATTTTATCTTGAATAGCTTGTTTTCTAGCTAATCTTTGTGCTGCATTTCCTTGCTTCGATCTTCCTTCTAGCAGATACTGATCGCGATTCCGAATAAATTCATCAACTGTCAATCTACCCATTCCATCTTCTTGGTTTTGTAATTGACGTAGAAACTCCTCCTCATCATGTTTTGGATTACGTTTAAATTGAACTTCAATTTCATCAATGCGTGCTCTATTATTAGCCGCATCACTAACTTCTTTATTAACTTCCGAACCACCATTCCCCTTCGCAAGTTGATAAGCATCATCTTTAGCGGCTGCACGCGCCCTTGCAAAGTTTTCCGCTATTTCTCCAACAGTTGAATGTTCTATATAAGGAATTTTTATTCCCATTCCAGTGTCTGCTGACCTGATTGCTACTGGGACTTTCGTTTTTTTCAATGTATGTAATGCATTCTTTAACGTCTCATTATCCTTTAACGATTGTACCACATTTTTCCCCACATTTGGATTGAAATCAGCGATTCCTTCTTTCAATTTTGTTAGTTTTGCAAGGGATCCGAGGTCGAGTGTTCCTTTGAATGCTTTTGCTGCTGAACCTAGCCCTGGGATGAGGTCGAGTGCTCCGAAGAAGCCAGCTTCTAATCGTTCTTCTTTGCTTAGTTTTCGGTGCGTACCCCAGTCTTCCCCTTCGATGGCACTTTTTACTTGTAGACCACCGTATGCAACTGAAGCGGCGATTCCGAGCGGCGGACAGAGGATTGTAGTGACGATTAGTGCTCCTCCTATTGCTAAATCACGCCATGTTTCTAATTTTTTTTGCTCGTCTTCTCTTGATGTATACTCGAATCCTCGCATAGACGGGACTAGTTTTCGATATTCCCCGTAGCTTAGTTTCGCATCTGGATTTTGCTTTTTGACTTCTTTATACTGCGTGCGAAGCACATGATCAAAGGCAAGTGATTCTTTAAAAATGTCATCTACTGTTATTTTATCTTTTTTTGTCGTAATTGTTTGCGGGGCCCCATACGCATGCTCACTTGGTAATGTTGTTGTCGTTGTGGCACCAATTCGATTTTCTGTTTTAAAGTCCCGAATAGATAAGTCTCTCATTTTTTGAGCAAATTCATCCATATCTTTATAGAACGGCTCATCTATATGTTCATAAACGACACGTCCTGCATCATCGCAGTATGTATGTAAAGTTGTATAATCCTCAAGTAATGTATTTATTTTCCTTTCTTGGTTTCTATGATGGAAATAAATGCATCTATCTGAATCTAAGTCTTGTATTCTATCTTGTATATCACCTAGAAGTTCATTTACTTCCCGTAATTTCATAATTGCATCTTTTGTAATCTCATTTATCCCATCTTTCATTTGTTGCCAAGGTTCTGGCCTATATTGCACATCCATCTCTTTTCCATCCCCCCACTACCGCACCTTGATTACTCAAGAGTTTGTAATATTTTTTGTAATTCCTCGTCTTTTTTTATCATTTCTTCAAGTGTATAGTTCACAACCATTGCAGCTTGTTTATAGTTATCTGCCAATTCCATTGTTTTTTCTAATATGTCTTTATAATGATCGGTAACTTTTGTTGCCTCACCTTTTTGATAGAAATGTGAATTTGCTAGATTATTAATATTTTGCTGCACACCATTCGCATACAGGTTATAAATCATTTCAAGGCGCATCGCGATTGTAACCATTTCAGAAAAATTTACTAATACTTCTGAATTACCACCTGCTCCTCCTGTACTTCCATCGCTCATAGATACTTGCATTAACGTATTCCTCCTAATGAGAATTGTCTTGGATCAATTAACTTTTTATATGGCATTTTCAAGCCGTCGTATAACTTCTTATTCACGGCATATAGACTAGCCCACTCGTACTGCTTACGTTCGATATCAACTTGAATGAAGTTTTCCCCCTCCGTAAAGTACAAGAAGCATTCCCATTTCCCCTTGTTGCCTACCCGCCGATCCCGCGGACGAGAAAATGTTTCAACGGCCAATAAATCTTTTTTTGACAAATCCATTTCCTCAAAGAACCGCTGCTTTTCTTCTGTCATTTTATTCGTTAAAAAAGTATGCTCTATTTCTCTCGGTTCTCTCATTAAAAATGGAACACGTTGTAATAACGAGAAATAGACATCGCGCTTCGCTATGTAATCAATTTCGTATTCCTCATTTTGTTTTCGTTCCGTGAATACGGCTACTCTATCTTTATCTTGTGGCAAAAATCCGATTAAAAGATTATTAAACCGTGTGTACTCGTTACTTTCCTGATACGCTTTTAATAATTCAATTAGTTGAAAGGCTGCTGGTGTGAGACCATTCTCCTCTGTAATTAATCTCTTCGCTTTCAACTTTTCTGTCGCTTTTGTTACACAGTCTGGATCCGCTAAAGTAAGTTTTTCTCGCTCTGGTAAACCAAATAAATATGTAATGCCAGCGGCACCAGCTAATACATAAAGCTCACCAGGGGTAAAACTCTCAATTGTATGTACCATTTCCTCATTCCCCCAGTCCTATTTCACAGTTTCTTTACGCCTTCAACTTCAGGACGATTTGTAAAGGATTGAATATGTTTATCAAGCTCTTTAAGTGCTTTCGTATGCCCTTCAAGTGCTTCTGCCATTTTTGTATTAAATTGAATTAATAATTCTAAATAGCTTAAAAAAGCATCACGTGTTTTCCCATTCCAATGTGAACTTATGACGTATGCTTGTAATTCCTTTGCTTGCTGGAGTGAATCTTTTACCCCTTTTTCAATTTGCTCAGCATAAGAAATAGCATTTAACGCTTCGCTTCCAGAAATTTCGATTTCTTTACCGTGCATTTCTATTCCCCCATCGTATTCCATACTTCTTTATCTTCGCTTATTTTCCGAATAAATTCTTTAACGCATTAGCCGCCGCTTCAGCTTCAGCTTTATTTTCCGCATCTGCTTTTGATTTATATTCCTCCCACTTGTAATACGCTTTATTTTTAGCAGACGTAACGTCTCCTAGCATTTGGCGAAAATAATTTATCGTCTCGGTTAATTCCGAATCTTTCTTGTGCCGAGCTGCTTCAAATTCACGGGCAGGAATTTTATCTTGTGGCAATCCATGACTGCTTCCTTCGTAACTACGCTTTGCTGATTCCGCTTGCTCGATTAAAGTTCTCAGTTTACCTTCTTTCGCCTGTAAATATCCATGTAGTTTATCGTAATTATCCCGCTTTCTTTCACTATCTGTATATGAAATATGAAGAAAGTTACCAATGGAATCTATCAAATGCTCCCCCATGTTTGTCCTCCTTTATTTCCTCTAATAAAACAATCGATTTCTCAATACTTTACATACAATCTACCTTGTAATTATTTTCAAAATTTTTCTTGTATAAGTAATTTCATGTGAATATTTTACCAAAAAGTGAAAGCCATTTCACTATTTATTAAGATGAAACGCTCTCTATATAATTTACAGAAAATAATATAGCACTGATTACTACCCCATAAAAAAGAGAGGTCATTTTCACGACCTCTCCTCACTTCAATTTCCCTTCAAAAACAATTCTTCTCCCGCACGGCTCTACAACTGTTTTTCCATCTTTCTTCACTTCATGAAAGATCGGCTCTTCCATGCGGCGTGATGGTGCATATCCTTCACGTTCCATACGTGCTAAACAATCTGTAATTGTTTCATTCTCTTGTACTTCAAATTTTTTCTTATTAGGTTGTTTTGTCATGCCCTAACCTACTTTCTATTTGTCTTGATGCGGATTGACTTTTCATATATGCGATATATAGAAGTGCAATAATTGCCATTATCATCATAACCGCTATAAAAAAGCTTGTATACTGTATTTTTTCTATAAATATGCCTCCTAATACAGGCCCTATAATACTTCCAATACTAAAGGCGATTCCGGATAATATATTTCCAGCTGGCAGTAAATGTCTTGGTAATAAATCCGTCATAAAGCCAAGCCCTAAAGAGAAACAGGAACCAATTACCATTCCAGCTAATAGCATACACCCAAATACAATCCAATAATACCCGTCAAATACTGCCGCAAGTAAGAAGATGATTGTACTGATGCTGAATGTCCATGTTAAAATGCGGTCTCTTCCGTATTTATCACTTAATATACCAAGCGGAATTTGCGTAATGATTCCTCCTATTGCAAATGCTGGTAGTAAGAAAGATACATCAGAGACAGACCATCCTTTTCGAAGTGCATATACTGGCAGATTACTATTTAACATTGCTTCTAACACGCCGTACGCTAAAGGTCCCATCAGCGCAATCCAAGCTAGAACAAATACTTGTTTGTAACGAGAAAGTGATGATTCATTTTTCTCTCCTTTATGATCTTGCTCTGGAAAGGCATTTTTAGTTGGTAATAGCAATAGCCATCCAATTAAACAAAGAATTGTCGATACAATAAATGGCGTTGCAAGTCCGTATTGGACAGTGCTAGCTAAATATGGACCTACCGCAAAACCAATACCAAAAAAGACTCCATATATAGAGACTTGTCTTCCGATTTTACTAGGGTCAGCTGTCGTTGTAATCCACGTTTGTGTTCCGACATGTAACATATGATCTCCTACTCCAACTAAAAAGCGAAGGATAAACCATGCCCAAAATGAAAATGTTTGTGTAAAAAAGAATAATGAAATAATAACAAGAAAACCACCGATTACAATAATCGGTTTCATTCCAAACCGTTGCATCGGTTTTTCAAGCCATGGCGAAATAAATAAAATTCCAATGTATAACGCCGTTGCATGAAGACCGTTAAAACTAGAGCGAATCCCCTCTTGCTCAAAAATCATTGCGATTGCTGGCAGAAGCATCCCTTGCGACAATCCAGAAATCGCAACAATTCCAACCATAATCCAAAATGTAAATCGTATTGACATCCGCTTCCCTCTTCCCTTTATATGTTCACCGACCTCCATTATAAACGTTTTGAACAACAATGTGTAAGAATATAAAAAGAAGTTAGAAAACCCGCCTCTAACTTCCTTTTATATGTTCGGCTTATTTATGTTCCAACCAATTTGTAACATGCTGAATAAATTCATCTAAGCAATCGATAAACGGTGAATGTCCACAATCTTTTAATATAGTTAACTTTGCATTGGGGAGATGCTTCGCTAATTCTTCTCCGACTACTTGCGGAACAACGTAATCACGATCTCCTTGTAAAACGAGTGTCGGCACTTGCAATTGATGAATATGTCCATTTCCAGGCACAACGCCATTATGTTCATCTGAAATATTAAATGTAATTAAAGCGTAGTTCACATCTACAAAATTACGCTGCGTTAACATATCATCTAAGTACTTTTCATAACGCTCTGGTTCTGGTTTGTTATGTGTGTAAATGAGTAAGTCCCAAACCGTTCGATAATAGAGCTTGTTCATATTTTTAATTGCATCTAGTACAGGAGCAATTTGAACAGGATCTTGTGCAATTTCTTCTTTTGTTTTTAATAGAGAAGAACCAATTGGTTGACCATTTATATCTTTTTTAAAGATCGGGTAGCCTTTCATTCCAACTGATTCAACCAAAATCAACTTTTCTACGTACTCTGGATAACAAGCTGCAAACTCCATCGCAACACCACCACCCATTGACCAGCCCATCAGTGAAAACTTCTTCAATTGTAGTTCATCTATAAATAGCTTGAAATCATCTGCAAAATCTTGTAATGAGTTTATTGGTTTATGGTATGTTGATTTCCCGAATCCTCTTAAATCAATCGCATAAATATGATATTCGTCCTGTAGTTTCTCAATAACTAAATCCCAATGCTGTGAGGATGTCATATTCCCATGAATCAGTACAAGTATTTCTTTACTTTGCCTTCCAACTTTTTGATATGCAATCGTTTCTCCATTTGACAGCGAAACAAACTCCATTGTTGCAGGCTTAATCATCACAAGCTCCCCCATTCACTTTTAATAGAAAGAAAATTCTAAACTTACCTTTAGCATACCATGCAGAATGTATGTTCTCAACACAAAAACGATACAAAATTTTTACATAAAACAACATGTCCATCACTAGACAATTTTGGCAAAAGGGTATATAGTTAGCTAGGTAACTAATTTGAAAGGATCAAACAAATGGACGAAAAACAGCATTTTTTTCACATTGTCAGTCAAACTTCTCGTAAGTTTACGAAAAAATTTAATGAACGTGTGTCACCAACAGGTTTATTTAGTGCACAGTGGGCTGTCATTTTCCGCATCAACCAAACAGGACCTTGTACACAAACTGAGTTATGTCAATACTTAAACGTTGAATCTCCAACGATGACTCGTACATTAACGCGTATGGAAACAATGGGCTGGATTATTCGAACGGAAGGAAAAGATCGCCGTGAAAAGCTTATTTCCTTATCAGAAACAGCACTGAAAATGATTCCAGTATGGCAAGAAGAAGTTGATACTTTCGAAGAAAAAACGTTGCAAAATATTGATGAAGAAGATTTGCAACGAGCATTTCAAGTACTACAAAAAATTATTAAAAATTTAGATGATTAATAGGAGGGATGACGATGCAAAGTGAGAGACTTTGGACGAAGGACTTCCTTGGAACTTGTTTTAGTAGTCTGTTTCTCTTTTTAACGTTTTACATGCTTATGACCACCCTGCCCGTCTATGTAATAGACGGATTGAAAGGAAAACCTGAAGAAATTGGTTTAGTCGCAACTGTATTCCTTATTTCTTCTGTCCTATGCCGTCCGTTTACCGGGAAGTGGCTTGACGATTTAGGGAGAAAGAAGATCTTATTTATTTCTCTTTCCTTATTTTTAGCTGCTACCGTCATGTATTTCGGTGCACAAAGTTTATTCTTATTACTTGCCCTTCGCTTCCTTCACGGGATTGGGTTTGGAATGGCGACTACAGCAACAGGTACAATTGTGACAGATGTCGCACCACCTCATCGCCGCGGTGAAGCACTTGCCTATTTTGGTGTATTTATGAGTCTGCCGATGGTAATCGGTCCTTTTTTAGGTTTAACGATTATTTCACATTTTTCATTTACCGTTCTGTTTATCGTTTGTTCTGTATTTTCATTACTAGCATTTCTATTAGGTTTACTTGTAAATATCCCACATGAAAAACCAGTAAATAAACAAAAGCGTGAACGCATGAAATGGAAAGATTTAATTGAACCTACTTCCGTTCCAATTGCTCTTACAGGATTTGTTTTAGCATTTTCTTATAGTGGCATATTATCTTTTATTCCTATTTATGCAAAAGAAATTGGTGTAGGGGAAGTTGCAAGTTACTTCTTTATCGTTTACGCACTCGTTGTTGTTCTTTCTCGTCCATTTACAGGAAAGATATTTGACCGTTTCGGTGAAAATATACTTGTTTATCCTTCGATTATTATTTTTACAATTGGAATGTTCATCTTAAGCCAAGCACAAACCTCATTTTGGTTCCTTGGTGCAGGTGTATTAATCGGTTTAGGCTATGGAACATTAATTCCAAGTTTCCAAACGATTGCTATTTCCGCAGCTCCAAACCATCGCCGCGGTTCAGCAACAGCTACTTATTTTTCATTCTTTGATAGCGGTATTGGTTTTGGTTCCTTTGTACTTGGTATCGTAGCTGCACAATCAAGCTATCATAATATGTATTTCATTGCTGCCATTATCGTTGCATTTACATTACTTATCTATTACTTCCTACATGGCAGAAAACAAAAGTTCAAAAAGCAACATACAGACGGAAAATTATCAGCTTAATGTTAATAAGGAAAGTAAACTCCTCTGTTTACTTTCCTTATTTTGTATTTCTAAGACAACGAGCGTATACTTACTGTAAAAATAGCAAGGAGGTACATAGATGAACTTAAAAAAATCTCCCCTTTTATTAATTATACTTACACTATTGTTTATCGTAACTGGGCTTGGATTTGCATTTTTCAAACAAAATAAAGTCTCCCCTTCTAAAGAAAACGTGACAAAGGAAAATTGGTTACAAGATCCTTATTTACGCTGGTCATACACACATATGAAAGAACTAGCGTTAACAAGCGAAGTGAAAAACAATCCTAAGCAAGTAGCAACATTCCCTACCGCATTACAAAACTTAGATGATTTCTCTGTTAAAAAAGAATACGGAAGCAATATTCCGTTAAAGAAACTATTAGATGAGAATAAAACAGATGCCTTTGTCGTCGTGCATAACGGAAAACTTGTTTATGAACAGTATTTCAATGGATATAAACAAAATGAACCGCATGGAATGGCTTCTTTAGCGAAAGTATTTACCGGAGCACTTATACAATCATTAACGGAAGAAAAACTTATTGATGTAAATAACACTGCTGAAACATACGTGAAAGAATTACGAAATACTCCATTTGGAAAAGCAACAATTCAGCAACTAATGGACATGCAAGTTTCTGCTGAATACCCTACACATGGATATATGCAGCAAGGATTAGAAAATCAAGATGCTCAGTTGTATTTAGCCAGCAATATTCTTCCTCGTGGTAAAAACTATAACGGTCCAATGAAAATTTATGATATGTTACAAGAAGCAAAGGAAACTGCACCACCTGGAACACAGTTTTCTTATAATAACGGTTCCTCTGAATCACTCGGCTGGATTATACGAACTATCACCGGTAAATCGTTAGCGGAAAATGTGAGCGAACGAATTTGGTCCAAAATCGGTATGGAAGAAAATGCGTATTATGTTACAGATGAAACGGGAGTTGAACAAGCAAGCGCTGGTTTAAATGCGACTGCACGAGATATGGCGAAGTTTGGGCAATTGATTTTATATAACGGTCGTTACAATGGAGTTCAAGTTCTCCCCTCCTCCATTTCCGAAAATGTAAAGAACGTGCAAGAAGGCGAATTAGCAATCGGACAAGGTGCATCCATTTCTTATCATAATCAATGGTGGATTCCTCATAATGAGCAAGGCGCATTTGAAGTATTAGGAAGCTATGGGCAATACCTCTATATAGATCCTAAAGCAAATATGGTCATTGTACATTTTTCATCAAATGCTGAGCCAAGTAGTGATGTTCATGCTACTTATTCAAATATGTATGTACAAATTGGAAAACATTTAGAAAAGGAACTATTATAGGGGAACTTTATGAAATATCGCAGAAGAAAGTGTTCATGTAACATAGTAAATGAAATTTTATCGGCGATTCGACAAAGAATATCGACCACTCGGCAAATAGCGACACAAAAATAAGAATCTATTGTCTTTCGTTTCCCAACACCCTGAGGAAAGCTTTCACAAAAGTGAAAGCTTTCCTTCATTTATCTGAATCTTCAGTTTAATAAAGGTTATCTCTTTGCCCATAGCGAATATGTAAAAGAAAAAACTTAAGGAGGTTGATTAATTTGTTTCGCTCTTTTACAAACGGTTGTGTTGCTCTTGTGCAGCGTTTTTTACCAGAGCCCTTTATTTTATCTTGTCTATTAACAATTTTTGTTATCTTCTTTGGCATGTTTGCGACGCACCAATCACCTGTAGAAATGATTGCTCATTGGGGAAATGGAATTTGGGGACTTTTAGCCTTCGCCATGCAAATGGCACTTGTACTTGTTACAGGTTCTGTATTAGCTAACGCTCCACTCATTCGCAAAGGCTTAGCAAAAGCTGCACAACTGCCAAAAACAAGCGGACAAGGTATTATCGCTATTTCTATTGTTAGTTTACTTGGTGCATACATAAACTGGGGATTCGGCATTGTAGTGTCTGTTTTATATGCAAAGGAAGTTGCAAAACACATACAAAATTTAGATTATCGACTTGCCATCGCTTCTTCTTATTCCGGATTTCTTATTTGGCACGCGGGACTTTCCGCCTCTATACCGCTTACTTTAGCATCTGGCGGCGAAACATTAATTAAAACAACTGCTGGAAGTATAAAGGAAGCAATCCCTATAACAGAAACGTTATTTTCACCATATGCGCTCGTTCCTGTACTTATATTTTTAGTAACGATGCCACTTATAAATAAGGCGATGCATCCGGATGAAAATCATACGATTACAGTGGATCCTAGCGTATTTCAAGAAGAAGCTGCTGCTCAAGAAGTAGAGACCCAGACATTTGCTGAGAAAATGGAAAATAGCATTTGGATAACGGTATGTGTTGGACTATTAGGTCTTATTTATATTGTTCATTATTTTAGTACGAAAGGTTTTAACCTGACACTTGATATCGTTATTTTTATACTGTTAATTGCTGGCCTTATTTTTCACCGTACTCCGATTCAATATATTCGCGCCTTCTCAGATTCGACGAAAAGCGCTTCTGGCATTCTACTCCAATTTCCATTTTACGCAGGAATTATGGGAATGATGATTGGAGCAAACAGCGAAGGTCTTTCACTTGGAGGAGCAATTTCTAATTTCTTTATTAGCATTTCGAATCAAACCACTTTCCCTCTATTCACGTTTTTAAGTGCAGGAATTGTAAACATTTTCGTACCATCTGGAGGCGGTCAATGGGCTGTACAAGCTCCTATCATGATCCCAGCTGGCGCAGAACTTGGTGTACCTGCTGCGAAAACCGCGATGGCAATTGCTTGGGGAGATGCTTGGACGAACTTAATACAGCCTTTCTGGGCATTACCTGCATTAGCAATCGCCGGTTTAGGTGCACGCGACATTATGGGATTTTGTGTTATTAATCTCCTTTATGCTGGCGTAGTAATTGGTTTATGTTTCCTTATCATTTAAATCGAAGCAATGTAAAAAAGCTAGTTTTATACTAGCTTTTTTACATAATAACTATAGTGATAATCATTCGTTTTCTATGCATCTAATTACATTTCCCCATTCTTCACATGAAAGATTTAACCTTTTATATGTAAATAACGTCGTACAAATGTTTTCAATCATTGATGGATTATTTCGTAAAAAATCCCATCTTAATACTCTCGGTATATCATACATTTTATACTCCTTACTTTCCTGGATAATCCCATCAACTTCTCTTTCACAAATTCCCCTTACTAAATAATCTGCTCTTAATTCTTCGCATACCTTTTTAAACGCTTCATTATGATGTTTCAATTGAAGTAAACAAACGATATACGTACGAAACAAATCATCATTCCGATTACAACATCTCATTATATTTTCTACTTCACCCATAATTTTTTAGCCTTTTCCTGTATTTCTAAAAGCCACTTTTCACGTTTTGTTTCCTTACTTGTTTTTACAGACTGAAAAGCAGAACGTTTTATTTGACGTATACCGCAAAATCGTAAAATCCCCTTTTTCATAATCACCCAATCAGCAGAGCGATATAAGAGTGCCACGTACCATAACGGTGAATCTAAAGTATTAATAACCCACGCTGTTTTCCCTATAAGCAATCCTTTCGGCATTACCCCTTCATATTTATATGCAAACCCAGCAACAAAAACGCGATCAATAAATCCTTTTAAAATAGCAGGCATGCCCCACCACCATGTTGGATAAATAAAAATAAAAGAGTCTGCTTCTTTGACCAAATTTCTATATCTCTCAGTTTCTTCTTCATATACTAAATCCCGTCTTCTCTTATCTTCATTAAAAATAAGCACTGGATTAAATTGTTCCTTATAAAGGTCAAGCAATGTAACAGAATGATGCGTCTCTTGAAGTCCTTTTTGCACATGTTCTAAAATGGATGCATTGAAACTAGATGGATTGGGATGTGCATATATGATGAGTATATTCATCTCCAAACAACACCTTTCCTTATATTCCCTTTTGACTCCCAACGGTTTGCATGATATTCTAATACATGTCAAGTGGCAAGCCCATTTGACAAACCAACTGACACCTACTCGGCGGAGGTGTCTCTTTTCGTTTCTAGCCGAATGAAATGCCTCTTTCAGGGCATATTCAACTTTTGACACTACACACTCAACACCATTCCCTTGTATCAGGCTGCTTCTGCAGTCTTTTACTCTACATACAATTTGAATTTTTAGATAAATTATAACATAAAAAAAGAGAGCTTAGCTCCCTTTTCTCGCCTTATAGTATACCCCTCTTTCAGCATAGTGGTATTCATCATTAGCTAAAGTAATTTTCCCATCCAGTTTCAATTCGTCTAATAACCTTGATAAATAAAATTGGTGTAACATTTTTTTCGTGAATTTTCCTTCATGATGCGAAACGATATGTTCTTGAATATCTAATAGTGATATGGGTTTATCTTGTTCCATCATATATTCATATACTGCATTACGCAGCTTTACGTATTTTTCAAGTGTCACAGTACAATTGCAACCCCTTTCTTCTTATGTTGTTGTTTTTGGAAGAGGTTTTTTTACAATAAAAAAACCTCTTCGATAAGAAGAAGTTACGTATATATCTTCGTCTTATCTCCCAGAACAAATATGTTCTGCTGGAATTAGCACCTGCATCGCGGTTGCTGGGTTTCATCGGGCCAGTCCCTCCACCTCTCTGGATAAGAAAATATTCACTTTATATCTTACTATAGCTATTTTTATTATAATTGTCAAACAACATACAATAAGTTATATTTTCTTTCCTAACGCCCATACTAAAATTGTATGTAAAAAAGGAGGAATTTATGATGGATAAAAATGCCCGCGGATACGTTCAAGATTCATTCCATTCATTGCAAGAAGCAAAGAATTGTTTAGAACATGCATTACAAACAGTCGAAAAGAGCGATAATCGGGAGCGAATCGAACAATCCCTACAAGCTGTGGAAGATGCGTTACAAAAATGTAATCAAACGGTTAATATTTTAGAACAAAAATAAATATTGCCCACCTCTTTAAGAGATGAGCAATATCTCAAATGGCATACGACAACAGTATTGCCGTCACAATTAAAAAATATACAGAATTAACGATTTCTAAAACTCCAACTTTTAATATAGATATTTTTTTACCATACAATACGATTGCACGAACTAGGCTCGGTATAAATACAAGAGACAGCCATGGATTTACTACGAAAGAAGCGATGATTAAGAAAATATGATATCCCCATGAAACATAACGATAAGTAGGATTATTCTTTTCACGTATCATTGTTTTCACATAAAATGTACTACCTAAGAAATAAAGGAAAGAAACAGCCGCAATCCACCATGCCGTCCCATCAATTGTCTTCATCGAAAAATAATAACTAATCAAACCACCAATGCAAAAAACAAGTATGGCACAAATATCATTTGTTAATGCTCGTTCCTTTTTTTGACGGGCAAAGTATATATTTACGATAAAGAGTGGAATCATCGTAACCGCGAACAAAAGAATTCTCCATTCATATAGTAAAGATACAATCCCGAAAACACATGCAATAACAAAATAAATAATTGCTGCATGTAAAAATTCTTTTTTTCGTGTTTGCTTCATGTACATTAAAAATGGATACGTTGCTAAATAGATAAATAACCAAGCGATAAAGAGTGGAATATGGTAAACTGTATGTTTACCAAGTAGAACACTAAGTAGAAATGGAATCAGCAGCATTCCCCATGCGCCATGCTGCTTTGGAACAACTAGCTTCATGAATATTACATCTCCTCTTTGAAAACCTTTCTCATTTCCTATTATATAAAAAGTTCCATCCGAAAGTTGAATATATTAAAACAATTTTTTGACATTTTCCAAACCAAAGTATCATTATAAAAAAATGCTTCTCACCAATGGTAAGAAGCATGAAAGAGGCAAACGAATATGTAAGTCGCGATCCTACGTTATATTCTTATGCTTTATGATATATGCTTATGCTTTGTTTCCTTGATATACTAGCTCGTTATCATCTAAAATCCCATATTTCTTTTTAAATCTCATAAGAATTCGGATCCATGATGAGCTAAACAAAACAAGAAAAATTACATTTGAAAGTGCATGAGCGAAATCAAAGTAAAAACTTGCAGCGTAGTATGCCATAAAGTCTTTCCATGTTAATCCTTCTAAAAAGCCAAGTATCCCCCACAAATTCATAATCCAGCCAAAAACAAAACCGGCTATGAACCCATAGATGACTCTTCCCCATAACTTTCTCATAATAAATGTATTTCGTAGCAAACCAGCTGTAAAACCTATCATTCCCCAAGAAAACATTTGCCAAGGTGTCCAAGGCCCTTGTCCTAAAAATATATTAGATACAAGTGCTGCCGTTGCGCCAATAATAAAACCTGTCTCACTTCCAAAAACAATTGCAGATACAATAATAATAAAAGAAGTTGGTTGTACACTCGGCATAAGAGAAAATGGTACACGACTCACTGCTGCTATGGCTGCTAAAACAGCTACAATAACGATTTCACGTGAAACAAATGCTTTCCTTTCAAATCGTATATAAAAAGGTAACATAATAATGAACAATAAAAATAAACTACACCAAATAAAATATTCATCTGTTACAAAGGAAGTAAACAGAAGTGTACTTATTATAAGAAGAAAAATAAGCGTTATGAGAGCAACATATCGTTTGGACACACTTGATACACATCCTCCCATGTTAATGCATAAGGTAATTGCTTGCGAATAAAACGATTAATAGATGTTGTATAAAAGAAATTATCACTAAAGAATTTCTTTGGCGCATCATCCATAATAACTTTCCCATCAAATAACATCATGCAATGATCCACATATTTCGCTGCAAATTCAATGTCATGTGTGGCCATCACAATTGTTGTTCCTTCCTTTTGTAACGCTTGAAACAGTTCGCCTAATCTTTCCTTTTTCTCTGGATCCAGCCCTTTTGTTGGTTCATCTAATAATAATAATTGGGGCTTAGATAACAAGGCTGTGCATAGTGCGATTAACTGTTGTTCTCCCCCGCTACAATCATGTGGATGACGATTGCGAATGGAATACAGCCAAAATCGGTTTAACATCTCTTCCGCAATTTCTTTCCCTCTATCACCATATAATTCATTTGCTCTTTCAAACACTTCATCCCACACCGTCTCAAATGTAAAATGATAATAGGGATGTTGTGATACAAATCCGATTTTTTCAAATCGTTCCTTGGACTTCATTTTATGAATTTCCGTTCCGTTCCACCGCACCTTTCCTCTTCTAGCTTTGTTTAATCCTGCTAATATAGTTAAAAGTGTTGATTTTCCTGTACCATTTTTTCCAACAAGCGCAGTCCACTTTCCTTGTTCAATCGATAGCGTTAAATCTTGCAAAATAAACGGACTATTTTTTTCATATTGAAAAGATATATGTTTTGCTTGTAGCATCACTTCTTTTGTTTCTGCCTGTGATATAGCCGGTACTTCATATTCGATTGGTAACTCGGAATGAATTTGTGTTTGCGCCTCCCTTACCGTAAATGGAATTTTCTCTATACCCCATTCTAAAAACAACCTTGGAATTTGAGGGATAAACGATCGAGATTCTTCTAGTGCCCACATTTTCGATATAACATGTTGCGGGATTCCATCATACATAATTCTCCCTGCATCCATAAACACAACTCGAGTTGCTAATGGAATGACTTCATCTAAACGATGTTCGCTCATGATAATTGTAATTCCAAGTTCTTCGTTAATCCGTTTTAATAATCCTAAAAAATCTTTTGCGGCAATTGGATCAAGTTGCGCTGTCGGTTCATCAAGAAGTAACAATTTAGGCTGCAGCACAAGAACCGCCGCTAAATTAACGAGTTGTTTTTGTCCCCCTGATAATGTGTGAACAGACTGGTGTAATAAATCTTGAAATCCTAAAAAGCTAATTAACTCAGCAATTCTCTTTTGGATGACTTTTGTTTCTAGACCAACATTCTCAAGAGAAAATGCCAATTCTTGAATAACCGTATCCATTACAAGTTGATTTTCAGGGTTTTGAAATACCATTCCGACTTCTTGCGCTGATAATAAATCAGGCATCTCGAGTAAAGAAGCTCCATTATAATACATACTACCTGTGCGCTTTCCAATCGGAAGTAACTCTTTCTTAAAATGTTTCAAAAGCGTTGTCTTACCACATCCTGAACGTCCAGCTAGCACAATAAATTCACCTTGAAAAACCGTTAACGAAACATCTGTTAATGCTTGTACATTTTCATCTGCATACGTAAAAGCTAAGTCTTTTATTTCTGCATGCGCCACCATAACCATTCCCTCCCTTCCATTTGGATTGGTAAACTAATAAATAGTAAAAATAACACGAATAGTATCCCATCATATTGCTGAAATGCAAGTGATTCCACTCTTGGATAGATTGATAATTTGCCAGCGCCGTAATAATTGAGCACAAAACTGCTTAGTAATAAAACCACTAAAGACGCAAGTATATACCAATCTTGGCTCCCCATGCGATACCGTATATACGTACTACGCTTTGTCACTCCAAACCCACGCGCTTGCATGGAATCTGCAGTTTGTAATGCATCTTCTAAAGAACAAACAAGTAACACCTGCAAAAGTTTCATTCCATTTTTGATTCTCCCGATGAATGAGCCTGAATCTAATTGAACACCTTTTGTTTTTTGAACTAGTGTAATTTGTCTTAAGCGCCGGATAAATAAAGGAACAAAACGCACCGTGATCATTGTCAATAGCGCAACTTTCGGTGAAACTCGTGAAAACAAGTACAAAAATTTATGACTTGAAATAATATCATTGTAAGAAGTAAATGTGAACATAATAGCAAGTAACGATAACCCCATGATGAGTCCATACATGCATGCTTCTAATGTAATTCGATTATCTCCTAAGCGAAATAATGTAGTGGCTCCCCTATGTGTTAGCAAAGGATTTAGCACGATAACCATCAAAAAGAAAATGAACGTACTTGGCAACATCCTTCTTATTCTCTCGCCATTTCCTTGCATAACGTTCAATAACACCATCATAATAATAGCACCCATTAAAAAAAGAGGGTGAAGACACACCATACATAGTATCATCACCCCAATATAATAGAAAAAATTCACAAAAGGATGTAAAGAAGAAAAGATAATTTTCATAACCTTTACCTAAAACCCTTCCCTAATTTGATACATACACCCATTCGATTTTATCTCCTGGTTTCACTTTATATGCACCTGCACTTCGGTTTGGAAAAGTACCATTTACACGATACTTCCATCCACTTTTTGGCCCTCTGTCAAATTCATATAAATCATTGATTCCTTTTACATATTTACTATTTCCTGATCCAGTTGAATCAATCTCCAATCCCGTACCTTTTAGTACATCAAAAACTGTAGGCTCTCCTTGAATATCTACTTTCTTTGCACCTAATACATAACCTTGATCACCACGAACAGAAATCGTAACTTGCTGGGCCTGTGGTGTTGGTGTTGGCTTTGGTTCTGGTTTTGGCACTACTGGTTTCGGTTCTGGTTGTGGTGCTGGCTGTGGCTCTAACTTAGGTTCTGGATCTTTCGGATATTCTTGCTTTGGCGTTTCTTTCGGCTGGTTAACGACTTTAGCCTCTTCTTTTACTTCTGTTTTTTCTTCTGTCTTTGTTTCTGGCGCTTTCTTTACCTCAGCGTTTTCTTGCTGTGTTTTTGGTTGTTCTGGCGCTTTTTGCTGAGCAGGTGGTTCTTGGTCTTTTTTCTCTTCTTGTTTTACTTCAGGTTGTTCTTGCTGTTTTTGTTCTTGATTATCTTTTGGCTGCTCTTGCTCTTCTGGTTGCTTTTGCTTAGCAACTGGTTCTTGCGATTCTTCCTGTTTACTTTCTTCTTTTATTTCTTCTTGTTTTTCCTTATCTTTTTGTTCTATTTGCTTTGATACCACTTGTTGCTCAGATTTTGATTCATTTTGACTACATCCAACAAGCAATCCAAATGAGAGAGCAAATGAGAGTAACCACTTCATCAGACTCATGTTTTCCTCACCTTTCCTAATAAAATTAGGAGCAAATCATTGCTCCTAATTTTCGTTAAGCTGCTTTTCGTCTCCATAAAACATATGCTGAAGCGATGCATAATACGCCCATTCCTACTGGCATAGCATTATCCCAGGCAGACGCTCCTGTTTTTGGTAATTGACGGTTTATTGCAGTTTTTTCATTATTTATTGTTTTGTCTTTTATAACAACACGAGAGTTCTCATCATGTATTTGTTCCTGCGGTTTTTGAATCACTTCTTGCTTTTCAATTACCTTTGGTTCATCTACTACAGGTTTTTTCGGCTCTTCAACTGAAGTTTTATCATTTCCAGTCAATGGATTTGTCCAATCATATATAGAGCCTTTTCCATCTACAAATGCCTTATATTGAACAAGTGCTAAAAATGCTTGTTCAGTAGCCATACCATTACCTTCTTCATCGTTTGGTAACCATTTAAATTCACCATTTGCAAGTTGATATGACAGTAAATTGTGAACTGCATTTACATGATTTTTAGTGAACGCTTCACCAGTTGGATCGATTCCTGTAATAGCAAGTCCAATAATCGCTTGCGAAACACTGTTAGAATTTTCTTGACCATCAGCTTCAAATCCACCAGTGCTTAATTGTTTATTTGCTACATACTGCACTGCTTTGTCTAAAGCTTGTTTTACCTCTGGTTGTTTTTGATATGGTGCCAACGCTGATAAAACCATACCTGTTACATCAATATTACTAGCTTCTTCCTTACTACTTTCAACATTATATGTCCATCCACCATCTGTATGCTGCGCATTTAAAATCTCTTTTACTAAAGCAGCGCGATTCCATTTCGCTCCAGCTGGCACTTCGTATTTTTTCGTATCAAGTGCAAGTAAAGCAAATGTATAACCAGTAACAGAATTTAGTTTTTCAGATTGGTACACTTCTTGTACTAAATTTTCCCCTGCAACATTCGTTGGATTTCCATTCACTGCTGACACTGCTAAAATTGTTCTTGCTATATCTGTCGCAGTAAATCGATTCATACGCTTTTCCACTGTTTGTGTTAAAGATTGTAAATAACTAATCTTTGTTTCCGTTGGAATATTATATCCTGAACGAGCAAGTGCAATAGCTACCCAATCACTATCAATTCCATCTTCCATCATCTTTTGTGATGTTTTAGCAATCGCTTGATCTAATTGTTTCATTAATAATTCATTTTTAATTGGTTCTTTCAACTCATTAGGCTTTTGCTCTTCTGGTTTTTGTTCCTCAGGCTTTTGACCATCTGGCTTTTGCTCTTCTGGTTTTTGTTCCTCGGGTTTTTGACCATCTGGCTTTTGCTCTTCTGGTTTTTGCTCCTCAGGTTTTTGGCCATCCGGCTTTTGCTCTTCTGGTTTTTGCTCCTCAGGCTTTTGACCATCTGGCTTTTGCTCTTCTGGTTTTTGTTCCTCAGGCTTTTGGCCATCTGGTTTTTGTTCCTCAGGCTTTTGCTCTTCTGGTTTTTGTTCTTCTGGGTTAGTTGTATCTGGATCTTTTTTACAAGTTCCAATCTTATCGAGCACCTGTTGCAATGTTTCTGTACTCATGTTGTTCCAATCTACAACAAAACGAAATGCAACAACATCTCCAGATTCTAATGTATAACTATCTGCCCCTACCATGGCAGCTTTATCATTTACATCATATGTCCATCCACTTGTATCACCAGCCATTAAACCATCAATACCTTTAACATAGATACCATATTTCGTATTTTCAGCTGTTACTTTCGTCCCCATAACTTTTTGTAACAAACTATAGGCTGTTTCCCCATCTTCAATTGACACTTCTTTCGGACATAAAATAACTCCTTTTTGCGATTCCCCAATGATCGCAAGTGTTGCTGTTTTACCTTCAGCAAACGTAATATGTACAGTATTTGTGAATGAAACAAATACTAATGCAACTGCCATTATCGACGTAAGCAGCCATTTTTTTATCATTGCCATTTCCGCTTATTCCTCCCCTTGCTTACTTATACAGAAAAAAGACCCTTTAAGGGCATGTAATAGCAGCACTGCTTATTAGGCGTACTACACAAAAGAACGCAACACCTCCCTTTGTCTAAATAAGTAGCGATTGGATTTGTATAGGAAAGATTATTCGGCTTATGAATGCAATATTGTGATAACATTCACTTACAATGACACTTCAAATTCCATTTCCACTCATTTTCTTTTAAAAGTTGTCAAAAAAACAATACACCTATACATTTATCACATTACAAATTTCTGTATTATTTTACTATTGACACAAGAATTTGTCTATGCTTTATCGGATTTATTTTCTAAGAATAATAGATTATTATATGCTATATATGTATGTTAATCATGAATACGCTTTTCACATACAATAATGCCATCTTCATCCGCGTACACATAGTGATTGGGAACCCATTCAATCCCTCCAAATTGTAAAGGAATTGCTGTTTCTCCTTTTCCTTCTTTTATACTTCTCTTCGGCATTGTACCTAATGCACAAATACCAATATCTATGTTTCGTAGTTCCTTAGAATCGCGAACATACCCATATACGATAATACCTGCTAAATTCCGCTCTTTTGCTATATTTGCCAAGTTGTCTCCAAGTAATGCACAGTTTGTCGAAGCCCCTCCATCAACTACTAAAACGGTTCCCTCTGGTACAGTTTGCAGTGCTTCCTTTACTAATACATTATCATCTTTCACTTTAACAGTCGCAATCTTCCCTTGAAATTGTTCTTTCATACCGTACGACTGAAACATGGGCTGACATACTTGTACTTCTTTTTCAAAGGCATCACAAAGATCAGTTGTTTTCCACATCTTTTTCCCTCTTTTCTTTTTAGTATATGTTACATATTCTTGTCGTTTCACATTTCACCTGTCTTATATTGCAAAATTTTGTATACTATAGTTTTCCCTCCTGCATAATATTTCAAATTCTGTACATACTATATAAAGGCTGGTGAACAGCTTTAATCCAATTTGTAGTACCTATAATCTTTTCTCCCTTTCCCTGGGGCAGAGCAGTTAGCTTTTGCTAGCTGCTCTTTTGTTTTAATTTCAACCGAGAAGACCCCTTCTCTAAACCAAGTGTAGGTGGGGGTAGTTCAATAAAAAGCTAGTTAACCTCTTTGTACTTTCTAATCATCAATGCTGAGAGTAGTCATGAATGAATATGACAACCTTTCCTTGTAATATTCTTTTATAAAAGAATAAGGGTGTGACAATGTTGAATAGAAAAAACGATCAAATTGTTATTTATATAATAAAAGGCTCAACAATAAAAAAATTTTTAATCTTAGATTTAGTTACTGGAACAGGAATTTATTATGTAGTTAAATTTATTTCTTCAAGTGTATTAATTGCACTTATTGGCAGCATTATGGGAACCGAAGGCATTAAGAAGATACCGAAATTCCAAAATAATACGAATTAAACTCGAGTACCTATCTCCACTACCTTCAATCCGTTAAAAGATTGGATTCTCTCAATTTAAATAATAAAAAGAGCCAAATGGCTCTTTTTATTCATTCCAGTTCATAGGTCTATCCTATCTCCAACTCGATCATCGAAATTAGCAATATGCTACTCAACTACAATATCGTGTAGTTCAAAACGAATGATTTTTTTCAAGTCTTCTAATCCCAACTCAACTTGATATCCTATCTTCCCTGCACTAAAAATGATAGTTTCAAATTCAGTAGCACTTTTATCAATGACAGTTTGAAAAGATTTTTTCATTCCAATCGGTGAGCATCCCCCATGAATATAACCAGTAAGCGAGAGTAAATCTTTTGATTTCAGCATACTGATTGATTTTTCCCGAACGCTAGCAGCTGCTTTTTTCAAATCTAATTCTTTGTTTACGGGTACAACAAAAACATAGTGCTGTCCTGATTTCCCCATGGTTACTAGTGTTTTAAATACTTGATTGGGAGATTGTCCTAATACTAACGCAACATCAATTCCACTAATCGCATCAGTATCTGCATAACTATAATGCTTATAATCGATTTTCTTCTTATCTAACAACCGCATGACATTGGTTTTGTATTCCATCGTGATAAATCCTCCTGCAATAAATTTATATGTACGATTTCATATAGGAATTGAGACGAAGATGTTAAAAATATAATTTCAAATACATTAATATTGTATCTTACTTTGGTATTTTTTCACAAGGAATGACAAACATATCCTATAACTCACACTGTTTATATACGTTATAATTCATTCATTGGTTAATCTTATTTTTATTTTCAAAAAACATTGATATTTCAAAAATCATTGATATTTCAAAAATCATTTGTTATACTTTTGAAAAAACTTAAGGAGAGACTTGATATGTGTAATTTTAATACTTCTTTCCAACTTCATCATCATACATAACGCCGTGTATCCGAAGAATTTTTTTCTTCGTGGGTACAGGGCTTTTCCTGTTACCCACGAAGCGTTCATAAAGCTATGTGGGTATTTTTATACCTGCATAGCTTTTTTTAATTTAAAAAGGAGTGATTCAAATGGATGTAAGGAATGTAAAAGGAACGAAAGATTATTTGCCCGAGGAACAGTTGTTACGAAATAAAATTAAACGGACTTGTGAAGAAACTTTTGAACGATATGGCTGTAAACCACTTGAAACACCTACTGTGAATATGTGTGAACTTATGGCCTACAAATATGGCGGCGGTGCTGAAATTTTAAAAGAAATGTATACATTACGCGATCAAGGAAATCGCGAACTCGCACTTCGGTATGATTTAACAATCCCATTTGCAAAAGTAGTAGCAATGAACCCTGATATCAGGCTCCCATTTAAACGCTATGAAATCGGAAAAGTCTTTCGTGATGGACCGATAAAACAAGGAAGGTTCCGTGAATTTATTCAATGTGACGTTGATATAGTTGGCGTAGAATCTGTTATTGCTGAAGCTGAATTAATGGCTATGGCCTTTGATCTTTTCAAAAATTTAAACTTAGATGTTACCATTCAATATAATAATCGTAAGTTATTAACAGGTATCCTTAAGTCAATTGAAATTCCAGATGAACAAACAAACGATGTTATTTTATCATTAGATAAACTTGAAAAGATTGGGATTGATGGCGTACGAAAGGATTTACAAAGCCGTGGAATCATAAATGACACTGTAGAGGTTGTTTGTAATACTGTTGAATCTTGCACAACATTAGAGCTTGATGAATTTAAACAAACTTTCTCCAATTCACTTGTTACAGATGGAATCGATGAACTACAGCAATTACAGCAATATCTACTCGCACTTGGTACCCAAAACAATACCATTTTCAATCCATTTTTAGCAAGAGGGCTTACAATGTATACAGGCACAGTTTATGAAATCTTTTTAGCAGATGGAAGTATCACTTCCAGTATTGGTAGTGGTGGACGTTATGATAATATCATTGGAGCCTTTCGTAAGGATAATGCCTCCTATCCAACAGTAGGAATTTCCTTTGGCCTAGATGTTATTTATACAGCTCTTGCGCAAAAAGAAACGGAATCTTCTTCTGTCGATATTTTTATTATTCCCATTAACACCGAAGTGGAATGTTTACGAATTACACAACAGTTACGTTTTAACAGTAACTTCAAAGTTGAATTAGAACTGACTGGGCGTAAATTAAAACGTGCGCTTAATTACGCTAACAAGGAAAGTATTCCATATGTGCTTATAATTGGTGAAAATGAAATCAGCACAGAAACAATCGTTTTACGAGATATGAAAAACAGTATTGAAAGCACCATTCCCCTATCCTGTATTGAAGATGGGACTTTAAAGGACTATTTATAAAAAAGGATCTACTAAAAAAGTTAAGCGGTTCTCGTTTGAAGTATCCGTAACTATAAAAGTAGGTATAATAGCAGAGCAATTCGCACATGAATGCGCTCTGTTTTTTTATTGTTGTATCAATGATTTGTATACGAAAAGCATTTTGATGAAGAACTTGTTTATATATACTTTTTGCAATGCGGATACCTCAAAAGAGAACGGCTTGCTAAAAGGTGGGCCACTTTTCTATACATAATCTTTTAGCTATAATTACAAATTTAGTTCACATAATAATTTTATAGTATTCTATTTTATTTATCTAAATAGCAAATTCGCTCTTCACTTGTTAAAAACTGAAACCATCTCTGCCGAAACTTAATTTGAGCTGCATCTGCGTATACATGTGCCTCCATTTTTAAAGCTTCTGGTATGGGTCTTGGATGCTGACTTTCTACTACCACTTGATCTTCTTGAAGAACTTTCAAACTATACCGGCTAAAAATTGTATGTAGAAACGGCATTTTTTTCGCAAAGTTTCTTCCTGCTAATCCAAAAATCATCGTTTCTTCTTCATCTATCGGTGTAAAAGTAACAAAATTAATAAACTTCTTGTTTACTCCTTCTAACGGCTTTAACAGCCATTGCTGAGGAAACTTATAACATAAATAGGCCTCACCATTTTTCAAGGAAAAGGCATCTAAATCACCTTCAATTTGCAATTCTTCTAACTCAGGATTCGTACCTTTCCCAATTGTATTCTTATGAACAAAACTTAAATGGACAACATCTAGTACACTTTCTACAACTCTTGTAAAGTGAGCATTCCAATTCGCTTTATACGTTGAAAATACAAAGCTTGTATCTTCAACTTCTTCAAATAGTTCCAATACCGGTAATTCCTCATCACTTACCTGGCAGTCTGGATATACCCAAATCAGTCCAGCTTTTTCAATTACAGGATAAGACTTCGTGTGTGCAAATTTCGGTATCGGTTTCGAAGGCTGAGATGGAATGCATACACAAGTACCTCCTCCATCGAACTCCCATCCATGGTATGCACATGTTACTCTCCCTTTTCTCATGGAACCTAAAGATAAATCTGCCCCTCGGTGCGGACAATAAGCCGCTATTGCTTGTATATTCCCATCTTTATTTCGAAATAAAACCAAATCCCTTCCTATTATTTTTTTCTTTATCGGTCGTCTCGTAACATCCTTTGAAAAACAGATAGCATACCAAGTACACGGGAACATGCGATTTATATTATCGTCCATATGTGCCTCCTCATCACCCTAAACTAGTATTTTCACATTGTATGTACATTCAAGTTTCAATAGACACAAATAAAAGAAGAAACCTATATTGTTTCTCCTTTTCACTATACGTTATTTCATTTAAGAAAGTTTGTTTAAAAGCTGATTTAAATCTTGCTTTGTTTTCGTCGTCAATGATTTGATCCGTTTCACATCTATTTTTTCTTTTTCAGCTGCGACAATTAAAGGGTACATACTTTGCCCAATCGTTTTATAATCAGTTGGATGAGTCGCTTCTAACTCTTTTTCGATTACATCCCATTTTTCATTAATTTGCTTTCCTAGCTTATTCACTGTATCTAGCTTAGGGTTGGCAGCTAATTGTTTATCTAAACTGTCAATAAGTTGTGCAACTGCTTTCACATTTGTTTTCACAGCCGCACTTTTATTTGTATCTTTCGTTGCAGTTTTTCCGTTCGTAGATTGTTCTGTTGCTTTTGAATTCGTTTCTTTTTCTGTCGTTTTTCCATTTGTCGCTTGCTCGTTAGTTTTAGCATTTGTTTCTTTTTCTGTAGATTTAGCATTGCTCTCCGTTCCAGACGATTCTTTGGAATTTTTGTGATCTTTTTCTGTTTTTTCATTAGTAGTTGTACTTGTTTCTTTCCCGTCGTTCTTTGTTGCAGATGTTTCATCAGCATTCGTTGTTTTTGCTTCTTCTTGTGCGTTCGTTTGTTCCTTTTTCGCTTGATCTTTTTCTGCAGAAGGACTACAAGCTGTAATGGAGAGCATTGTACCAATTGCTAGTGATGCAATCGTGATTTTTTTCATTTTCATAAAAAGCCTCCTATATTTACAATTTTATCCTCCCCTTTACGATTCTATTTTGCCATAAAAATCCCTTTTTGTTCTAACTCTCATCTTTCCGACAGAAATCTTCATATTGATATGCGATTTGACCAATTGTTTACATTTAATATTCGAGCTTTTTCTACCCGATCAACCTTTCTTAACATAAGAGAAGGAGAATATATTGTCATATCAAGAACTGTATTCTTTATATGACAATATATTCCCCTATCAAAAGCCGCTATTTACTGACAATCTATTTATTTTATATAAAAATCAATTCAATAATTATTTTTCACTTCATATTATTTCTCAACCTTTTTGTTAACATAATAAAATTATAAACTATTAATAGAATCCACCATTCGAATGAATGACTTGTCCCGTTATCCATTTTGCTTCCTTGCTTACTAAAAATTGTATGAGACGTGCTATATCTACAGGCTCTCCTATTCTTCCCGCTGGAAATTTGGTTACTAAATACGATTGAACTTCTTCTGTCATCCACCCTGTATTGGTCGGACCTGGGTCAACAGCATTTACAGTAATCCCTTTTTCCATAGCAACAGGTGCTACTGACTTAGTAAAAGCTTCAATTGCCCCTTTCGTTGCGATATAAGCAAGTTCATTTGGCATTGGACCTAACGATTGGCCAGATGTAAGGTTTACAATACTTCCACTTGTTTCAAGTGAATAATGATTAATAAATAGTGTACTTAGTAACATCGTAGCGCGCATATTTACCGTATAGTGCCTATCTAGTTGCTCTACATCAAGTTCTTCAACAGTTGTATCAGTGGAATAAGCAGCATTGTTAATGAGAATAGACGGCTCTCCTAATCGTTCTGATACCATATATAATAACCGGTTTGGTGCATACGATTGTGATAAGTTCACCTCAGCCATTTCACAACGCACGCCATAATTTTCAATTTCTCTTTTCAATAAAAATGGTTCTTCCTCATTCATACTCCATGGCATTGCCTTATCATACCTAGGCCAGTACGTGAAAAAAATATCGATGCCTTTTTGAGCAAGTGCCTTACAAATCGCTGCCCCAATTCCATTTAAACGTGTCGCACCTGTAACAATTGCTATTTTCGTCACTGGTTTATTCCCCCTATTCCGTAAAATAAATCCCCTGCATGTATGCAGAGGATTTATCGTGTTATTTAATATTCGCTAAAATGCGCTCTGCTCCTAACTGTAAACTACGTGTTACAATTACATTTATAATAATAAATGCGATTAATAAAATACTAAACATTCCCCACATACCGATGCCAAAGAAAAAGTATAATCCAACAACTCCAGCTACGATTACTAGATCCATCGCAATATTTGCAAGGAAATTCCATAAAGTTGTGTACCTGCTTTTAAACAACTTTTGCTCCGAATCCCAATGTATATCCGCCGTTTGAGCGTCCCAACGTGTACCAATTAAGTTTGTTAACCAAAGACCATTTGCACTTAGTAAAAACCATAGCAACATAAAGATTGGTGACACACCAGCAACAATTGTCATAATAAGACCAAACACAGCTAAAATTGTTATATTAATAAGCCATGCTGTAAATACTTTTGCAAAAAATATATCTGATGCCTTTACTGGTAAATAACGATTGATAAACCACGAACTCCCATCTCTAGAAAAAGATGTTGTGGCAATGACATTACTTCCCATTAAGAATAAACCTGCACAGAAACCGATGCCAAGAGCTAGACCAGACCATTCCGGTTCTTGTATAAACTTAGTTAACCACTTTAAGTTTCCCTCTTGTATGAAAAGTATAAAGAATAACATAATTGGCATCACAAAAGTTTGCACGATACAATTTATAAAAAATTGTGGTGTTCGGAATAAAATTTTAAACTCTTTTTTGACATAAGCTTTTATGTGTGAGCTTTGTACAGTTGATTTTTTTAAGTTTTCTGCTGAGATGGCCTCTTTTTTTGCAGTGCTCGTTGAAAGTCCGATAACTCCTTTTAAATACGTACGCTGTGCAACATAGAAAAACAATCCAAAAAATGCTAAGGAAATCGCTGCAAAAATTAGAACATATATAATTCCTTTCCAAGAAGCATTTTCTATTAACCCCATCGCACCAAAGTATGTTGTCGGAAAATAATTTGTCATCTGAACGAATAGAGACGATTGATTATCAGCAAAGTAATTTGCCATCATATCTCCTGATACTGCACTTTTGTTTCGCCACTGAATAAATACATTAATACCTACGACAAACAGTAAGGTTAATATTCCAATAAATATATTACTACGATCTTTATTCTTAGCTATATTTGTATAACGCATAATAACTGTCATTAAAAGTGATGCAAGTACTAGCGGGATAATGGGGAAAAATATGTAAATAAGTATTACATATAAATAGTACGTAATAAATGCACCACTTTGCACACCATATACAATAAAGATTGGAAATAAAATGAAAGATCCCATTACATATTGTGTAATTAATACCGTAATAAATTTTGCTGTAATGATCTGTGATGGTTGCAGTGGTAAAGGTAATAAAGTTTCAACATCATTATTATAATAAAATACTGTTAAAATGTTCGTAATACTAATTACAAATACCCATATGCTCGCAACAGCTAATCCCATTCCAATTATCGATGTTTCTTGTCCGATTGTTTTCATTCCAGCGTACATTCCATATGTAAGTGGACCGATAAATATAAAGCCAGCAAATAATAATGCTAGAAATGAAAATGCATACGCCCATCGTTTCTTCTTATCCGTTATGATATCTGCATAATTTAATTTCAATAATACTTTTGTTAATGTCCAAATTTTATTCATTTCCTGTCATCTCCAAGAACATTTTCTCAAGTGGTTCATCGGATTTAAAATGATCCCTCATTTCATTTAAATTACCTTGGAACTGCAAATTCCCCTTATTTATAATCGCAACTCGATCACATAATTTCTCAGCTACTTCAAGCACGTGTGTTGAGAAAAATACTATTTTCCCTTTATCTGCATGCTCTCTCATCATCTGTTTTAAAATAAACGCTGATTTTGGATCAAGCCCTGTCATTGGTTCATCTAAAATCCATACATCTGGATCATGCAGCAGTACACCAATAATAATAATCTTCTGCCTCATTCCGTGTGAATAACTTTGAATTTGATCCGACAAAGCATTATAAAGATCAAACCTCTTAGTCAACGATTGAATTTTCTCCTGCCGGATTGCATTGGGAACCTCGTACATATCAGCCATAAAATTTAAATATTCAATTCCTTTTAAACGTAAAAACATGTCTGGGCTATCCGGCACATACCCAAATGTTTTCTTTGCCTCTAAAGGTTCCTTTGTCACATCTTTTCCATTGATCGAAATTGTTCCTTTATCTATCGCATGTATACCCGTTACCATCTTAATTGTTGTCGATTTCCCAGCACCATTTGGCCCTAAGAACCCAAAAATTTCTCCGCTTGGTACTGTTAAACTTAAATCTTTTACTGCATATGACGAACCATTATAACTCTTTGATACATTGACAATCTCAATCATTTTATCCAATCCTTTCCTCAATTACCAATAAACTATATCTCTATTATAGCATACTTCTATTTTTAGATTTTTGTATTTTTCAGATTAAACAGATCGACAAAATGTATCAGTTTATTAAGAAAGGTTATTGTCCATATTTATTTTGATTTTCCGATCGTTTCACTTAATATTTGGCTAAAACCGCTTCTACGCAAAAACAAACGCTCTCGTTTTATATTGGTTTTTGATTATATATATCTAACCATTAAAATAAATATATAAACCTAGTCCAACAATTAAAACCACTGCTAATAAAAGATAAATCATTGTAAGCCTTGTAATATTACCTTTCGTTGCTTTACTATAATTTTCATCTCCATTTTTCCCGACTACTATTGTTCCAACAACTATTACTGCCACAATCATTAACATAATTAACATCCACTTAATCATACATTGCCCCCTCCCTTCCTCTTGCAACCATTTTACGATATTTTTACTGTTGATAACCTAATAATATTATCATTTTTCTGAATTTTAACTAAATATATAACCTTCATTCGTAGAGAAAGGAAGGTATAATCCTTCTTTACAACTCGCGCATAACGTTGCGAAAGCATTGAATGCTTTCATTGATGAAATTCAAAAAATCCCTCCTATTTATAGAGAGGGATTTTTATAAGAGTTACACGTATTGTTAAAAGTAATTCCTATCTAATCAACAAATATTTATTCAAGTCCCCTCAGTT
The DNA here is from genome assembly GCF_050768835.1 of Bacillus pfraonensis. Classification (NCBI taxonomy): domain Bacteria; kingdom Bacillati; phylum Bacillota; class Bacilli; order Caryophanales; family Bacillaceae; genus Bacillus; species Bacillus pfraonensis. The sequence goes on along the minus strand of NZ_JAHCDO010000009.1, from coordinate 107,693 downwards.
CTCCTTCTCTCCTACAATCCTTATAATCTCAGTTAACTCACGAATTTCATATGTTGGTTGAATACCTATATGATTTTCCTTACCATTTGGATTAAACCAACAAGTATCAATCCCGTAATTTATTCCTCCTTGGATATCAGAAGTTAAAGAATCTCCTACAATTAACACTTCCGTTTTATCAGTAATCTTCAACTTAGAAAATGCATATTCAAAAACACCTTGGTCCGGCTTCTGAAACCCAGCTTCTTCTGAAATGATAAGATGCTCAAAGGTATTACAAAGAGGAGATTCCTCTATTCTGTTTTTTTGCACATCAGTAAATCCATTTGTTATAATAGCTAGCCTGCACCCAGTAAGACTGCTGCACAATTCTACAGCTCCCGGTACAAGATGTACTTCTTTTCCTAAGTATGTAAGATACACACTGTTAAATGTAGCCGCGTCAATCTCTAAGTTATGTTCTAAAAACAACCTTCTAAATCGTTCTACACCCAATTCTGATACAGTAGTAGTTCCCTGTTCTAAATCTCTCCATAATACTTTACTAATCTCTTTATAGCTGTTTTTATAATCTACTAGTCCCGTAGGTAATCCAAATTTTATAAAAGCTTTATGTAGTGCATTTTTTTCTGACATACTGAAATCTAATAATGTATCATCCACATCGAAGAATATAACTTTGTATTTCATAACTTCCTCCATTACGCATCTGCTGATTAATAAAAACAATCCTGTATTACTGACATAATACAGGATTGTTTGATTACTTCTCTTCTAATAACAATGTCTTCATATTTTCTAACTGGTCTTTTGTAAAACCAAGTCCTTTTTCAGCATAGTTTTCAATACTGCCAAATGTGCGTGTAATTTCATCAATTGCTGCTTGTAAATACTCCGCACGAGCTTCAAACATAGCTCCTAATATTTCTTTACTTTCCTCATTTTGCAGCTTCGCACCTAAAAAGGCCATCATTTTTTGATTTAACTTTTCACGGAATCCATTACTTAACAAATAGTCTTGCATAACCGTTTCTTCTGAAACACCAAGAAGAAGTAATAATAGTGCTGAACCAAATCCTGTTCGATCTTTTCCGGCTGTACAATGGTTCACTAAAGGTAAATTTTCCGGATTTTGAGCTAGTTGTAGAAAACGTAAAAATGCCTCATTCCCATCTACAAAACCTTTATTCATTTTTACTAAATACTCACCTGGTTTTCCAAGCATTGATAAATCCCCCACTTGGAAAAACTCATTAATATTTAAATCTTTCGCTATATCTTGCATAACTGGCAAACAAACTTGGCGAGCACCAGCAATGCTCGGATTTGGTTTATGCGTCACTTCGAAATCTGTTCGATAATCACAGATTAGTTTTAAACCAGACTGTTGTAAATAAGCAATATCCCAGTCTGTTAATCCTGCTAATTCTTCTGAACGATATAATTTCCCCCACTTTACTTTATGGCCATCACTTGTTTCATAGCCACCTAAATCGCGGAAATTAAACGCTCCTTGTAATGGCAAACGACGCTCAGCTACAGTAACTGCTTGTCCATTACTTGCTACTAATCGGAAATAAGGACGTACGTTAGGGCTAGGATCTTCTATTGTACATGAAGCTGCTTTAGTAGCGTTTAATAACAATTGTCCATTTTCTTCAATATGTTCTGATGAAGTACTCCAATAAATAGTAACTTCTCCTATTCCATCTTCCCATACTATATGTAACTTATTATCTTGATTTCGTTCTACACTTGCTTGTAACCAGTTTTTTTGTTGTGTCATAATTTCACCAATACTTTCTCTGTATAATCCATTAAATAAAGCAATACTCTATTTTATTTTATTACAAATGCATGGGTCCTGTCGTGACTATATTTATGACATTCTTTTGTCTATTCTTTGAAATTAAGAAAAGATTTCTTGTACTTTTGCGAATATTGTACATGGAGTACCACGAAATACGTAGGCAATCTGCTCGTCACCTAAATCTTGATATACAACGGTGCCACGCTGAGGATGGTTATAAAATTCTAATCCATTAATCATTTGCATTGGGCTATAATTTTGAGTCCACGAAGATACTGGATAATAATTACGCTTTACATGACGACACGCCCAAAGTGCATATAGTTGATTCTTTTTATCCCAGTACACATATTGTATTTCGTCATCTCTAAAACCAACCGATTCAAGCCGCCAATCATCTAGTGTTGTAATTGGTAACGATTCAAATTGCACTTCATTTGGTGAATACCACTTACTGCATCTACTTATTTCACCGTCAATTTGTACTCTTGCTTGAAAACTTAATTGATGAAACGGCTTATTTACATGTTTTTTTGCTTTTTCTAGATCTAATGGCTGGAAACCTTCTAAAAACTGCTCCATTTCTTGTTGCTGCACGAATCCTTCATCAATCGAAATTTCAACCTGCGTTTTCCATTTAGAGGTGACATAACTGACTTTCCCTTTATAATTTAATCCCCTCCAATATACAAGATGATTATACTGAAAACATTCACCTTGCGCTTGATAAATGCAGCTATCAGGAAATGTTGGTTCCATAATATCTAGAAAAAATTCTTTTACCCGAAACACTCCTGTTGGTGTAAAAACTTGAAACCAAAGTGTTTCCCATTTCTCTCCTTCTCTGCGCTCCGATACATTTTCAATATGCCACCCATCAAATAACACAGCTGGGTATAGTACAATCATATGTTGAAGATTTTGTTTTAACATAAGCAGCGCCCCCCTGTTGACTACTTCGAGAGAGGTTATGATTTATCCTTGCATGAGCAGGATTGTCTTTGAATATATAGAATACTAGGAAACAATGCATTACGAAAGCATAGAGGAGGAGGAGCTTTGGATATCACCACATTGCAACAACAATTGGAGCTCATTCAGCAAAATGACTATACACAGATGCAGAACATCGATCTTAATGAGTTAAGTTCCCATATGATTGGGCATATTGGAACGACCGATAGCTATGTACGTAATCAATTAATATATAAAAGTTTTGCACATTTTATTCAAAATGAATTTCTATCCCATGATAACTTAGAAACTTTGTTAACAACCTGTCTAAGTGACGATTACTTATATCAAGAAATCTCCTCTCCCAATACAGATGGAGTTTTCACTCGTTCTTATACCACTTTATTAATAGGACTAATTATACAGTTCGATAATTCTCACTCGTTCTTATTACAAGAAACTGTGCAAAACGTAAAAGAAAAGCTTATTACATATACGAATCTTGAAATGGATTATCGTGGCTATGTACAAGATAAAGGCTGGGCTCATAGCGTTGCCCATGTATCCGATGCTTTTAACGAACTGGTACACAGTGCGCATATTACCTGTTCCTGTTATGAAGAGATTGCTCATTGCTTATTAAATAAAATCTTCATTTATTCTACCGTATATCATAATAATGAAGATGAACGAATTGTAACTCCCCTCTTATCTATGCTTTATTATGACTTTCCAAGGGATCAACTTTTTTCGATTATCTATAAAAAAATAAAACGTTTAACACAGTTAAAAATTAGACTTTCTTGTCATGAATACTTTATATTATGTGCAAATGTAAAAACTTTTTTACGCACCTTGTTTTTCAGAACAAAAACAGACCCTAACCTTACTTCTGTAGCAAATCGAGCTGAAAAAATGTTAAGGGAATTACCGAAGTATTGTTAATTCTAAAGGAGAAAATGAAAATGGGATATATCGAAGACATACGAAAACTTGTAGGGAACCATCCGCTTATCATAACTGGTTCACACGTAATCGTTTTAAATAAACAAAATGAAATATTACTTCAGCTTCGCACTGATTTCAATATGTGGGGCATTATTGGTGGCGCTCTTGAATATGGAGAAACATTAGAAGAAGCTGCAAAACGAGAAGCATTTGAAGAAACAGGACTTATTGTAAAAGATTTAGAACTCTTTCACACCTTTTCAGGACCAAACTTGTTTCAAATATACCCAAACGGCGATCAAGTATTTGGTGTCATGGCAGTTTATATTTGCCAAAATTATGAAGGTGAGTTGCAATGTGACCGTACTGAATCAAAAGGATTGCGTTTTTTCTCATTGCATACACTCTCACATAATATTGGCGCTGTACCTAAAATGATTATTGATCAATTTCAGCAATCGATTGCAATGAAAACAGAAAAATAAGGGAACGCTTATCGTTCCCTCTCATATCCAATCCTCTTTTTAATTTCAGCTAAATTCACCTTCGCTATTTCCCTCACACGCTTCGCACCTTTTTCTAAAGCCTCATACAACAAGTGAGGCTCATTCATATATCTCTCATATTTTTCTCTTGGTTCTTCTAATTCTCGGTTTACAACACGAAATAGTTCTTTCTTTACCTCTCCCCAGCCAATGCCTGTTCTGTACTGCTCTCGCAAACTTTTTGTTTCTTCCTCTGTGGCAAATTCCCTATATATCATAAATAACGTCTCAGGTTCTTTCGGTTCATGAGGTGATGAAGAATCCGTTTTAATTTTAAAAATTAACTTTTTAAGCTTTTCAGGTTCTGCAAATAGCGGAATGACATTTCCATAACTTTTACTCATCTTTCGTCCATCAAGTCCTGGTAAAATAGCCCCCTCTTCTTGCACTACATACTCTGGGAGTGTAAATGTCTCTCCAAAAGTATGATTAAAATACATAGCAATATCACGAGCGATTTCAATATGTTGAATTTGATCTTTTCCAACGGGTACATGACTAGACTGAAATAATAATATGTCAGCAGCCATTAATATTGGGTACGTATATAATCCCATATTGACACCTGTATCAATATCAACACTTATTTCTTTATTTTGTTCTATCTTTGCTTTATATGCATGAGCGCGATTCATAAGTCCTTTTGGAGTCAGACAAGCCAAAATCCATGCCAATTCTAAAATTTCCGGGACTTCAGTTTGTCGATAAAAGATAATATCTTCTCCAAGTCCTAACGATAACCATGTTGCAGCTACCTCTTTTGTATAATCACAAAATAGATTAGGGTCTTGTACGGCATTTAACGCATGATAATCCGCTATAAAGTATAGGGCTTTTCCGTCTTTCTTTTTAGACATGTTTAATGCTGGTTTAATCGCTCCTATATAATTTCCTAAATGCGGGTGACCAGTTGGCTTAATTCCTGTTAACATGATTTTCTCACTCACACTAACTCCTCCTTTCTACAATTAAAAGAGTCCCTCATCCTAGAAAAGGACGAGGGACTCCCGCGGTACCACCTTAATTAACTATTAGTCATAGCTCACTTGATGCTTCTTTAACGCGAAGCAAATCGTCTTAGCCTACTCATTTCAGCTAGAAGCTCCAGAGTCCATTCCATATTCATCCCTTACTGATTTCCACCAACCATCAGCTCTCTGTAAAATTCCGAACATGTACTATTCTCCATCATTGCTTTTGTTTATTTCTTACATTTTACCACGTTTATTTTTCTAATAAACATAAATTTTCTGTTTAATTTATTTTTTACAAAAATATGAATCGGAAAATGAAAAAGAGCTAAAACAAACACATTCTGTTTTAGCTCCTCTTTTTAAGAGTTCAGTTTAATAAATCTATACCCATGTGTAACAAGCACTTTTAATATCGCATATCCCGGAATCGCTAAGATAACTCCCATAATTCCAAACAGATTCCCTGCTGTTAAAATAATAAAGATAATGGTAATTGGATGAATGTCTAATTTTTTCCCCATGACTTGTGGTGAAATAAACTTCCCTTCTGCCAATTGTACAATCATCATCACAATAATAACTTTTAGAATCATGGCTGGTGAATCAATAAAGGCAATGATTAAAGCCGGTGTAATCGCAATAATCGGTCCTACATAAGGTACTACGTTTACAATCATCGCTAAAATAGCAAGTAAGACCGCATATTTAATCCCAATAATGAAATAACCGATTAATAACATAATCCCAATAAACAAACTAACAATAATTTGCCCTCTAATATATGAGCTAATGGCGTAATGCATATCATCTAATATAAGCTTAGCTGAAGGCCTTCTTTGTTCTGAAATAATCCTTAAAAAGTACTTCGGTAATTGCTCTCCGTCTTTTAAAAGATAGAATAATATAAAAGGTACCATTACAAATGTAAGCACGACTTCTGTAAGTGTACTTAAGAATCCAGTTACATTCCCAGTCACTGATGATAGCGAATTTGTAAAGTTCATTGTAGAATCTTTCACGATACTACCTACATCAATATTTAAGCTATCTTGAATCTTTCCAATTATATTACTTTCCCCAAATTTACGTGCTGCCCTTTCAATTTCATGACCGAAATATGGCAAGTTATCTATTAACGCATTTACTTGATCTTTAATAATCGGAATCACTGTTACAACAAGAAAAACAAACAACCCCATTACAAGTATGTATATAGAAGCAATGGAAATGATTCTAGAAACACCTTTTCTTTCTAAAAGCGAAACCAATGGATGTAAAATATAAAATAGTACCCCAGCTAACAACACTGGAAAAAAGATTGTTTTTAAAAAGACAATGAAGGGTGTAAATACAAACGAAATTTTTGTTAGTAATAATATATTCACAAACAGTAAGGCAAATCCAAGTAGCACTGCTAAATAATTTTGTTCTTTAAAAAACTTTTTCAGCTTATCTCTTTTTCGTAAATTGACTTTCTCCAAATATACCACCTCTCTAAGTATGAAAAGCCCTTGAAAAGGGCTTTATGAAACAATCAGTAATATATTTCTATTCATTTGCAGCTTTAACTACAAACGATACAACTACACCTTGTAATGCTAGTCACCCTTCTCTAAATAATGTACCGAATAAGCTAAAAATAATATTACCAAACTTGGAAAGAGAAATTTCTTATCTGTTATAGCACGATCCATCTCATTTTTAGGTCTTCTCTTCTATTAAGATGTAAATTTATGATTCAATAGAAAAGTTATACACACCCTTAGTTCATTACTGGCACTTTATAATTTCTCATTGAATGACAACCACTCATAACAGGAGAGTTACTATCATATCACGAAATTTATGTACATACATTGTATCCAAGGGAGCTAAAATTTGTCAAATTTCAAAGCGATTAATGTTATATAAATATATTTTTTATCTCACCTTAAATAACAATTATATCAATATTTAATACATATTTTTTCTTATTTTAAGATAAAATTTAACATACAAAAAGGAGATTAGATAATGATTCGTAAAATTCCACCTACTTCTATTAAAGTAGCATCAGCTATTTTAGCGATTCAAATCCCTGCTTATCAAGTTGAAGCAAAGTACATGAACAGCACAGCAATCCCACGTTTATATGATACGATAGAAGACATCCAAAATTGTAATGAAACCTTTTATGGCTACTTCTTTGAAAATAAACTAATAGGCTTTATTTCTTTTATAAATAAAGGGGCTATTATTGATATCCATCGCCTAGTTATATCTCCTGACTATTTTCATAGAGGAATTGCAACAAAGTTACTCCTTCATTTATTTAGCATATCCCCTGATACAAAGAAATATATTGTACAAACAGGGAAAGCAAACATCCCTGCACTGTCTCTATATAAAAAACACGGATTCATTGAAGTAACAGATATTATTTTACCTGACGGACTCGTTCTTACACAGTTGAAAAGGACAGAAAACGCAAAATAATTTGACTTTTCTAACAAGTTATGTTATCTTATTTTTTATAAAACCTTTTGCTGAATCCAATTTTTTGGAACGGGGGAACCATTTACGTAGCCTACGCTACTTGGGGCGAATCTTTTTTAAGTAGGGAAACTCTCACTTCCCGAGTCCGACAGCTAACCTCGTAAGCGTAATGGGAGAGGGAAGGTGCTTTTTACCTATGATACACAGTATCCCTCCTTAACTATAAAGTATGTGGAATCGTTGTCATTAGAAACCTATATTTATAGAAAAGGAGACTCGTACAATGTTACGTTTATCAGATCATGAAATGAAAATGATGGAGCAACGTATTCGATTGGAACAACAACGTACGTATCAAGCAAACAAAATTGTAGATAGTTTACATCACAAATACTTTTTTCAACATATTTTTCAGCCGAAAAGATGAAGTGAAATTCTTACCTATGTAAGATCATTTATACGTACAGTATGACGGAACATGAAAAAAGCTTTGCTATTACTGCAAAGCTTTTTTCTGTTACACTTTCTCTTTTGCACAAAAACTTATTTTCTTGATTTAACAATTAAAGTCGTTGGCGCTCTTCTTACTTTATCCAAAGAACAACAACTCACATAAAGTGAAACTTTAATCAGCCCTCACCAATCGGGCCGTTAGTGCGAGATAAAATCCCATCTGTTGTTCATTACAATCACTAGATGGCTCCCCCTTCTGCTCTTTCAATTATAAATCCCGCTTGAATAAGTTCATTTATGTATATGCTTAATTTTCTTTTATACAGCACCGCTTGTACATCTTCCAACTTCTTTCTTACTCATCAAGTTAAACAACATTCCCTCAATTCACATTTCCCTCTAAAGTTTACATCGTGTAACTCGATCTTCCTTTTCTCTTCTCCCGGTAATTTTTCACTTTCGCAATCGTACCACAAGCTCTTCCCTCTTTACTCCCTGCATACATCCCACACCAGCGCTTACTTCCGTTACGAGAATGATCATAAAAGACCCAGCGGCAATCTGGACATGCTTTCAACCGATTCCACCTCTTTTGTTCAATCGCAGTCAAAATAATTTGTAACATCATCGTATAGAAATTCCGTCCCCCAATTGGTTCATATGTAATAAACTCCATATTTTCCGTCACACATACGCCAAATGGATATTTTTCAAACCATTTCTGTAGTGTTCCTTTCTCCTCAATCACGAAACGAACGTCATCTCTAAATTGCTTCAGCTCATCCAACGTACCAAAAGAAAATTCCTCACTAAAATGGTTTCTCATAAATCGAAGTACATCATCTATTGTATTAAGCTCATCTACCTGCTTTCTTGTGTCATTTGGAATTCTCCATGTATTTAAAAACTCTCTTACGATTTCTAATTGTCCCGGCGCCCCTTGACTCTGACTCAAATCCATTCACCATCTTTCTAAAATTTACTTTTTTCTGACTTTATGTATAATAATAATATAAAAGAGTTAACCATTAAAAACTTTTACTGGTTACATTATAGAAAGGAGAATCTATGAAAAACTTTTCAATATCGATACGCGTTATACTCAGTTCGTCATTTTTCATGGCATTTGGATACTTTGCTGTATACGCTTTCCTCGCCATCTATTTATCGAGTTTTTTACACTTTTCCGCTGTGCAAGTAGGGACCATTTTAACCATTATGACGATTACATCACGAGTAATCCCTTTATTTTCTGGTATCATTGCCGATAAATTTGGATACATGATTATGATGATATCTGGTTTATTATTAAGAGGCATTGGCTTTATTTGTTTAGGAATATTTTCAGAGTTTCATACGATTTCAATTTCCGCTTCATTTATTGGATTTGGTACTGCGTTTTATGAACCAGCTGCTCGTGCTATCTTCGGTTCGCAGCCTGCTCACATCCGAAAAGATTTATTTACATACTTAAATCTTGCTTTTAACAGCGGTGCGATTATCGGCCCAATTGCTGGCAGCTTATTACTCATGTGGAATCCTTTGTATCCATTTATACTGACTGGACTTCTTATGCTATTCTTTGCAATTATTTTTTATCTTCTTAGATCCCACTTCCAAGTTTCTACTGAAAATGTACAGCTCTTATCTGGGTTAAAAGTCGTGTTTAAAAACAAACAATTTCTTTCATTTTCATTTATCATGATTTTCTTTTACATCATGTTTACTCAGCTCACTGTCGCTCTCCCCCTTCACATGACCAACATAAGTCATAGTGAAAAGGTAGGTGGTCTCGTTATTACAGTGAATGCAATTACAGGCGTTTTATTTATGATTGTATTTCGAAAAATATTTCATAAATACAACACACTTTCGATTGTAAAATGTGGTGTGCTATTCATGGGGCTTTCTTTTTTGATGATTCCTTTGTTCCCACACCCATATTGGCTGTTTGGTTGTGTCATTTTATTTACAATTGGTGAAACACTTGTATTACCTAATGCTGACATTGCAATTGCAAATTATAGTCATGAATCTTATACGGCCACATATTTTGGAGTTTATCAGCTTTCACTCGCTATTGGATTTACAATCGGTAACTACACTGGAACATGGTTTACATCACAGTTGCAAGAGACATATACACCTTGGTTAATTTTAGGCGCAATGGGTGTTACAGGATTTATTTTGCTTCATATGTTAAAAAATATGGAACAAAAACAAGAAAAAGAAATTATGAATACAGGATTATAAGCATATATAATACGATGAAAAGCACCGTCCAGTTTATAGGACGGTGCTTTTGATTCAATAATACAAATTTATACATTTACATAGTTTTTTAGTTTTAAACAGTAAACAAATTCTGGATGATGTCCCTCTTCAATCTCTCCTGTTGGCCTAAAACCCACTTTTTCATAGATCCGCTTTGCGCGTTCATTATCGTGAATAACCGATAAGAATATTTCTTCACATTTATATGTCTGAACCATACTATCTATTACTGCTTTTAAAATAGGAACCCCATACCCTAATCCTTGATATTGATGGCCAAGCATCATACTAATTAACTCATATTGCTTCGTTTCATTTCTAAACCCATACGTAGCAAAACCTATTAAAACGTCATTATCATATATAGCTTTCGGAGTAAACCCAAACGTTTGGCAAGCTGCAAGAAAGAAAGCATTGGAACCAACCCATCTTTCATATATTTGAATGTATTTCTCTTGGATTTCATCTGATTTTAAATTAATAATTTCAAAGAAATTTTCTTCCGTTACATCTACTAATTTTAAATTCATCTTTTCCCCTCTTTCTATTTTTTGCATTATCTACTCTAATTCTTCATCGTATTTTTTAATCCTCTATCTTCTTAACGGATAAAACTATTCAATTTTAAAAGCTAGATAAACGAAACAACACCATTTTAGTTATAGATGGTGTTTTTTTATGTTTCTCAAGCAATTATTTATTACAAAATGCAAATAATTATTTACATTTTGTAAACAATAATTTACAATATTAGTAATGAGGGAAGGGAAATTATAATGCTTGGAAACAGAGTTAGAGAATTACGGGCACGATTTAGGTGGACTCAGCAAGATTTAGCCGATGCCGTTGGCGTGACAAGACAGACAATTGGGTTAATTGAAAAAGGTGATTATTCCCCATCTGTTACGATGGCGTTAAAAATAGCTACTGCGTTTCAAGTTACTGTAGAAGATATTTTTTATTTAACAGGAAAGGAATGAATATTTTTGATGAAACATATTTTGAGGTCTCCACTTATAGGTACGAGCTTATTTGTATTGATCATTGCATTTTTACTATTTTCTCTTATGGATACACAAGTCGTTATAGCTAGATTGTGTTTTGGGATTTTGGTAATGTTTACTTTTTTGTGGTTCGTTCTTACAAAGCATTATAATCGGAAGAATCCTGATGATAAAATTAAATTATTTGGATTTATCCCATCCGAATTTCGTGAAATAGATGAAGGTCAACAATGGGTGACCTATAAGGCTTGTAGGAATGTGTATATTTACTATAGCTTTGCACTTCCAATAACAGCAGGAGTTTGCTTCCTCTTTTCTCATAATATTCTTATTCCTTTAATATGCATAGGATTACTAGGATTAGGTCAATACATTGTCTATTGGTTAACTACTATTCTGATTTTCCATCGTATTTAATCTGAACAAAACAGGGGGAACAATATGTTAGAATGGGCTCAAAATGCAGGTGAATTATGGCAATATGTGGTCTTATTTTTACTAGCCTTTGCTCCATGGATGGATGTATCAATCGTTGTACCACTCGGTATTGCATGGGGATTACAGCCATTTGCAGTAGGAGTGACAGCATTTGCAGGGAATCTTATCTTGGTTTTATTACTCGGCTTCTTCTTTAAGCAGTACACAAAATGGCAAGCAGCAAGAAAATTAAAAAAAGGTATAACAACACCTTCTAAAAAAGAAACTCGATCAAGGCGAATATGGGAACGATATGGTATTCCAGGGTTGGCTCTGTTAGCTCCAATTCTTGTAGGAACTGATATTGCAGCCGTATTAGCCTTAACATTTGGATCGAACCGGACACACGTCATAAGTTGGATGACGATCAGTCTAGCAGTATGGACAATCATTTTTACAGTTGCTGCGATGTATGGATTTAGCTTTTTAAATATTATTTAGAATCATATGAAGAGGCTGCCCCAAAAAATCGCTAAAAACGATCTTTTGGAGACAGCCTCTTTTGTATAGTTGATTTTCTTTTTTATTGAACTGTTTAATGGCCTTACATAGCTTTGTTTCTATACCCCAATAATTTAACTATAAGCCAGTTCTTTTTTACTTAAACCAAGCGTTTCCCCTGTTAAAGCATGAATTTCTTGGAAAAACTCTGGGTTTTCCGCTAGTGACACGCCATAAGAAGGGATCATTTCTTTTATTTTCAGTTCCCACTCTGTCATATGCTCTGGGAAGCATTTTTCTAATACTTCAAGCATAACATGAACGGCAGTAGAAGCCCCCGGAGAAGCACCAAGCAATGCAGCGATTGAGCCATCAGCAGCACTAACAACTTCCGTACCAAATTGAAGTGTTCCTTTACCGCCGGCATCAGTATCTTTAATTACTTGCACGCGTTGACCCGCTACCACTATATCCCAATCCTCGCTTTTAGCATTCGGAATAAATTCACGTAATTCTTCCATACGCTTTTCATTCGATAACATCACTTGCTGGATCAGATATTTTGTCAACGCCATCTCTTTTACGCCTGCCGCCAACATAGTGAGGACATTATTCGGTTTTACGGAACCTATCAAATCCAAATTTGAACCTGTTTTTAAGAACTTTGGTGAGAAGCCAGCAAACGGTCCAAACAACAATGTTTTTTTGTTGTTCATATATCTTGTATCAAGATGCGGAACAGACATTGGAGGAGCGCCAACTTTAGCTTTACCGTATACTTTTGCATGATGCCGCTCTGCAACTTCAGGATTATTACATACCATAAATAATCCGCTTACCGGGAACCCTCCAATATGTTTCGACTCAGGAATACCGGTTTTTTGTAGTAAAGGCAGACTTCCGCCCCCACCGCCGATAAAGACGAATTTTGCAGTATGGTATTCGATTTTACCACTATTGATATCATGCACTTTCACTTCCCAAGATCCGTCGCTAGTACGTTTAATATCCTGGACGCTATGCTTGTAGTTTATTTCGACGTTTTTACTCTGTAAGTGGTCAAACAACATGCGTGTTAAAGCTCCAAAGTTGACATCCGTTCCAGAGTCAATTTTTGTTGCCGCTATCGCCTCATTTGATGTACGGCCTTCCATGATAAGTGGAATCCACTCCTTCAGTTTTTCAGGGTCATCTGAAAATTCCATCCCCTGAAACAGCGGATTATTTGAAAGCGCTTCAAAACGTTTTTTCAAAAACGTAACATTTTTTTCCCCTTGTACCATACTCATATGAGGTATTGGCATAATAAAGTCCTGCGGATTACGAATCAGATTGCTGTTTACAAGATAAGACCAAAATTGTCTTGAAAGCTGGAACTGTTCATTAATTTTTATAGCTTTGCTAACATCTATAGATCCGTCAGATTTTTCAGATGTATAGTTAAGCTCACACAGTGCAGCATGACCTGTACCTGCATTATTCCATTCGTTTGAGCTTTCTTCTCCTGCATCTGCCAGTTTCTCAAACACCTTGATTTCCCATTCAGGTGCTAACTCTTTCAATAATGACCCCAAAGTCGCACTCATAACTCCGGCACCAATTAAGATAACGTCTGTTTTCTTCTGCATGTTGCTCATGATAATCTCTCCATCCCCTATATTGGCAAAAAAGACTAGGCACTTTTGGCTTCTATGCCACAAAAAGAACTGCGCCACCTAGGCCCCACCTAGGAATACATCTTTTCTGTCTCAATTATAACCCATCTCATAATCTATTATAATAATTAATAGACTAAAATATCTAGTATTATCTGATAATTTTAAACTATTTATGATAATAAAATAGTAAAAAACCCCTTTACAAAGCTCTAGGAACACACAATCATCAAGTCCTTAAGCTCAACTTTTAGCCGTTACTTATAATATGTTTCTCTGCACTTAACAGGGGAAAAACATTTTTCCAGAAATATTTAGTTCATTTACAATATATCATATGTCACATTTTCTCAGAGGCATCTATAAAGTTTGCCGTTTTAATCAAACAACAGAGTATACTTATAACATTACAAACGATGTAATCCATGATAAAATAAGGAAAATTTTCCAAAGGGGTGGATGTATGGATTTTTCAAATGTAATTGCTTTTGTCTTTGCGGCTATGCTCTTAACATTAATACCAGGGCCTGACATTTTATTTGTTCTTGCCCAAAGCATGAGCCAAGGTAAAAAAGCTGGTATTATGACCGCACTGGGACTATGCACTGGTATAACGGTACACACATTAGCTGCTGCTCTTGGGATTTCCGCAATTTTGTATCATTCTACAATTGCCTTTCAAATTTTAAAATATGCAGGAGCAATCTATTTACTATATCTTGCTTGGCAAGCATTTAAAGAACGTAATGAAGGAATTGGAGAACACGCTGCTGTTTCATTAAATTACGGCGCTCTCTATCGTAAAGGGATTTTGATGAATATATTAAATCCTAAAGTCTCTCTTTTCTTTTTAGCCTTCTTACCTCAATTCATAACCCCGAGTGCCGGGGAAGTACCAATGCAAATGATCACTCTAGGCATATTATTTATGCTACAAGCAATCATTGTATTTTCAATGATTTCATTCCTCTCTGGCACCATTGCAAATAAGTTCTTAAAGAATCCTAAAATCGCAAAAGGAGTGAACCTATCTAAAATAGGAATCTTTGCTATTTTAGGAATTCGACTCGCCTTAACGGAAAAATAAAGTGCTACACATTATATTTTGGTACATCATTTCTCTAGAGTGATGTACTTTTTTCTTTTATAAACACCTTTATTTAAAACATTTTTATCATACTATGAGAGAAAAGGCTTTTTCTAATTCTTCCAAAACCTCTGTGTAGTGTCGGCTTCCAGGATATTTTTGTGGAGATAGTGCTTTTGACGTTACCGGAAAATCATAAATGAAATTCAAGTCTTTATACTCCTTTAGATCCAATTGATTTAATGCATCTAAAACATCATTTTTGTTTTCACTCCATACTTGAAAGGTTTTAAAGTTTGTCACAAAAATCTCATTATAGGATGTACCATCTTCGACCGCGATTCCAAATTGAAGAAATCCATCATTTATCAGTTCAAATTTATATTCCTCAAAGAGATTCATGATTCGGTCAGATTTGGTAAAAGAACTGAAAGATGGCTCTTCACCTTTCATTCCTACAAATCCATAGGCTATCCCTTCTTTAAACATTATATTGACTAATGTCTCAAACAAGCGCCAAACTTTATCAGCATCAATATTGATTTCTGTAAAATACTGAAATTTTTCGCCTTCAATTGCTCTCATCTTGTAGCCTTCTACAATGTTCGCCTGCGCACGATTTTGTTGTATAGTGTCGTAATCATACCCCTTTGGGTAATCAATTTGACCTGGTATTTGTATGCCTAACGGTAATTTATACACGTTTTTCCTCCTCATATTCAAAATCTATCAATATGTGCAAATAAAGTAATTTACAGATTTCAGAAATATCCTCCCATTCATTTTTCATATTTATACACTTCTGTATATGCAATTCCCAGCTATTTCTGAAATAGTGTGAAACAACTATCATATTTATACCATTATATCAACAAATCACCTTTTCCTACTACACACTATTGCAGTTATAACGCACAAAAAAAGGATAGATCACTCAGATTCACTCTGCTTGCATCTATCCTTTTCTTTTTTATAAAATGTATAACATTATATAGATATGATTCTCAAAATGAGAATTCATTCGCTTCTTTCTTATGAAGCATGATCGTTCTTCTTCATTAATGCTCGTTTTTTCATCGCTTTTGTTAAATAGCCGCCTTTGAAAGAACGAATTTCATAAGAAGACATAAATGCTTTCGGTGCAATGCGATTAATAATTTCCAAAAGCTCTTTCTCACGAGAGCGCTTCGCAACGATATCTAAACGGTAACGAATCGAATTAATCCCTTCTCCCTCAAATACAGTTACACCAAACCCAGAGTGTCTTAATTCATCTACTAACTCATTACAACGATCTAGTAAACTAACTTGGTATGTAATATACCCAATTGCCAATTTATTTTCTATATAACCACCTAATAAAAGTCCGGCACTAAAGCCAATAACATAGGCTACAATATTCATCCAATTTGATAAATCTTGAAACACAATTCCTAAACTTACAATATAGATTGCACCCTCTAGTAATCCGACACCAGCAGCGGATCTTGTTTGGTTCTTTACAAGCAAAATCGTCCGGATTGTTAACACGGGAACATAAATAATTTGAAGTACAAAAATAAGTAGCGCTTGTAACATTTGCATCCACCTCTTTCAAAAAGTCTTTTGTCATAATAACATATATAACCTTGAGAAAGCGATGGGTTTTCTAATTTTTTTTATTTTTTCATGAAAAATAAAAAATAAGAAGATAAAAAAGAACCGTTTTCGGTTCCCTTTTATCTTCTTATTTTGAGTCCTGTGCACTCTTTTTCCTTTTTTCCTCTTCTTCTCTTGCTAACTGCATATTCGCATACGCTAAATTTGCAATCATTAAAAAGTGCCCACCTAAAATGCCTGTACCAAATGCCCACATTTCCATTTCATGTTCAATTTCATACATAATGATTGCACCCAATATCGCAGCTGCAAAACGATTTAAAATCCCAAGTCCTGGCGCACGTTGTTTTAATACAATACTTCTTCCGATCTTTTCAACTCGCCTTGCTAATAGCCAAAGGCAGTATGCACTGACTGCTAATCCGATTCCAAATCCAGTCACTTGCTTTGAAAAAGGCGTTATCGTCCATAAAAGTAGTAAACCACTAAAAATCATATATAACTGTAGTTTGTATACTCGTAACGCAACTTCAATCAAAATATCCGCTCCTTATTTCAAGTTTTCCTATAGCTAAAGAGAAAGCAGCAACTTACACAGTTGCTGCTTTTTCTTGTTGATGATCAATCTTCCGAATTTCAACGCGTTTAATTTGGTATGCATCTTTTTCAAGAACTTTAAATTCATATCCCTCGGCTTCCACACATTGTCCTTCTTCAATTTCATGGTTCTGCATCATAATCCATCCGCCAATTGTATCCACATCTTCTTCCTCGATGTGTAAACCAAATAAATCTTTTACTTCTGTAATCAACACTTTCCCATCAACAATTTTGTGATGTTCATTTACATGTTGGATTGGTGGATGTTCATCTTCATCGTATTCATCACGAATCTCGCCAACGATTTCTTCTAATATATCTTCAAGCGTTACAATTCCGGCTGTCCCTCCGTACTCATCATATAAAACAGCCATTGGAATTCGTTTTTTCTGCATTTGTAGAAGTAAATCATGGATTGGAGTTGTTTCCATCACTTCAATAATTGGACGCATATACGTGCGAATAGATGATAAATCTTTTGTATCGCCTTTCATATATCGAATAAAGAAGTCTTTTACGTTGACCATACCGATAATATCATCTTTATCTTCTCCAAAGATTGGATAACGTGTGTATCGTTCACTTTGGATAATTTTCATGTGTTCTTCTACTGAATCTTCGAGATAAAAACCAACGATTTCTGTTCGTGGTACCATAATCTCTTTCGCAATGCGGTTATCAAATTCAAAGATATTATTCACATACTTATATTCAGCTTGATTAATTTCTCCACTTTCATAGCTTTCTGAAAGAATAAGGCGTAATTCTTCTTCAGAGTGGGCCACTTCATGTTCAGAAGCTGGTTTCAAACCGAATAAGCCAGTTATGACACGCGCCGAACCATTTAGTATCCAAATAAACGGATACATCACTTTATAGAACATCATTAAAGGTCCAGCAAATAATAAAGTTACTCTTTCAGCCTTTTGAATTGCCATTGTTTTCGGTGCTAATTCTCCTACTACAACGTGCAAATACGTCATTGTCATAAATGCAAGGCCGAAAGTCAATACTTGTGAAATAGAAGGGTTTAAGTTCCATTTCTCAAATAATGGATGCAATAGCTTTTCTATTGTCGGTTCACCTAACCAACCAAGTCCCATTGCTGTAACTGTAATTCCTAACTGACAAGCAGATAAATATTCATCTAAATTTGTTGTTACCTTTTTTGCTGCTAACGCACCGCGTTTTCCTTCCGAAACAAGCTGATCTATGCGACTTGAACGTACCTTAACAATCGCAAACTCTGCTGCTACGAAAAATCCAGTAAATGCGATTAAAATCGCAACCATGACTAAATTAAATATTTCCAATGAATCCCCTTAGTTAAAAAACTAAGGTGTTCACCTCCTGTATACTTATAATGTTTTCTTATTCTCTGTTTCTCTAGAAAACATAGCGCTATACAGAAATTAAAAGAGTCGGATCCAACTTTAACTATAACAATAGTACTAGAGTTTGTATTAAAGCTGTCGTTTGACCAGATAAAGATTTCGATATTTTCTCACGTTGTGAATCTGTTAACCCATCTAACAGAGGTTTCAACTGTGTTAACTCTGCTTCTAATTGATGGATATGGTTTGTCACTTCATTCACTTGTTTCGAAACGTGTTCATTGATACCGAGCAGCTTCTTTCTCTCCTCGATCCTCTCTTTAATCTCACAAAGCGGCATATGCATTTCCTTGCATTTCTCAATAAATTGTAATGTTTCAAATGCTGTTTCGTCGTAATAGCGATAATTAGATTGAGATCGCTCCGCTTTTAAGATACCTAGATTCGTATAATAATCAATCGTTCGTTTCGATACGTGAGCCAAGTGAGCCAACTGTCCGATTCGATACACCTTCCCAACGATTTTTCCCTCCCCATTTATGTTAAGAACATCATACAATACATAAACTGTACAGTCAAACGTGATGGTTCGTTATTCACAATATATACAAAAAGATCTGCTATATGTGTTGCAGATCCCCTTACTTTTTATATTGATTTTCCTTTATTGTATGTAGATTCTACACATTCTGCTAAATGCTCAAGTTGTTCCGCATATACCGCACGTGACATCCAGCCTGTTAACTTATATAAAATGCGATAAAATAGATTACTAGGTGCATACTCCAAAATTAATGTAAGAAGTGTCCCTTCTTCCTCTTCTTCTAATACATATGTTGTCGTAGAATATCCTTGCTTCGTCTCACCACCGAGAGTAATGATATACGGAGGTTCATACTCTAGAAATTCCACTTCCGCTTCATATACTTTCTTTCCTAGTTTCTGTATAGAAATAAATGTATCTCCTACACGTGGATTTTCTTTCACTCGCTCGGACGGATAATGATTTTCGATTAAAAATGCATTCCATTCTTTTACTTTTTCATCATCTTTTACATAATCAAAAACAACTTCAATTGGTGCTTCAATCATTACTTCAATAGCAAAACTCATTCATTTTCTCCTTTTATATACCCTTACTTTTCTATCTATTTTGCGACAAAATGATTATGCCATATTTTATTTGGTGAAATACAAGTGTTATTTTACTATTATTTCTCTTATTTAGAGTTTCATGATGTTGAATTTAAAATTTCAACATCAGAGTAAAAAGAATTGATAGATACCCTTTAATAATCTGAAAATTAAGTTATAATTTTAATATAAAACTGATTCATGGGAAACAAATACACATATTGAGAGGAGAATTTCTAATGTACTACAACAACCTATTCGAAAACGATCAACCTGTAATCCGTCTATAATCTAAGGCGGGCATACGTATATTTTATCAAAAATATGCCTCGTCTTAGGATTTCTAATCACAATCCTACAAATAGACGGAGGTATTTCACAGTGAAACAAACCATTTTAGGGGCTATATGTTTATCACTTGCAGCAAGTATTTGGGGTGGTATGTACGTTGTCAGTAAATATGTATTAGATTTTGTTCCCCCACTTACACTTGTCTGGCTTCGCTTTATTATTGCCTTTGTAGTTTTGTACATGATTTTAAAAACGACAGAGCGAAAACAAAAAACAACGATACAAATAAACAAAAAAGATTGGCTACTCTTTGCTTGGATTGGTTTCATCGGCTACTTCGTTTCAATTACATGTCAATTCATTGGAACAAAACTATCTGATGCGCACACAGGCTCTTTAGTTACATCAGCTACGCCAGCATTTATGGTCGTATTCGCTACTTTGATTTTGAAAGAAAAATTAACGACTCGCAGAATACTCTCTACTCTCTTAGCCACAATAGGTGTCATAATTGTTATTGGTTGGGATATAGAAGTAGGATCTTATTTTATCGGCACAATCATTTTAGTTGGGGCCGCTATTACGTGGGCTTTACTATCTATTTATGTAAAAATTGCATCTAGTCGTTTTTCATCCTTAATCATTACAACGTACGCAATTTTCTTTTCATTATTTTTCATCACACCTTGCATGATTTGGGAGTTACAATCCAATCCAGTTGGAAACTTAAACGCCACTATCATTTTAGGCATTCTCTATTTAGGAATCATCTCTACTGCCGGTGCTTTTTTTCTTTGGAATAAAGGACTTGAGTTAATGGATGCTAGCATTGGCTCACTCTTTTTCTTTTTTCAACCTATTGTTGGTTCATTGCTAGGGTGGCTACTTTTAAATGAAACGTTAAATCGTAACTTTTTTATTGGGGGTGTTCTTATTATATTTAGTGTCGTGATAACTACACTTGAAAAGAAAAAATAATAAAAACACAGGCTATAAAAAATATAGCCTGTGTTTTTACATTATCTATTAAGATAAAATTTATATTTTTCTCACGCAGACCAATGCGCTGGACGAGAAAGTAAACTTGGTAATTTCGTGTTTACATCTCCTTTCGCTGCATTAACCTGAACTTGAGTCAGAAAAATACTCTCCGTAAGGTTCGCTCCCCTAAGATCAGCATCCCGTAAATCAGCACCAATAAAATCAGCCATTCTTAAATCAGCTTCTCGCAGATCAGCTGCAATGAGGTATGCTCCTCGTAAATTCGCCCCCTTAAAGTCTGCTCTTCTCAGCTTTGCCCCCATAAGGTTTGCTCCTCGGTGATTCATCCTTTTATTTTTTTTCGCACTCTTATACTTGTGACGTGATTCCGCCCATACTAGTTCGCTTGTTTTTAATAGAAGTTCATTTACATACGCTCTGTGTGATGAAACATTTACATCAATCAGCAAATCTGGGCTAAGATAAGAAAGTCGTTCCGTCTCTTCAATCGCAGTACGAATCTCTCTATGAATCGGTCGTGTTGCTTTTAACGCGAAAGCTTCATTCAAATACCAAAGCATCTCATGAAGCTGATGCATGATTGGAAAAACAGCGTACATTTTCTGCGCATGCTTAGAATCTTTACGCCAGTCAACTCCTTCGAAAGTAACCTGTGAAACCTTTTGTCCCGCACCGAAGCACTCAAATACAGTACACCCTTTAAAACCTTTCTGCCTAAGATTTTTATGAATGCTACAACGAAAGTCTGACTGTAAATTTGCGCAAGGCTTACCAGCATCTTTATTAACTGCAAAATCAGCTGAAGCTGCGAAAGGTAATGCAACGCAGCACAAACCGAAACAATTCTCACAATCAGCTCGTAAACTGTTAAAACTCATATCATTTTTCAAATTCAATTTTTGATAATTTTCCACTAAAACATATCCCCCTGTTACTGTATTACTTATTCAATTTTATATAAATAAGTATGAAAAAGAAATAATTTAGTATAAAAGAATAACTTCTAAACAATTACAAAGAAGTTCCTGTAAATACCTTAAAGAGTACTTTGCCAATCTTTTCATTTCTTGCAATCAAATATATGGTTCTTTGTTTTTGAAAATCCCGAATGGGTAAAGAGCGCAGCGGCAAATGTTCAATACGCTCTGAAATCGTTCGTGGAACAATTGTAATTCCAGCTCCTGCGGCAACCATGCCAAGAATAAAGTCTCGGAACGATACCTCAGAACAAATATCAGGGTCCGCATTCAATCTTTCAAACTCTTCTATAATCGCTCTTCGAATATCGCAACCGACTGGATACATAACTAATTTCTCTAATAATAGTTCTTTTATATTTACATTTTCTTTTTTACTAAACGGATGTGTCTTTTGAAAAACTACATCATACGGTTCTACAAATAACTTCCTATTCCAAAGATTTTTTGGTACCCACTTTTCATCTACTAAACCTGCCTCTAACTTTCCTGATAAAATATCTTCCATAATCTCTTTAGACATATCATATACCTTCGTTTCTAAATTCATATTCTCAATCTGGCTTCCAACAAGTTTTTCAGGAAGATAAAATGCCGCAAGACTAGGAAGTAATCCTAACGTTACGTGTATGGATTCTCCCATGTCTTTCATTTCTTGTCTAATACCATCCCATTCCTTAACAAATGGAAGGATTCTTTTTTGAAAATACATTCCTGCTTCTGTTAATTCTATACCTTGTGGAGATCTACTCACTAATTCCACTTCTAATTCAGCTTCTAATTTCTTTATTTGTTTACTTACTGCTGGTTGTGTCATATGAAGATGCTCTGCTACTTTTGAAAAGCTTTTGTATTGTGAGCAAAGTAAAAAGCACCGAAACCACTCTATCTCCATCCTCTTTATCTCCTTGTCCAAACTTTTCGTTATACCCTTCAAAAAAACTGGAAATTCTCAACATTTACAACAATTGATATCATTACCCTATAGAAAATATTTTTTGAAAAGGAGCATAACAAATGAATCACTTACCTAAAAATACTGCACTTATTTTAGTTGATATCCAAAAAGAATTCGATGATCCTCGCTGGGGAGAACGTAATAATATTGATGCTGAAACAAACATGAAACTCATACTACAAACATGGAGAAAAACAAATCGTCCTGTAATCCATGTGCAGCACATTTCCAATAAAGAAAATCATCCATTAAGAAAAGAAAATAGCGGAAGTAAATTTAAAGACTTTGCCATTCCGCTTCCAAACGAACCAGTATTTCAAAAAAGTGTAAATAGCGCTTTTATCGGAACAAATTTAGAATTTTATTTACGAGAACACAATTATAAAACTATCGTCATTATCGGCTTAACAACAGACTATTGTGTATCGACATCAGTACGCATGGCTGGTAATTTAGGATTTTCAACTTATGTCGTTTCAGATGCAACTGCTACATTTGGCCGCATTGCTTACGACGGAAATTACTATGCTGCAGAAGACATTCATAATATAGCATTAGTAAGCCTTCATAAAATGTTTGCTACAGTTTTAACAACTGAAAAACTACTAAATTTAATTTAAATCTAGCATCATGAATTGATTTAAAATTACTTTTTATAATAAAAATTTTATATTTCATTTCAAACGTTATATAAACTTCCAAATATACTTTCATTTGAAAAGGACATATTCTCCAACTTATATTATCATTAAATTACAAACATTCAAACACTCAGGAGGAAATCACATGTCATTGGAAATGAAAACAAACTGCCAAACTTGCAGCACTTCACTTCAAACGGATTCGGAAGCTTATATTTGTACGTACGAATGCACATTTTGTGCACCGTGCACAGAAAAAACGCATTATGTTTGTCCAAACTGTGGTGGTGAATTAGTACGTAGGCCGAAAAAGAAACTATAAAAGCAAAGCTACTCATAGCTTTGCTTTTCCTGTGCGACATCTATTTAAAGATCTCTTTTAATTTACTCCCCATCAACTCAGCTAAATATTCATAACCAACAACGCTAAAATGCAGTCCATCACGCTCTTCATTTTCTACAAACTTCTTATAATCTGATTCATGGGTCATATGAGAATGCAAATCAAGAAAGTGACTTCCTGTTTGTTTTGCCACTTCTTCCACTACTCTTGCATACTGTGATAAAACTTCATTTGTTCTTGCCTGCTGTCTTTCCTCATCCACTGGTGCCGGGCTAATTAACAGCACCTTTTCTGGTGAAATTTTTTTCACGATCTCAATTAGATTTTCTTCATATTCTTGTAGTGATACTTGCTTATGAAATGCTGCATCATTTGCGCCAAAAAAGACTGTTACAAATGTCGGATCATAAGATAACACATCTTCTTCTATTCTTCTTAAAGCATCGAACGTATCATCACCCGGAACACCTGCATTTTCTACTTTCCAATCTGGAAAATGCTCTTGTAAACGTGGTGTTAATCTCGGTGTTCCATTCCAAAATGTTTCATCAGCTGTAATACTATCACCAAAACATATTAATGTATTCATTTTTACTTCTCCTCTTTATGTATGAAACAATTTACCTTCTAACGCGGAAATATATCTCCGTGCAGACCGTCCTACAGCTTCATTCGCATTCTCTTTCACTACTCGGTGAAAAGCATTATACAAACGATTAAAAGATAGTGTTTTTACCCTTTTCGCCATCTCTTCTACTTTATTTGCTGGTAACGGAATTAAGTTTGGATAGCTATACATAAAGCTCACCCACTCTTGATCAGCTACAACTTGAATAATATCGCCTGTTAATAAAATACCTTTTCCATCATTCCCCTGTGACCAATGTAAAACAGAACCACCTTTAAAATGTCCACCTAGACGATGCACCGTAAGTCCATCAGCTAATTGCAATGATTCCCCTGACCAAAAAACAATATGTTTACTCGGACGCATTACCCACTGTTTATCATCTTCATGAATATAAATTGGCACATCGAATCTTTCTGCCCATTCGACTTGAGTAGAATAATAGTGCGGATGGGATAATGCAATTGCATCTAACCCTCCTAATTCTTTTACTCTCTCAATTGTAGTTTCGTCGAGATATGTAATACAATCCCATAGCAAATGATACGATTCTGTTTTTAACAAATAAGCAGTTTGACCAATCGCAAATTCCGGTTTTGTTGTAAAGCTATAAAGTCCTGTTTCTTCTTCAATCATTTCATTTTGATATTTGTTGCTCTCTTGTAAATCATCAAGCGTTATCCAAGATTGCCCCTTTGGATTCACATATTGTCGTTCTTCATTACAAATCATACAATTTGTTGGTTCTTCCACACTAGCTGCATATTGCACGCCACATGTTGTACAAACAAAATTTTTCATAACATTTCTCCTATCCCCATTTTATTTTCTATTTAACTTTCACTGTTCATGAATCAGATTCATCCAATAACGCCAAGCTTGTAAGTAAGCTTCTAAATTTTCTGGATGATGTCTCAAACAAGTGTCTAACCTGCAATATAAAACGATTACAACTTCTTCATATAAAGCTTCCCTCGCTCTATTATGAAATACACTCTTTTCTACTACCTCGTCTATTGTTTCCCTCGTTAACTCTTTCGGCGTCGAACAAAATGCATAAATTAAATCGTATATAGGATCTCCCAAAACTGGATAAGGGTCAATTACACCATATAATGTATGCTCATTAAATATAAAATTATGAAACCCACAATCTCCATGCAATAAAAATGGTTGATCACTATATGCCGTTCTATTTGGACTATGTACCAATTGAACAACGGTATGAAAATCTTCTTCTGTTATATAGGAAGTTACAGTTTCATTCGCCTCCCTCACCCTTTCTAAAAGAAAATCCTGCCAAGAGTCTACCGGATCTTCTTTCCATCCCCACTGATCCATTTTCACAGCTGGTTTATATGTATGAATGACTTTCTGAACAAGCGTACAAAGAATATCTTTTTTATTCCCAGCATCACAACTTACAGAACCAGGAATAAATGAATACACCATATATCTATATAATGGGTCAACATACAAAAGCTTAGGAAATATACTTTTATTCTCATAAAAGTTAAGAAAATATGCTTCTTCTTCAATAACCCTCGCTTCATTCAACTTTACAACACACTGTTCATTTCCTACTAAAAGATACAGTCTACTTGTCGTACCACCAGTTAACTTCTTGTAGCCTTTCGGATAATCAGCAATTCCTTCATTAACAACTAATTGTTCGATAATTTCTGAAATGTCCACCTTTTCCATTCCCATTCTTCAAGTATATTTAACCATAGAGAAAACAACTTTATTATTCGACAAACATAAGAAAAATCCTCTACTCCAAATGCTATCGTGGCAACCCGTCAATCTCATTTCACATTATCTTTTCTTTTATTAGTGCTAACTTTTAATTTTTATAAATATGGGCATGCTAGAAAACATATCTGTACATATTAGGAGGACATATATGAAACCCGATTTTTTACAAGCTGTAAATCAGGCTATCGGTAATATTGAACATATCCACATTGAAGAAAGCGGTGCAGATAGTCTGCTAATTCATCATGATGATGCCCAGCAATTGAAACAAGTTGCAGAAACGTTAGAACGTAGCAATTTCCATTCTGTAATGAGACAAAATGGAGATACTTCTTTTATTGAAGTATTAAATAGATAAAAAGTTCGGTCGTGTACCGAGCTTTTTTCAAATCGAAATTTGAAACTTATCTACATATACAGCCGTTCCCGAAATCTCGATTTGCAGTGAATGATCTTCCTGATTCTTTGTTACATAAACAGCCACACGACCGTCCTTATTCATTTCTTGTCCTTGTTCAACAATTAATTTCATTTCACTATCAAAATCTTGCTTCAAAAACGTAGCATAATATGCACCCATGACACCCGAAGCAGTTCCTGTCACCGGATCTTCAATTGTTCCGGAATAAGGTGATGAAAAATGACGACCATGCATATGTGCTGCTTCATCATACGTTTCTAAACAAAAAGGATGAATCGATGCCTTCGGTATTTCTTTTAAAATAGATGGAAACTCTTTATTATTTGGTTTCATTCTTTGACAAGCGTCTAACGTTTTAATTGGAACGAGTAAAGTCCAAATTCCAGTACTTCCATATACAATCGGCAATGTTTCATCTAAATCCGTTTCATGAAGTCCAATGCTGTGAGCCACATCTTCTCTCGAACCATTAAAGCTTTGAAACTGTGGTGCTGTTTGTCTCATCCTAATAAATGTTTCTCTCTTTTCATCTACATTTATACGTACTGGTAATACTCCCGCTTTCGTTTCTATTGCGAGGTTTTCCTTCCCCTTTAATAATCCTTTTTCATGAAGCGCATAAATCGTTCCCACTGTCGCATGTCCACAAAGATTCATTTCATGTCCTGGTGTAAAATAACGAATTCTCACATCCGCAACATTCGAAGGAAGTACAAATGACGTTTCGTTAAACCCTACCTTTTTTGCTATAAGCTGCATTTCATCACCTGTTAACCCTTGCGTATTTATTACAAGCCCAGCTGGATTTCCCATATTTGGCTTACTACTGAATGCATCATAATGGAAAACTTTTACTTCCTTCACTTTCTCATCCCCTAACTTTTATTTGAAAGTTTTGCAACATAGTTCCGTCTCTGCCCTTATAGAACAGCCGTTTTTCCAAAAAACCTTTTGCATCTTTTCATTTGTCAAATGGGTACTTCCTATATAATAGGTAGCTCCCATTTGTTTTAATAAATGTAAAGATTGGAGATGGATTTGAGCACTGATTCCTTTTCCACGTTCCTCTGGCAGTAATCCGAAATAAAACAATCGTCCTTCATCCTTTGTTCCAGGTTCAATATGAGGAATAGATATTCCAATCGGCTTATCCTTTTCATAAAAAACAATACACGATTTTTCCCAGCCCTGATCTAATTCTGCTTGTATAGCGTAAAAATGTTCATTAATATGAAGAGTTGATAATTGATTATCTGACCCTGACATACATCGCTCCCAAAGCGACTTAAATTCTTCTTCAGACAACATCCCTTCGTCTATAGAGCGAAATTTATACGGTTTTTCTGGAGCTTCCATATCCGCAAGCTTGCGAAACACTTCTATTTTCGCTGCGTAAAGTTGAAAGTTAAATTCACGTAACACTTTTGCACTGGGAGTATAGCTATTGAAACTTTTGTTTAGTAAAATATTCGCTCTTTTTACATTCCAATTTGCACAAACCTCTACAAATCTTTTTATCTTGTCTTTATAATTTTGAGGATCATACAGCAAATCTTCTTTAATTTCTTCAATTGTTATTGCATTCGGTAAACCATTTAATACTTTTTTGGAAGGTCCAAATATGTTTTGAACGATTGTAACATTGTACATTTTGTTCACCCTTCTATACAAAAATTAAAACTACCAGCCTAATTCTCCTAAAGATGGATCAATGAACTTACCTGAAACTTCATGATTTGTACTCATTACCCAATTGTACATGTTGTATGCCCCTTCACTTGAAGTCATATCCGCATCATACGCCCCCATCTCTGTTTTTAATTTTCCAGGATGAATTGCGGTCACCACGATGCCTGTTTCCTCAAATTCTTGTTGTAAACATAATGTCAGCATATTTTGTGCTGCCTTTGCAATGCGATATGAATAGGAAAACTGCCCTTGTGGAAATTCTTGAGCTGCCATTTTAGATAAAGAACCTAAACGCGAAGAGATATTAATGATTCTAGGATTTTTTGACTTGATTAAGCTACAATATGAACCTTTAACAGCTCGAATTACTCCCAAACAATGAATATTAAATACAGCCATTAATTCCTCCGAAGTAGTATGTAAAATCTCTGTTTCTTTTCCTGGTATTCCAGCATTATTGATAATAAGATCAACCACTTCTGTATACTGTTTAAGTTGCTCTTTTATCAGGTCAATGCTATCATCAGATGATAAATCTGCTAATATAGGAAAACATCGAGATGGAAATACACGATGTAACGTATCAATTTCTCCCTCTCTCCGAACTAGCGGAAAAACAACATGTCCATTTTCATGAAATACTTTGACTAGTTCGAATCCTAAGCCTCTGTTTCCACCTGTAATCAGTACTTTCATATGCAGTTCCTCCTAAAAGGATTTGTTTACATACTGTCGCAAAACTTCCCTAAGACTATTTTCTTTCTGCAACCAAATATAATGTTCAGCTTCTGCTATTTCAATAGCTTGGGCTCCGTTTATAATGGATGCAATTTGTAAAATAGGCCAAGATGGTCGTATATCTCTTTGGCCATGTATAAATAGAGACGGTATGTCAATTCGTGAAATCTCTTTTAATAAATTTGGTTGTTTAATAAAATTTCTCCAAGAATTTATTAAAGAGCGGTGTACATCCTTATTATAGGAATAAACCGAATTTGGACATATCTCTCCTCGTTCTTCCAATCCTTTTTTATATGCTGTTTTCCAATCCCAATCATTTTGAATTCCAGTTCCTGAAATTGAGACAAATCCTAACAGTGAATTAGGCTGTAATATTGCATACGCAAGAGCTAAATCAGCTCCCCACGAATGCCCCATAACGATCCACTTTTCAATTTTGTAATATTCTCGTATTCTTTCTATATCTTCTATACATTCTTTTACACCGTATCCTATACCATCGAACTCAGAACGCCCACATCCTCTAGGATCGAACCGAATTACTTCACATATATCGTCTATCAAACTAGCGACTGGTTCTAAATAATCGGCACAACCTGGTCCACCGCTTATGAGTAAGACCGGAATTCCTTGTCCTTGTTTTACTGTCCATAAGTGGCATTCACTTGTCTCTATAAACTGTTCTTCCAAATTTATCTCCCCATTCTATATGACTTTACAAATTCCTTTATCCACCCATCTGATTTTTATAATAAATAAGAAAATCAGTCCACTCATCATTTTCAAAAGAAAATGCTTTTCTCGTGCATTCAAAATCAAATCCTGCTCTTTCCGCCAGACGAATCGATGGCTCATTATCAATGTTTATGTGTAGTTCAATGCGGTGGAATTTAAGATGATCAAAGAATAGGTCCATAGCGGCCTGTACACTTTCTACCCCATAACCCATTTTCCAGTACTGATTATGAATCGAATATCCCATCATCGCCCATTGATAATCCATTCTTAAAATTGTAATCAATTCAATCTTACCAACATTTGCACCATCTTCTTTACGAAAAATTCCTAACACATACATTTCATCTCGTTCCGCTGCTTCCAGAAACCCTTGTATCCATTCGACAAACCATTCTTTTGTTGCATACGCCATATCTTGATAACCATCATCATACTTATACTGAGATGCCGACCGATTATGAAATCCTTCATACCAGCTTATATAATCCTCTTCTCGAAAAGGACGAAGGATAAGTCGTTCCGTCTCTACTTGTAACAATGACTTTCTTAATGTTTATCTCTTCTTTCATATTCAATTCTCTAAATTCTATTTCCGAAGAAATATTTTTTATCATTAGAATTTTCTTTATTATTTTAATAGAATTACAAAATTTAGTAAACCAATACGATATCGAAATAAACAAAAGTCCAGTTATGCACAAAACATAACTGGACTTTTTATTTTCAGCTTATTAAAACATCACTTTTCAACTCTCTCTTCAATACTTTACCTAACGCATTTTTCGGTAAACTTTTAACAAACACTACTTGCGGTATTTTGTAGCTTGCTAATTTTTGTTTACAGTACTGAATAACCTCTTCTGCTGTTAAAGATGTGTGAATATCTGTGACGATATAAGCTTTTGGAATTTCTCCCCAAAAGTCATCTGGAATTCCAACTACAGCAACTTCCAATACACCATTTATTTCATGGATTACTTCTTCTACTTGATCCGGATATACATTATCGCCGCCGTGTACAATAACATCTTTATATCGTCCCATTATATATAAGAAACCCTCTTCATCTATCATGCCGGCATCTCCCATATAAAACCAGCTATCTTTTAAAACTTTTTTGGTCGCCTTTTCATTATTCCAATAGCCTTTAAACATATATGGACTTCTTACAAGAATTTCCCCAACTTCTTTCTTTGGTAATTCTTCACCTGTATCAGGATGAATAATTTTCACTTCCACGTTTTTAATTGGCTTTCCTACTGAAGACATTTTCTCTTTCCCCATGTCTGGCCGCCAAGAGCTAACAACCCATCCTTCTGTACTTCCGTATCCTTGGACCATATAAATTCCTTTTTCCGCATAGCGCTGTATAATGCTCTCAGATACTTTTGTTCCACCACTTTGCGCTATCTTGAAAGAAGAGATATCACGTTCTTTTTTATTTAATTCATCCAGCATATAACTATATACAGCTGGGAATGCGAGCATCGTTGTAATATTCTCTTTCTCAATTGTATCCCAAATAAGTGCAGGATCTGAATCAGAAAGGAAAACCATCGTAACACCATGATAAATACAATTTAATACAGAAAGAACGCCACTCATATGAAAAAGCGGATGTACAGAAAGGAAACGCTGTCCTGCTGGAATTTCGCTTTGACCTGCTACTTCAGTAAAATAATTATATAAATTTCTGTGACCAATTACACATGCTTTCGCATTCCCTGTTGTTCCAGAAGTGAATAAGAAGATGGCATCATCATCTTCATGAACAGTTACAGCTGGTTCATTTTTGGATTGTTTTTGTAACAATCGTTCAAATGACGGTGCCACATCCATCTGGTGTCCAGTCTCTATTGTCATTAGAATCTCTTTTACTGCATCAATTTTAGATAATACTGCTTTAAACTCAGTATCATAGAATAACATTTTTAATTTTGCTTCTTGTATAATCGTTTCTAATTCATAAGAAGTAAGCTGATGATTAAATGGGATCAGTATCGCACCAATTTTCAAACTTGCCATCATAATTGTTGGAAATGGATGATTATTCTTACACAAAATTCCTATACGGTCTCCCTTTTGAATACCTAATTCTAATAAGAAGTGTGCCAATTGATTTACTCGTTCATTATACTCTTTAAATGAATACCTTTTTCCTCCTCCAACAAGCGCCTCTACATCGGCTGATTGTTTTGCTCTTTTTTGTAAAAGTTGTTGCATCGTACTCAAGAAAAACGCCCCTTTTTCATTTTTTAGATTTTTATTTTACTACATTAACTATTAATTTACTAAAGATTAAACTTGATAAATTTTATTTATAATGTAGCTTTGAAATACAGTCACGATTTTTTAGAACATTGACGTACATAAAAAATGACTCGTGAAAACTGAGGTCTTTTTTATGCCTATTGATAGAGATTTTTATTAGAAAGTTATTTGAAAATTTTTAAGAATTTATGCAAGTAAAGCCTGTATCCACTTATAAGAGGACTAGGAAATAATTCTAGCTCCAGTCCGATTATGGCTGGAAACACCTTAAATGGTCACTGCTCGTATTTATAAAAAAACAGGGATAGCCCGCCATGCCCATTAAGCTAAAATTTTGAAGTATCGCCAAAATGAAATTTTTATCTCTCTAAAGTTACTTATATAAATATAGCTCTTTATTTCCCTTCTAACAGGATTCAAAGACTTGATATGGTTGATTTGAATAGGCTACACTGAATTGGACAGTTATTAAATTCTAGTAGCTTAATAACAAATCTTTAGAGAACGTCATGGAAAAACGTGAGTTTGAGGCGATAGCCGCAGAATGGAGGATGTTATGATAAAAATCGGTATAGATGGTGAAGCCTACTGGAGTGAAACAGTTGATTTAGGCGTTTTAAGTAAGTTCGATAGCATTTTTATAGATCTAGATGAATGTGACATAACAGGGGCGACAGATGATATGTCTCAAGAAGAGAAGATAGAAAAAGCTACAAAATATTATGGTAATAGATTTAAGGAGCTAGAAGCAAATGTAGGTTTTATAAATGAGCAATTTCTGATGTGGATTATAACGCACTTATGTGACATAGAATATCCATTTTGGGAATTTGGTGATGAAGATGAAGGCAGTGAAGATTATCCAAATTATATAGTTAAAGAAGAAATAAAAAAATTCGAAGATGAAAATGGACAATTAAAACATGATCCGTATAGTCTAAGTCCAATTTACAAAGAAATTCAGGAATATAATGCAGATAATAATGCAGATAATTTATCAAGCTATGAAATGATAGCGAAATATTTACCAGTTCTTGATTTTAAAAAACTTGTAGATACAATTAGAGCTGATAGCATAGATACATATGAAGATAACATAAACTTTCAAGTAAGTAGCGAGATTTGTGATGGTATGTTACTTTGTGCTACTTACGGAACAATATATGCCAATAATGAGCTAGAAGTTACGCATAATTGTTAATACAAAAGTGACTAGTTGTAGCTTTGGAATAAAGTTTAATTAAATTAACTCTATAAACCTTGATAAAATAGTAAATAGAAAAAGCGTGTTTTGAAAAAAAGATTGATCAAAACACGCTTTACATATATTCAATTAAACCATTCGTTTATAAATAAGTTTGATCATTTCTTGATCCTTGTGCCATTAAAGCGCCCGATTGTGAAATTGACAAAGGCAGTCTAATTATCGAATAGCCCTCTTCCTCTCAGATTTGCGGAAACAGGCTCTTTTCCTATTTCACGTGCCCATATAGATAACTGGCCGATATGGTGGATTTCGTGGACAATGACATGACGTATGATCTCTCCGTGTGTACATTCAATGACTCGGCGCCTGATTGGTGCGTCTCTAGAGCTAATCGGTTCTTCATTGAAATCAGTTTCTGAAAGTTTCCGAGAATCCATTTCATTTGTCCAAGATGTCACAAAGGGCTTCACTTTCTCGTGGTATTGAGCTGAAAGATTTTTCACTTTTTGTAAGCTAGCATAATCTTCAAACAATGGCTCCTCAGGCACTGGTTCACCTCGCAAACCTAAGATCCACATATATTCCACATCTACAATGTGAAATAAGGTATGTAGGATACTACCAAACCCACCGACCCGTTTCTTTAATAGTTCATCATCCGGTATGTCTTCGCACAATGTAAACCAATCATCACGAACTTGCCAGTTATATTGAAACAGTTTCAACATCACAACAACCTCCATCTTTTAGATTAACATTTAATATTCACCAAAAGACTTCACAATCCTTATTTAAATAATACCTCTAAACAAAACTGTTAAAATCCTCTACAAACTGGTGTATAGAGAGAATAAAGGTGTTTAATTTTGAATAGAAAAATAAGAACTTTATTACAATTCACATGTAGCAAGACTCTTTAAGTTTCTTTAAATGTAAATCAATCTATTTAAGTTTCCCCTCAAAAATAGATAATAAAGATGTTTAATTATGAAATCTTTATGTAAAAACTTTTATTTTACAAGTGTTAACACATCATCTTTATATTCGAATGAATAATCACTTGCTTTTTCTAATAGAACCGGTAAATATTCCTTTACCATTTCAGCAATCCCTAAATTAGAGGGATTCAGTATCCAACCAATGTGCTTCCAATCGAGAATACCTTCTCTTGTTTTTTTCATAGATTCACTATCTAATACTGTATCTATTTCAAATAAATACACATATAATCCATCTTTTTTACGATCACTAGTATCCCATGTAATGATACCCTTTGAATAATACTGATTTACCTTGAATCCTGTTTCCTCAAACACTTCACGAATTGCACCCTCATCAGCAGTTTCACCTACTTCATTTTTACCACCAACACCGTTCCACACTCCCATAATCGGTGCCTTTTCACGATTCAACATCAAGACTTTATCCTTATTTTTTAAGAAACATACGTTATATTTAAACACTTAATCAGCCCCACACTTAAATTTATTCTTTATTTATAGAAGTATACGATACAAATACCCCAAGTACCATTTCTATACTTTATAACACCTTTATTTGTTTTTAAATAATTTTATTATTTTTTAAACAACTTTATTATCTCATTATAACTGGCCTTTTAATTGAACATTCCAACAGGAGATTATTATGCATGCGATTATGAAGAATATATATTTAAAACAGATAGGAGTATCTATTTTTTCAGTATGTGAGTACACGATTTAAAATATAATATACATTACATAAAAGCGAGGCTTCTACTTACGTTTTAAGCAAACTTTTTTATAAAGTGAAATGTTCATCCAGACAAACAAAATCCATTTTGCTCAAACTTTATTTCAAACTAATACATTACATAAAAAATATCCCAATACCTTAAAAGGAATCGGGATATTTTCAAATCATATATAAAGATTACTTTTATTCATAATATATTTAACATAATCAGCTGCACTTCTTTCGATATCTTCATCCTTTAGTTCGTACTCAGCTCCATACAACGTAAATGTTGGTATGAATTTCATCCCTGTATATAGACAAGTTGCCTGGAATGGTTTTGTTAGTTCTTTCATTGTAAACCCATCCTTATACTGCGTTTCTAATCCCCCTATAGAAATCGCCAATCCAAATTCTTTATTACGCACTTTATCTCCTGTAGAACCATACGCGAAACCGTATGTGAGTACATCATCAAACCATTTTTTTAATAATGGTGGTGAACTATACCAATAGAATGGAAACTGAAATATGTAGCGATCGTGTTCTAATAATAGCCTTTGTTCATGCTCAATATCGAATTCCCAATTAGGAGCCGTTTTATACAATTGATGAACCGTTATCTCATCAGAATATTTCTCCAGTTCTTTTATCCATCTTTTATTAATTCTTGATTTTTCAATATCTGGATGTGCTACAATTACAAGTGTTTTCATCAATTATTTTCCCCCTTATAAATAAATGAAATCCTTTAGTATTAGTATGTATTAGTTACATATAATTGAAAAGTACGTACTTTCAGGTGCTATAGGAACCTCAAAGTACCTATGGAGGTGTAATATGAAGATAAATCAGAATCAAAACTTCCCTATCGCTACTACCCTTGAAGTCATCGGAGGAAAATGGAAGAGTAGTATTTTATGCATTCTAATGAATGGAGAGAAGCGGACACACGAACTGAAACGTGCTATCCCAGAGATTACACAAAAAGTTCTGACGCAACAATTACGGCAACTTGAAGCTGATGGGATTATCCATCGAACTGTATATCAAGAAGTTCCACCAAGGGTCGAGTACACAATAAGTGAATACGGAAAATCTTTAATTCAAATTATGAATGAAATGTGTGAATGGGGAAAAGATCATCAAATCAAGAAAACAACTAATTGAGTTAGCACAGCAAATGTTATAAATCTAATTTAAATACAAGAAAGAACTTGGCATATCACCAAGTTCTTTTAACTTTTACTCTCCAAAAATAAATTGCTTGAAACTCCCTACACTCTCAATAATTTATGTTTTTCTAAAAATTAAATGGAAAACAAAGAATATTCCGTTTTTTTATTTATAAAACTTCAGAATATTTACAATACTACAAAAACGATATACATTTTAGTTGCAAGAAAAATCTAAGCAAAAAGGGGATGTTGGTATGTTTAAGAAGTTAGCAGTAGGAGTATTAGCAGCAAGTTTTGCATTAACTGGAGGGCTGGGAACAGTATCAGCAAATGCAGAAAAAGATTATACGATTAAATCGTTCGACTATGTAACTGTAGATGGAGAGAATGTAGATTCTCTAGCAACAGTGAATACCCCATCTAACGAAGACATAAAAATAACGATGGTTCTACCTAAACAAAATAAAAACGGAGATTGGTTAGCATATGGTTTTACAAGCAAAGAAACCTTGGATGCTTTCATTGAAAAAGATAAACAAAGACTAAAAAACAAAATACAGCCCCTAGGTAGTGGTGCTGGTAGTACTGATTTCTATGAACATAAAAATAAAGGTGGACAATATATTTATTGGAGTAGCGGGTTTAAAAACTTACCTTCTAGCTGGAATGACAGAATTTCCTCCGTAAGTACGGCGTCACCTTCTGCAAGCTATTCAACGACACTGTGGGAGCATACTTCAACTCAAGGATATGGCAAAGGCGTCTTATTTAGACACTCTGATTGGTATGGTAAAACTGCGAATCTAGCTGCGGATTGGAACGATAAGGCTTCAGCAATTGAAATCAAGAAGTAATGGTAGATTTCAATTGACTAGGTGAAGAAATTGAAAAATCACTATTCTCTCATCGATTTAGAAGAAATGAGAGAATAGTGATTTTTTTAGAATGTTTTTGCACTGAGAAACAGAGCGATTATCCCACTTTTTTAGCCCCATACCATCCACATTCTCTCCAAATACCTTTTAAGAAAAAACATGGATAAAGTAATAAATACAGATTAGGAATCCACCAGGAAATATCGAAATCTAAACGGATTGTCCAAAATGCTAGAGCTTGTAAACCTGAACAAAAAGTTAAAATTAATGATAAGAACGCAAAATGACTCCAAGTATGCTTTTGTTTAGCATACAAATATAAACTTAATAATCCCGTCAGCGAGATGAATAAATCCAATGGTAGAAATGACCAGTTCCATGCTACTAAAATAGGATTTTGATAATCTTTAAACAAATATTCTTGTGGAATCATATGAAAAATTGTTATGAACCAATATATAATAAATCCAATATCAGTAATAAGGAAAAAATATTTTAAACGATTCAACGTATACGTTCCTCCACTACTTCTTTTTTCTTCTCTTCATGTGCCGTACTACTAAAATTTAAGATCACGACTCCAATTAAAATAAAAAACATCGCTAGTATTTTAATCACATTGATACTTTCTCCAAAATAAAAGAAACCAATAATTGTAATCGTTACAATTCCCATACCTGACCAAATTGCATATGCAACTGATACCTCCAGTCCCTTTAATGCAAATGACAAAAATGAAAAGCTTACTACATAAAATACAAAAATAAGAATACTTGGGATAAGTTTCGTTAATCCATCAGATAGTTTCATCGCAGTTGTACCCGCTACTTCAAATAAAATTGCTAAGCATAAATAAATCCACTGCATTACTCTCCCACCTTCTATTTTGAATTAGAAATTCCGTATAGCAACATGTCCATAATAGATTCAAGCATACTCCCCAATGTATAATCACTCTTTTCCATAAACATAGGATCATATATGCGATTCAGTGCTCCTAAATATAATTCAATAAAAAATGGAATTTGAATTTGTCTAATACTCCCTTCTCTCATTCCCTCTTCTATTAACCGAATTACAGTAGACCAACCTTCACGTAAAAACTGATCTAATTTCCGCCATTGATTATAATGATATTTTTTTAGTTCTACTAATAACCGTGCATCCATGAGTTTAAATTGTTGTGGAATACAAATTAAAATGCGTCTTATTTTTTCAACTGTTTGTAACGTTTCATCATCTGCGATATCTTTTTCCTTTTCTTGAATACTTTCTATTACACTACGAATAACTTCATCTACGATTTCATCCTTTGAAGAGAAGTGCTCATAGATTGTCCTCTTACTCACAGCTAGCTGTTTTGCTAAGTCACTAATTGTAAATGTAAACCCCTTCGTTTGAATTTGATACATTGTTTCTGTTATGATTCTTTGTTTCATAATCCCCCTCCTAAACCTTTGGTACTTATCTGTTTTTATTAGTACCAATATCATCTTACAATATTTAACACATATGAACAACTATCATTTCACAAGCTCTTTTCCATCTAATGAATGAAAACGCTCAAGGCATAAGCCTTGAGCGTTTTTAACTTTTATATAAAAATTATTGCTTACCACTCTCGATCCATTTTCACGCCACAATTGTCACACGTATAGTTTTTTCTGACAACTTCAATTTTACTGAAGATTAAACTTGATAAAATTTATTTCCAAATAAAGTGAAACTTTAATCAGTGAGGGTTTTCTTCATTCCCCACTGATTATTAGCCCTCACCAATCGGGCCTTTACGGGCAGTAATACTCCCACCTAACTTCTTTAGAAAAGCGGAAGCGGCTCGCTCAGAATCGCAGGACGTTGGAACCCCCGACAGAGAGGCGCTTTTTGCCTCGTCCGAGGGAGTGAAACGACCGGAGATTCTAGCTGCTAGAGCTGGACTTTACTCCCGCCGAATTTTGAAGTGGGAGTATTACTGCCCTAAAGTAGCGGGATAAAAATATCCCGATTCCAATAAAAGAATTGAGATATTTTCAAATCATATATGTAACATACTCAGCTACACTTCTTTCGATATCTTTAGCCTTTCATTTATATTCTGCCCCGTATAACGTATTAGAATCTACTTCATACCATACTTTTCAAATTCTTCTACAGTACCACGAAACACATTTAAATCAATAAACTTTTCTTTTCCACTATATCCTTTTAGCCTACCTCTATTACTATATTGCCAAAACGTCCATGTTCTATCATCTGACAAGCTCGGCTTTGTCAAAACACTCCGTATCCATATATCACATTCAAGATAATTATCCTTTATATATAAATCATATGCCTCTGGCGTGGCATACAATATAACCCGTTTTTGATAATGCTTTTCTAATATTTGTATCATCATCGTTAGTTCTCTTGCAACATCTTCACGCTTAGGAGGATTTGCTTTTTTATTACCGTAAAATTCTACATCAATTACTGGTGGTAATGCTTGTTCAGTTTTTGGTACAGTTCGTATATAATGCTCAGCTTGCGAGCCACCTTTACTATCAAAACTAAAAAAGTGATACGCACCAATACGCATATTTGTCCTACTAGCATGATTCCAGTTTTCTGAAAAATATTGATCTACAAAAGAGCTTCCTTCTGTTGCCTTTATAAAAGCAAACTTGATTCCTTGTTCTTCTACTTCTCTCCAATCTACTTCCCCTTGATATGACGCTACATCTACACCTTTCACTGAAAATTTATTTGCATTGAAATAATTCGGTATCCATATTCCTTGAAGTATTAACATAGCAACTATAGCTACTACACCAATTATTGAACTGAAAACAATCAAAATTAACTTTCTTTTCGAACCTCTATATGAATCTTTTATATATAATCCCTCCCATACTTATTTGACTTTACACAAAATACCATCCACATTCTTTGTTAATCTTCCTTTAACCATACTCTCTCTCTATTGATTTCCATCTTTTCCTGAAACGCTTCCTCCAAATCAATTTCTAATTTATTCGCTAAATCACATACATTCCAAATGACATCGAACATTTCTAAACCTATTTCTCTTTTGGTATCCTTATCATCACTTCGCTTTATAATCGCCTCTGTTAGTTCCCCTAACTCCGCCATTAAATACATTGTACGTATTTCAATTGTTGTATTCTGAAATCCTTTTTCTTTACTGAAGCTTGATACATATTGCTGAAATTCGGAAAGATTCACTTTATATCCCCTCTTTTTTTATAAATTTCCTCTATCAATCTCTTATCTTTTTTATATTTACAACAATTCGGCTGCCCTTCTGCACGATGTATTTTCAAGCTATTTAACTCATATACAACTGAATATAATGTCCCAAAATTATATTTTTTCAGATTCAAACAGATATGCTCTTTACTATTCGACAAAATATCCTGTGCACTTTCTCGATTTAACTGCGAATTTTTTCTTAACTGTTCTTCCATAACCTTTTTTCAATTTTTCCCACCTAACTCATATTTTACTATAAAAATCATTTATTTTAGACAAATGAAAAAACGAGTTTACATACAACTCGTTTTCCACAAAAATGATTTTAAATGTTCGTACGCGGTTCCTCCAATCTCTCCTTATTCCTCCTCTTAAACAAACTTTCAGGCCTAGTTTGCTGCCCTGGTTTTACAAACCACATCGCTCCCATTGCTATAGCGGCCAATACTGCAGCTACAATAAACATAGAAGGATAGCCGTAGCTTACAACTAAGTATCCCGTTAAAGTCGGGGCTAAGATTGTCGCGATATTCGCGATGAAATGCATAATTCCGCTATACGTTCCGGCTTGAACAGGAGCTGTGTCAACAATGATTGCCCAAAATAATGAACTTGGCAAGAAAGCAAATGCATTTCCAAGTGACATGAGTGCTAATACTGCAACATAATTATTCATCATTGGAATGAAACTGAAGCAAACCGCTGTAAGGAACAAAGCAATAATCGGCAATCCTGTTCGAGCTAAACGGAGGTTTCCTGTTTTATGTAGAATACGATCAGATAACTTCGCACCTAGCGGTAAAGTAATACAAGCGCCAAGCCAAGGAACCATTCCAAGATACCAAAGAGAAGATAATTGAAAATGGAATACATCTTGTAGATATTTCGGTGTCCAAGTTAAGATTAAGAAATTAATATACTGGAAACAAAAATATGCTAATGTAACCAAAACAAATGTTGGCACTTTAAAAAAGGAATACCATGGCTCTTTTTTGATTCCTTTCTCTACTTTTACCGATTGAAGTACGCCTTCAGCACTTCGTATTTCAGCTAGTTCTTCTTTCGTTACTCGCGGGTGATCCTCAGGCATATTGGTAAAAGTAAAATACCAAATAATCGCCCATACAATTCCAATTACACCAAGGATAAAAAACATCATTTTCCAGCTTGTAAAAGAGAGTAACAGAACCGCCACAGGTGCAGTTAATACTGCGCCTAACGGAACACCAACAAAACCAAGGGATGTTAGAAAAGCTCTTTCTTTTGGCGCTGCCCAGTTTGCTGCTGTCTTATTCGAAACCGCGAAAGATGGCCCTTCTGTGAATCCAAATAAAACGCGGAACAGTGCAAATCCCGCTAAAGCAGATCCTCCAAAAATAGCCATTCCTATTTCTCCAGCAAAAGCGGTCGCAATTTCAAAAATAGACCAAGTCGTTGCTGCTACAATCCATACAAATTTTGGTCCTTTTTTATCCGAAAAAATCCCTCCTAATAAAGAACCAATCATGTAACCGTAACCAAAATACCCTAATATCGCTCCCCATTCTTTCGGATCAAACCCATATTCTTTTATAATGAAAGACTGTGCATAAGCGATAGCTCCGCGATCAATATAATTCACCATCGTAATTAACGTGAGCATCGCAAAAACATAATAGCGGAATTTGTTCTTCATCAAAATCCCCACTCCCCCTCGTATACTACTATTTTCTCTCTAATCTTTTAATAAAATGACATGAACCTTACCAGGGCCATGAACTCCAAAAGCTAATTCCATTTCAATATCACCCGTCCTACTTGGTCCAGTGATAAAGTTAATACAAGCAGGGAGTCCATTTGGAACATGTTCATGTACTGCAGCCACTCCTTCTGTTAAACGCCTATAAATTGTTTGTTCTGAAAGAATTGCCACATAAACTGGCGGCAAAACACTAACTAAACGGCCACGCCCACCGCCATTCCATAAAACAACCGTTCCAGTCTCAGCTAACCCCATTTCTGCATATGTAATTCCCATATCAGCCTGAGCTACATAGTCTCGTAGTTCCCGTTCATCTTCTTTACTCTGCCAAATTCGATGAGAAACGAAATTTCTCGTTAAATGCTCTACTATTTCAAGCTGATGTAATCTGTCATCATCCCAATACACCGCCGATTGAACATCAAATTTTCCCACAACATACTGAAGTGCCTTCTCTATTTCTGAACGGTATATGTGACTTACTTCTGTATGCAATGCATTCAAGTTTGTAATAAACTGCTCTACTAAACTTTCGTGATCTATCTCTTTAGGAAAGTGCCTAAGTGGATCTTTATTCCACTTGGGAGGAATTACCCCGGAGCGACGGTTTCGCCCTAGTTTACGTGCAATATTGTATAAAAAAGATTCTTGTACATTTGTCATGTTATGAATCCCTCTTTTCTTTTTTCCACCAATCCCGGAATGATTGCTTCGCAGGGGTTGGAAAATCTCTACTTTCTGTCCACCCTTTTAATGGACCTGGACCATTCGCGATATAACCATCTTTTGCAAATATCGATAATCCGGCGTGAGCCATTTTAACAGCTTTATTATAAACAAATGGATGACTCGCCATAAACGCGAAACTTTTAAAAGCCAGTTGCTCAGTTTTTGTTATAAATCCTTGTTCCACCTCATCTTTACGATGCTCAATGAGAAGGTCGTGTAATGGGATTTTCACCGGACAAACATCCGTACATGCCCCGCACAAACTCGATGCAAACGGCAATTCTTTTAATTCTTCATATCCTTCTAATAAAGGCGCTAATACTGCCCCAATTGGTCCGCTATACACACTTCCGTACGCATGTCCCCCGATATTGCGGTATACAGGACAAACATTTACACACGCTCCGCAGCGAATACACTTGAGTACTTCTTGGTAAGCGGTTCCTAAAATATCAGAACGGCCATTATCTAGAATAATTAAATGAAATTCTTCAGGGCCATCGATATCTT
The DNA here is from genome assembly GCF_050768835.1 of Bacillus pfraonensis. Lineage (NCBI taxonomy): Bacteria > Bacillati > Bacillota > Bacilli > Caryophanales > Bacillaceae > Bacillus > Bacillus pfraonensis. The sequence goes on along the minus strand of NZ_JAHCDO010000009.1, from coordinate 64,263 downwards.
CATGTAAACGCGGTCCATTAATTCCAGTCACATACGATGTGATTTTTTGACCCGTTGCACTTCTTGTTAACATAGAAACGACAATATCAAGGTCTTTCCATGTCGGGACAAGACGCTCCATCCCCATAATTGCGATATGAACTTTTGGCAATGTAGTCGTAAGGCGAGCATTTCCTTCATTACTGACGAGAACAACAGATCCAGATTCCGCAACAGCAAAGTTACAACCAGAAATACCAATATCAGCTTCTAAAAACTCTTTACGCAACTTATTCCTAGCAAATTGTAGTAGTTGATCTGTATCAACTGGAATTTCCCTACCAGCTTCCTTAGAAAAAAGCTCCGCTACTTGTTCTTTCGTCTTATGAATAGCTGGAGCAATTAAATGTGATGGAGCTTCTCCAGCTAATTGAATGATATATTCTCCAAGATCGGACTCTACCACTTTTAATCCTATCTTTTCTAAATTTTTATTGAGATGTATTTCTTCCGAAACCATGGACTTCGATTTAATCACCGATTTTGCCCCTCTTTTTCTTGCAATTTCAGAAACATACGATACTACATCTTCTGCTTTCAAAGCAAAATGAACATGTCCCCCATTTTTCCGAACATTCGTAGCTAACTGTTCTAAATAACTATCTAAATTTTCGATCGTATGCATCCGGATTTCAGATGCTGCTTCACGCCATTCGTCAATATTCCCTAATTCAGATGTAGCTTGTTCTCTCCCTACCCGAAGCCTGTCTTGTGTAAACGGAACTGCACTTCTCATTTGCGAATCGTGCAATGCTTTATCTACTCTTCCCAAAAATTCTAGCCCCTGCACTACATTCATTTCTCCAGCCCCTTCGCCAGTACTTCTGCTATATGTAACACTTGAATCTCTTTATTTTCCCTCCTAAGTCGCCCGCCAATATTCATAAGACACCCCATATCAGCTCCAATTAAGAGATCAGCTTCTGCCTCCTCAATATATTTTATTTTTTCATCAACCATCGTTTCGGAAATCGAACTCATTTTCACCGCAAAAGTTCCACCAAACCCGCAGCAATCTTGACAGTATCGTAATTCTTTTACATCTAGCCCTTTTACTTGTGAAAGCAGCTCTAGCGGTTCGTCTTTTATCCCAAGTCCGCGGCTCATATGACAAGATTGGTGGAAAACTGCTGTCCTATCTAGACTAGAATTCAAATCATTTTTTCCAAGTACGTTCATTAAGAAATCCGTTAATTCATACGTCCTATTTGCTAAATGCACTGCTTTTTCATACCATTCACGATCCTCCTTTAACAGCTCTTTATAATAATGATGAACCATGCTAGCACAAGATCCAGAAGGAGTGACAATATATTCACTATGCGCAAATGCTTGTATCATTTGCTTTGCTGCTAGCTTTGCTTCTTTTTGGTATCCACTATTATAAGCAGGTTGACCGCAGCAAGTCTGACCTTCAGGAAAATCTACTTCTACTCCACATTGCTCCATAATTTCCACAACACTCTTACCTACTTGAGGAAAAAAAATATCTGATAAACACGTAATAAATAACGAAACTTTCATAAACAATTTCCTCCTCGAAACGTGATCATATACTTTTCAGTTATGAATCTACCAAAAATCACTTTTATATTTTAAATTTTTAGAATTTTCTATATTTAAAACCTTTCATTTATGATATCATGTGACTTATTATATAAAAACTATTTATAAGGTTGTTTTTGTATACAAAAAAGGTATAGAAAGAGGATTAAAGATGGATATAAGACAACTTCGATATTTTATTGCAATTGCGGAAGAAAGGCAGCTTACGCGTGCCGCTCATCGACTGCATATGGCACAACCACCTTTAAGCAGACAACTATCATTACTAGAACAAGAATTATCAGTAAACCTATTTGAAAGAAGCGGCCGAAACATGCATTTAACGGAAGAAGGTAAAATCTTATATATAAAAGCGAAAAGTATTATCGGACAATTAGAGGAAACCATTACAGAGATTAAAGATACTGGTGAGGGGTTAAGGGGCAATCTATCTATTGGAGCATTTCATTCTTGCATTCCTTTTCTATCTGAAAAAATCCGTTATTTTCAAAAAAACTATCCGAATGTGAACTTAAAAATATGGGAAGGAGGCCCTTTATACTTAACAGAACATCTAACAAATCGGAATATCGAGTTCGCGGTCTTGCGTACCCCTTTTAATAAGGAGATTTTTTCAAGCATTCGCTTATCAAAAGAGCCGTTCGTATTAGTCGCGCCCGCTAAATGGGAACTACATCACTCACAACTTCCAATCTCCGTAGACAAACTTCATCATATCCCTCTTTTACTAGTACATAAAGATAAAGAAGATAGCTATCATCAACTCGTCATTGATGAATGCAATCGCCGTGGTATAAAATTAAATATAGCGTGTGAATGTCCTGATTCTGCATTCGTACTTATGCTTGTCATGGCGGGAATCGGAGCCTCGATTCTACCAAAAAGTGCCGTATCTTATATCCCGCAAGAATTTATCAGGATAGTAGATTTAATAGATTTTCCGTTTCAATCTGAATCATCGATAATTTGGTTGAAAGATCGGAAACTCTCTAACAGTGCTAGACGATTTATAGAATGTACCTAAGAATAATTTTGGAGGTGAAACCATGGCCCTCTTTGCTTCTCCATCATTATGTATCATTGCTATGATCTCTTTCGCATTATCTTACTTTATAGGCGTTAAACAGTATACATGGCTCTTATCTGGGTTTAACGAAAAGCGTGTACAAGATAAACATAAACTAGCAAACATAGTTGGACTTTACAATTTAAGTGCAGGCGTCGTTGCAACAATTGGTAGCGTCTTCACTACACCAAATACACAAATTATTGTTCCTATTATTATCGTTGGACATGTTGTATTGGCCGCTTACGTAAATACGAGAATGGTTCACTAATGCTTCTAAAAAGAAAAAAGATAAGCAAATTTGCATATGCTTATCTTTTTTCTGATTCCCATTCACTTAAGTATAATGGCATATTAAGTTATGACTCTGTTTATACGGTTATAAAGCATCCACATATTCCTTCGCTTCAAGCAATGAATAACCAAATGCTTCTCGCGCTTTCTTAATCGCTGCGATTGTTTTTCCATCTCTCACAAGCTGCCTTAGTTCATGGTTAATTTCAGGCTCTACCTCTCTAATTCCCATTTGTTTTACGATTAACTCTAATCTAGTTTCTATACGCTTTAGTCTAGCGTCTGTTCTTTTTTCCATACTTTTTATCTTTTCCCCAATATAAATGATACCAAAAACAACTATTGGGAGTATCATCAAAAAATCCATATGCTCATCTCCTTATCATCTATGTATTCCGTATCAATCCTCTCAATTCAAATTTTACCATAAAATGTATTTTTTCATAATATCGTTATTATATTCATACGAAGGAGAGCATTTCCCTAAAACCTTTATGTCCTAATAGATATGTTACATACTCCTTGTCTATTTATCTCAATTTGTTTTTCATGATCAATCTCTATCATTAACGGATGCACTTCTGCATCTACATCCGAAAAAAACTACCGACGCCCCGATGGTCCTAATAATAAGTAGACTCCTTTTTCTCCCATAAACTGAAAACCATCACGTAACGCTTCTCCGTCTCTTACTGGAATCCCATATTCTATCAATTGGTTCCCTACTGCGAGAACTTGATCTGTCGTCATACTCATTTCACTTACATTCAATATAGAATGAACCGAAAAAGGCTCATTACTTTCTGGATATATAGTATGCCTAGAGATAAACTCTACAATATTCCCTGAAGGATCCATAAAATAGAACGAATGTGCATTCAATCGTGAAAAATATACTTCATCCTCTCCATCTTCTATATTTAAAACGACCTTCTTTTTTGCCCATTCTTTCGCTTCAGAAAACTGATTGGACGGAATATTGAAAGCAAAATGATAAAAAGGTTTGGTATTCGAATTACTTTTTCGAAATTCTAATTCACTCTCTCCTACTTGAATGCTAAAACTCACTTCACTACTATGTAATAACTGAAAACCCAATGTATGTAAATAGAATTCTTGCATTTCTTCTAATGCTTGAATGTTTAGAATCACTTTATTTATCAACATCATAAACTCCTCCTTCTATTCTAATTCTATATTCAAATCATATAATTAATAACTTAATTTTACAAATAATTGAATTAATAAGAAAATTAAATTATAATTAGAACCAAGTATTAAAACTTAGTAATAAAATAGGAGGTATTGATATGAAATCAAAAGCACGAATTACAGCTGTTGGGACTTATGTACCCGAGAAAGTTCTATCAAATGAAGATTTATCAAATTTTGTTGAAACGACAGATGAATGGATTGTACAGCGAACTGGTATGCATGAGCGTAGAATCACTTCCCCTGACGAATTCTCTACAACTTTATGTATCAGGGCTGTCCAAAACTTAATCGATCGATTTCATGTTTCTATTGATGATGTTGATTTAATTATTGTCGCAACTGCTACACCAGATTACATGTTTCCCAATACCGCTAGTCAAGTTCAGGCTCATTTTGAAATACCTCATACAGGCGCAATTGATCTAAGTGCAGCTTGCGCTGGATTTGTATATGGATTAATTGTTGCCAACGGTCTCATTACTTCAGGTACTAACAAAAAGATACTTGTGATTGGCGCTGAAACTCTTTCAAAAATCACAGATTATAGCGACCGCACTACTTGCATCCTATTCGGAGACGGCGCTGGTGCAGCTCTTGTAGAATACGATGAAAACAACCCTAGTTTTTTAGGAACTCATATGGGATCAAAAGGTTCTGGCGGAATCAACTTATACCAAACTGCCTTATCCAAAACCATGAATGGAACTCCATTACAAGACACCCCTTACCTTGTGCAAAACGGACAAGCGGTTTACAAATGGGCTGTAAACACAGTTCCGCAAGGCGTACAACAATTACTAGAAAAAAATCATTTAGATGTAACAGATGTTGATTGGTTTATTCCGCATAGCGTTAATTTAAGAATGATTGAATCCATTTGTGAACGAACTGGCATTTCTCTCGATAACACACTCATGAGTCTACAATATTGTGGAAACACTTCGGCTGCTTCCATTCCGTTAGCACTTGATATCGGATTAAAGGATGGAAAAATCAAGAATGGTGATACTTTACTTTTATACGGATTTGGCGGAGGACTTGTACATGCGGGACTCATTTTAAAATGGAATATATAACAGAAAGGCTGATGTCTTATTACATCAGCCTTTTCTATTCCTTATATTGTATAATGGACGTAATACTAAAAAGGAGAGTAATCATATGGCACTAGGAACATTACATATATATGAAAGAATGAAGGAATATTCTGTAACTGGACTAAGCTTAGCTATGATTCGTGACGGAAAATTAGAACACATTGAAAGCTTTGGCTCACTAGAATCGGGGACAGCTAGAGAAGTGAACATAAATTCTATTTTCAACGCTTGTTCCATAAGTAAATTCCTTACAGCGATGCTCGTATTGAAATTAACAGACCAAGGAATACTAGATTTAGATGATGATGTAAATAATAGGCTTACCTCATGGAAAGTTCCTGAAAATCAATTTACTTTTGATAAAAGAATTACATTACGAAATCTATTAAGTCATCAATCAGGAATTATAGATCCACCTGAAAGCTTTGATATATATCATTCTGCAAAAGGTAACCCTACCATTCTTCAAATTCTTCAAGGTCACACATCTTATTGCCCAGTCCCAATTGAAATTCAACATGAACCAGAAAGTATCTTTCACTATTCAGATGCTGGATTTTGTATTATAGAACAACTCATAGAAGACGTTACTGGAGAACCTTTTGATCTATTATTACAAAAATTCATATTTAAACCTTTACATATGAATAATAGTACACTAGACTTTCCTAAGCAAACGATCACTAATAATCGTTTCGCTTGTGGTCACGATAGAAACGGACATGTGGTAGATGGAAAGTATCCATCTTATCCATATTCAGCTGCTGCAGGAGTTTGGTCAACTCCAACTGATTTAGCCGCTTTAGTAATAGAAATCATCCAGTCTTTACAAGGCAATAGTAAACTCGGTCTTTCCTCAAAAATAACAGAAGAAATGATTTCTCCACAAGGTTGTTCAAGGTGGACTGGATTAGGTGTATTTCTGGACAACCCAAATGAAGAAATAGAAATTTCGTCACTTGGCTGGGGCGTTGGATTTCAATGCATGATGGTTGCATATCCTTATAGAGGTACTGGCGCTGTCATTATGACGAATTCAGATTTAGGTGTTCATCAAAATGAAGGAATGATTGGAGAGATTGTTAACTTATTAGGACTATAAAAAATTTGGTGAAAAGATTATAATAAAAAAGCTAGCAAAAGACTAGCTTTTTTCATTCTGACAAGTATAGCAAGATCTAATACTACACAGCGTGCAGAGCATTCAAAGCTGATTCTTCATCTGTTAAAAAGAATACTGCCTTTCCTTTATTGCATTCATATATAAAATCCGCTAGACTTTTACTATTATATACACTAAAGTCCCCAACAATAGCCAATTTCACTCCATAGTTCATATATTTTTGCAATATTTCACCCGCTAGACGAGTTCTTAAGTTGAAAAATTCCTCTGTAATATTTATTTTGTGAATCAATATTTTTTGGCAATCATGCTCATAATTGATGGATGCCATTAAGTCTAATGCCCCTTGTACATCCTCTATTACGATATCAGTACTTTCTATAATAGCAACTTTAGAATTTTCTTTTTCATGAACACGTATTTTCATTCATATCCCCACCTAACATTTTCCATCAAATTACCATTCCGATTTTTTCTTTATATAATATTTTTAGCTACGATTTTCAAGTGCTCAGGCGCAATAATCTCTTTTATACTTTCTTGAAAGTCCTCATAAAGCATTTCCTCAAGGTGCTCAAGTGATACTTCAAGAGGTGTACACTCTAAACTGTCAATGTTTAATAAAGAATAATGTTCTTTTTTCTTTATTACTAAATATTGATTTTCTTCTGTTATAAGTAAGGAACCTAATCGAACTCCCAGTAAACGCCGATCATCAAATTTCACATTGTATCCCTCGCTTTATTCATAGATATACTACAGAAACCTTTTTACATAATTAACCAAATATATATTTGCTATAAATCTATCACATATCACTCCAAAAGAATACATCTTATTCTCTAAAGTACTCTTAACTCTCCATATATTTCGGTATAAAAAACTTTCTCAACATATAGAGATCAATTTTTTGTTTTTGGAATTGTCAGAATACGATATAATAAATGTAATCAAGTTTGACCTCTCCTAATTGATGTACATATATTTTGATCGGTACAATTTGTTACCGATCCTTTTTTTTGTTTATGAAAGTTCCTCCCCTTCCCTTTCAATTATTGAAAATACAAATTCTGCATCTCGTCCCACCCCGCAAAGAAGCGCGGACCCTCTTTGATGCTGCCAAGGTAATCCAATATAGTATAACCCTTGCACCCCACTTATCCCCCTAGTATGAATCGGTAGTCCTGCTTGATTCAATGCTCCTTTCACTTCAATCCACTCATAATTTGGTATGAACCCTGTGGACCATACTATATTCTGAATATGGCATGTACTACTATCTGAAAAAACTACTTTATCCTGTAATGTACTTATGACTTTTGGTTTTACTGTTATCCCCCCATTACGGATGAGCTCCTTGCATTCAAAACCAAATATAGGATCTTTCCGATTCTGAAACCACCTTCCCCGCCTTGTATCAGTTCCAGCATATAATAGGCCTATTTTTTCAATCCAAGCAAAAATACTTTTCCCCATTATTTGTAGCGGAAAAAATGTAAGAGGATGGCTCACTGCAATTGTAACGTCACGAGACTGTGCAATTTCTACTGCGATTTGTGTACCAGAATTCCCCCCTCCTACTACAAGAACTGATCCCTCTGGAATTTGCTTTGGTGATTGATATTGTGAAGAATGAATTTGAAAGATATCATTTGAAAGGTTTTGAGAAACGGAGGGAATGAAAGGTCTCTGAAAAGCACCTGATGCAATAATAACTCGTTTAGATTGTAAAATTTCTTTAGGGGTATATACTTCAAACCCTTTCCCCTGCTTTCTTATTTTTGAAACATTCATATTTAACCTCACTGGTATGGAAAACTGTTTCGTATACGCTTCTAAATAATTGGCAATTTCATCTTTAGTTGGAAATCCATCTTGCTTTCCAGCTAATTTCATACCCGGCAGTGCACTATATGCCCTTGGTGTAAACAATTGTAAAGAATCGTATCGCTTTCTCCACGAATCGCCAGTTCTCTCTTCTCCATCTAATAAAACAAAGTTATAGTTTCCTTTTTGCAAATAATACCCCATAGCTAAACCTGCTTGACCAGCTCCTACTATAATTACATCTAACATTTTTTTATTCCCTCATTTCATCTTACATAACATATGAATATTTGCTCATATGTTCATATGTTTAATTTCATCATATACTTTTTACAAATCAAGGGAAATAACACCATTTATAATTGAATTATACACAAAAAAGAGACACCTAATAATTAAGAAATTTCTTCATCATCAAGTGTCTCTTTTTTATTTATAAACATCCGCCCCAAGCTCTTTTAAAAAATCTAAATTTATCACTTCAAAATACCCCTTACTCTTTCTTATTACACTTTTATCACAAAGGGTATTTAATGTTCGCAATAAATGCCTATAACTTGTTCCTAGCAATTCCGACGTCTCCGTTAAATTCCCATTAAATATAATTTTTTGTTCATTATGAGAAAAGCTTTCTCCAGTTGCAAGAATGTAACTTGCTAGTCTATTCTCCAGAGGATATAGTAAATTAATTGTGCTATTTTTAGAAAGTCTATTTAACTTATGAGATAAGGAACCACAAATATACCGTAAAAAAGTTGCATCCTGAAGTAACCTTTCTCTCACCTTTTCTAAAGGGATTCCAATGCAATAAGAATCCACCATCACTTGTACATTTGAAGCTGTTTTTTGGGAGTGAATTAACTCTACATCCCCCAATACTTGCAAGCTATCATAAAAACATAACAATACAGACTTCCCGTTACTTAATGTATTATAAGCCTTTGCTTTTCCTTCAACAAAGAAATACAGATAGTGAATATCTTCATTCTCCTTGCAAATATGTTCATTCTTTTTAAAGAGTAATAATTCCATATATGATTTCATGTCATTGCTAAAAAACGATTCAATATTATTCTGCTTCACAAACTCATCTAACTTATATGAATTACATATTTTCTTCATACATCCCCCACCCTTATAACTCATTTTCATTATAAAGAAAATTTCTTCCTTTCACTATGACATATGTCATAGTAGCTCACGATTTAATCATGATACATTACATATAAATTTATAAGGGGGAAACATCATTGTATAACTTACTTTCCATTATTATAGGTGCTCTTATTGCCATTATGATTTCTTTAAATGGGATCTTATCTGAAATAACAGGTAACTATATGTCTAGTGTACTAATTCATATTGTCGGGTTATTTGCCATTGTCATTGTTTTACTCGCTAGTAAATCTAAGCTTCGTATGCAAAAAGGGATACCACTTTATCTTTATAGCGCAGGAGCCATTGGTGTATTTACTGTACTGTTTAGTAATATAAGCTTCACAGCGCTTGGCGTCTCTATCACAATTGCATTAAGTTCACTCGGGCAATCCGTTTCTTCTATTATTATCGATCATTTCGGCTTATTAGGTATGAAAGTCGTGAAATTTGAAAAGAAAAAAATATTTGGATTACTACTGATTTCTTCAGGAATCGTTGTAATGACTATTTTTTAACGGAGGATAGAATTATGTTATATATTTGCATCGCCATACTCGCTGGAATCTCTATTGTAGTTGCAAGAATTATTAATGCTAACTTAGCAGCAAAGATTGGAATTTTCCAAGGAACATTTTTTAATTATATTACGGGATTGTTTTTTTCTTTTTTATTTTTACTCTTTAGCAATGAATCTCTTTACGTATCAACTGTAACATTACAATCTATACCGTTTGTAGTGTATTTAGGAGGTTTAGTAGGTGTTATTGTAATTGTGTTATCAAACTATATTACTCCTAAAATCTCATCTTTCTATTTAACGTTATTGATTTTTGTAGGGCAATTATTTATGGGAGTTATAATTGATTTTTTCGACTCAGGTGATGTGTCTATCGGCAAAATAATCGAGGGCTTTTTAGTGTTACTTGGCCTAACTTATAATTTGCTACTGGATAGGACGTATGAACCTATGAAAAATAGTAGGATGCAGCTCTAACAACAGATAGAGTGATGCTTTAATCATTGGGGCATAATTACCTGTTAGTGCAAGATAAAAAACAGAGAGAGATGAGTTTATCAAGACCTAAATTAAAAAAAGATAAATAAATTAAAGGGGATTACATATTTTATATGACTAATATGTAATCTTCTTTCTTATTCAACAATCGCGCCCGATTGTTGAATATGCTTATTGAAGAAAAGCACCCCTTTACTTTAAGTACAGGACTTCACAATCTTTTTTTACGGCTCATTAAACTCAATTCCTATTGTGTTGTACATGCAAAAAGACGCCTTCTTATTTAAGAAAAGCGCCCGACTGTTAAACAATGAAATATGCGAAAAATCTCTCTGCAAATACGTTCTAATTTATTTGACTATCACACCCGTTTAGCCATCCATAAAGCAGGAAAATCACCCGCTTCACCATATAGAGAATGTAAAGGAGTCTCACACCTTCAATACTGCTTCTACGACTGGGCGAGGAATGTCGCTGAATTATGGTGCTTTAGGACCAATCAACGCCGCCCCAAGAGGATTGCAACTTTCGCAACAGAACAATTTGGCCGAGATGATATGTATCGTGCATCATGATATTGCTGAGTAAACGCTCAATAGAGTACCTGTTAGCTGCATACGGAGCTTTTAACTTTTCATCGTCAAGGTCCGCAATGACCGTTTTTAATTTATTCATGACTTCATTGAGGCGCTGCACTGTCTGGGCCCACCCAATTTCGTCTTCTGGATCCCCCGGATTTCCAAAGGTTTCTTCATTGTCTTCTGCCTTATGCGGATTCTCTGTTACCTTGATTCGATGGATTACATCTTCATTCCAAAATATCAAGTGGTTGACAATCTGCCAAATCGAATTGCTGATTCCCGAACTTGTCCATGCTGCCTCAGCTGCGCTGACTCCATGAAGCGCCTGATCCATAGATGCAAACCAATCATTCTCATGACAATGCATGTCGAGTTGTTCTAAAAACATTTTGGTTACAACTTGCATACAACCAATCTCCTCACTGTTTAGTGTAATCTTTCAAAGTTAAAAGACAAGAAAAAATCCGACTATAGTATAATTAATCGGTCCTAAAATAGAAAGAATAATCCCATCTATATCCCCACAGAAACATCGATAAAAAGTTGTTTATACTATACTAACCCTCGGTATTACTGCAACAACGAATGCCATTAATAATGTCACTTAAAATGTACAAAATACGGGTTCAAATGAGTAGCATTCAATGCCAAAGAAGAGGGGTTAACCTAATGAGTCTTCTTTATCCTTCTCTACTTACCTGCCCCGTTAGTTTAAGTAAAATACTTCACAAACTATTCACTATACCAATTACGTTTTATTCCGTAATCTGGCCCGATTTCGGAATAATGATTTAACTTAGTTGCCACCATATTAATTCCTGAAAATCCACCGTTTATTGAATGATCAAAATCTCTTATTACGATATTAGATATTTTTCTTTGAAGATGGGACTTAATTCACTCCAAACATCAAATTTATTACCATCTAAATCATAAAAAACAAAGTTCTTTCCAGTGTGTCCTCTGTTCTCGATTTCTCCAACTTTTATTTCTTTTTTAATAAAATCACTATGAATTGATTCAAGTGCATTTAAACCATTAACTTCAAATGTTAAAGAGAAGCGCTCTTCATCACAAAAATCATAAAAATTTAAGCTTTGATTTGCTTGGGATTTAACAAGAAAAAAACTTTGGTTTGCAAAGTTAAGAATAGCTTTGTCTTCTTCTTTATGGCTTAACTCTGCACCTAATTTGTTTACATACCATTTTGAAGAGAGTTCTATATTGGTAACAGGAATATAAATAGTTCCAACCCTCAATAATTTATCTTTCATTCTACTCTCTCCTTTCAGTAATTCAAATAGCATTAATAAATATATTCTCTTTTTATGTACCTATTGCCTTTAAAAATCCCACAATTTTCTTTATGATGTTTCTTTAGTTCCACAAACTTGCTTCATTAACTTTTCTATCATGTCATTTTGTACTTCTTCATTTTGGTAGAGGTAGTCATAAAAGTTCGCTATAACGGTAATTGTATGATTAATTGTTTTTTCCGTTCGCTTTGCTTTCTTTTGTTGAAGAGGAGTGACATTTGAACTCTGATTGGGGCTTCTTAACCACCCCACAAATTCAACTAAATCTTCGAATCTAATAAACTTGTAATCTTTGTTTATTTCTTCTAAGTAGGTATAAAAATGTTTTAAGGAATAACAATATGTTTTTTTGAGTATTAGGTCTTTTTCTTGTCTTATCTAAATACTTTATATATTTCATAACAGGCATTACAGGGAATCCTTCTTGATCCAGTAATATGTATATTTTGTTGTTATTCTCTATGAGAACCTCTTGTATCCTCATCGCACTTCACCCCTAAAAAATATTAACGCTCGGTCTAAAGACCTCACTACGCCTCCCGCTATGGGCTACGTCCCCCGTTTGAAGTGCACATTATTTTATGAATATTCTATACATACCGAACTATATTTTCAATGTCTGTATAACTAATCTAATATGTATAAGAAAAGAGGATATATGCTCATATATTGAACATAATATCCTCTTCTTAGTTTAGTCTATTTAACTATGCCTCTCTCTGTTTTTTATCAAACTATATCCTTACTACTATAGATTAAAACACCACAAAAAAAGGTTGCTCTTTTTCATCTAAACTTTTTACGATTCTCTCTTTAAAATTTGACCACGTCACCATCTGTAAAGCCTCTTCAACCGTAAAGAATCCGACTTCTAAACTCTCATTACTTGTTTCCAACTTACCACCTATCGGTTTTGCTAGCCAACAAGTCGCACAAACACCTGAACTTAGATTTTGATATATACCACAAAATCTTGTCACATGAATATCAATTCCTGTTTCTTCTTTCACTTCCCTAATAGCAGCGTCTTGAATGGATTCTCCTTCTTCAACCTGCCCTCCTGGTTGCTCCCAACCCCTACGCGGGCCACGAATTAACAGGATCTTTCCCTCGTCGTTTACAACAACTACCCCCGCTGAAACATAATGCTTTGGATTACTCATACGAACACCTTCCCTTCATTCATTCGTACTTTCCAGATTATTAAATAGTAAATTTACTGTTGGTTTAGAGTGTGTGAAAAAAGATGAACCAAAACACTCTATTCTTCTGTTCAATACCTTTCATCAAAATAAATACCCTTTAACTATAATAATAGCTAAAGGGATATAACAGTACGACTTTATTCAAACGCCACAATCGTAAATAGAAGAACCATTAGCCTATCAATGCAACTGATTTGGCGATACAAGAAATAAATTGCTGAATAAATTCATCGATTTCAGCTTTTGTAATAATATAAGGGGGAAGTAAACGAATAACATTCCCTTGTGTAACATCGACTAACATTCCTTTATCCAATAATTCTAATTGTAGTTTTTTTACATTTTCATTCGTATCATGAATACTAATTCCAAACATCATCCCACAATGACGTACTTCTTTTATGAGATAAGAGTTTTCCTTCTGAATTTCTTGAAGTTTAGTATTTAAATATAGTGACATTTCATAAGACTTTTCCATTAAACCATCGTCAATTAATGTTTTTAATACAGCTAAACCTAAAGCTGTACCAATCGGTGAATGTGCAAATGTCGTTCCATGATCGCCTGGTGAGAATATATCATAAAGTCGTGAACCTACTATTATCCCTCCTAACGGTGTACCGCCACCTGCTCCTTTACCAAATTGAATAATATCAGGTATAATATCAAAATGCTGATAAGCGAACAATTTTCCCGTTCTCCCTATCCCACTTTGCACCTCGTCAACAATAAATAACAAATTATACTGTCTGCAAAGCTCTTCCACACCCTTTAAATATTCACCCGACAAAGGATATACCCCGCCACTTCCTAATACTGGCTCTAGCATAATAGCAATTGGATTTTCCTTGCGTATCGTTCTTTCTAATTCCTCTAAATTTTCTCGTTCCACTTCATATATAGGAATAGACGTGCGTGGAAAATTTTGATATATACTTTCTTGTCTCGTAAAGTGAAGAGCACCTAATGTACGTCCGTGAAAGCTTTCTTTAAGTACAATCACACCATCACGTTCTTGATTTGTTATCTGTCTGTACTTGTGGATTAATTTTAAGGTTGCCTCAGTAGCCTCTGCACCAGAGGTTGTATAATAGACTTTCCCGTTCTTTAAAGAATGTTCCACTAATTTTTGTGCGTACTCAATAGCTGCTGGGTTTAAGAAATGAAAGGGAAGATGTAAACATCTCGTACTTTGTTCAAAGGTAGCTTTTATAAGATTAGGATGATTGTAGCCTAATATATTCACTCCTACACCAGAAAATAAATCCAAATATTCTTTACCATTCACATCATAAAGCTTACAACCTTCTCCCTTTTCTATAGCAACAGGCATGCGGTGATACGCCGATATTACATATTCTTTATCTAATTGAGACCAATCGGTCATGCATAATTCCCCCTAGGTGTAATCATAGTATCTTTACATTTTCTAACACAAAAATTCGGTACAACTTCTGAATTGACTACACCGTCATCCGATTTACATGTTAGAAAAAATATATGAGCATAGAATTTTTGTTTATTATCCTTTTCAATAATCTTATATATTTAGCGAATGATAGAAAAAACGAGATACTTTTTTGTTCATACAACTATCAGAAACTTTTTGTATTCACATGGACCTACATAAACTGAGTAACTAAAAACAATGATTTTATCGTAATTTTCAGTTTATAAATCGCGTTTAAACAGTATTAACGCGATTAAAACCTTCGCACCGTCTAACCCGTAAGGATGTTTCAATAATGGTATCCAATAGCTTGCTATAAGAGATTCCCGCCGCATGGGCACTTTTAGGCAGCAAGCTATTTTTTGTCATCCCCGGCAATGTATTCACTTCCATCACATACGGGATTCCGTCTTGTATCATCATATCTACTCTCGCATAAACACTACATTTTAGTGTTCGATAGCACGCCATTGCAGCTTCAGCGACACGTTCATATGTTGCAGGTGGAAGTTCTACAACCTCTTCAATCGTAGCGACATCATCGTATTTCGCATGATAATCAAAAAATTCAGCCGCATGTTGAATCGAAATAATCGGTAAAAGCTCTCCATCCAAAATAGAACATGTAATTTCTTCACCTTTTATATATTTTTCAATCACGATTTCAGCATCCCACTTGAATACCTCATCAAGGGAAGCAAGTAACGACTCCTTATCATATACAAGCTTTACTCCTACGCTAGAACCACCTGCGTTTGGTTTGACTACTAATGGGTATCCCATCTTGTCGATTTCATCAAGCTGAAGCTCTTCCCTATTTGAAAGATGAATCCAATCTGGTGTTTGAATCCCGTCATAACGAATTATCTTTTTCGAAAGATTTTTATCCATACAAATACCGCTTGCTAGCATGCCGCTTCCGGTATATAGAACACCTAGCGTTTCTAGTGTACCTTGAATCGTGCCGTCCTCCCCATATTCTCCATGAAGTGCTAACAATGCAATATCAAGATTACTTCCCTTTTCAACAAGCTCGTTTTTATTATTTAATGTAATAGGCACTATTTCATACTTACTCTTATCCAAATGCGCAATCATTTCTTCCCCCGTCATGAGAGACACTTGTTTTTCAGAGGACACGCCTCCCATAATAACGCCAACTTTCATTTTTCCAACTCCTCATATTCATTTTTCAACGTATCACCGATTATCTTAATTCCATTAAGAATATCTTCCTCTTTTAACCTGGAGAACCCTAACCGAAATGTATTGCTTCCCTTTCCATCTGTGTAAAAAACATCTCCAGGAGAAAAAACAACTCCTTTTTCATAACATTTTTTCAAAAGTGTACGTGCTTGTATTCCTTCTTCTAACTCTATAAAAAGATGAAGTCCTCCATCTCCAGTCATTCTTTTAAATGGAATGTACTGATTACAAGAACGAAGTGCTAGTTCATATTTTTTCTTATAAATGGCCTTAGCTTTTTTCAAATATTTTTCAAAATAACCATCTTGTAAATATTGATACAATACAGCCTGATCCAATGTGGATGTATGAATATTACGTGCCCTTTTCATACTTTCCAAGTAGTGGATTAATTTCTTATCCGCTAAAATCCAACCGACACGTAAGCCCGGAAAAAGAACTTTTGAAAAACTACTAATATAAATAACGTTGTTCCCGGATCCAGAAAAGGTCACTAACGGCGCTAAATGTGAACCTGAATAACGCAACTCCTCATTAAAGCCATCCTCTACAATTGGAATTTGATATTTTGAAAAAAGCTTCATCATTTCAGATCTTTTTTCGGAGGAGGTGACAATCCCAGTAGGATTATGGTAGGAGGGAATTAGATAGGCAAAATCAAAATCTGTTTCAGATAAACTTTTCTCAACTTTTTCAATATCAATCCCATCATCCTTCATCTCTATCCCATGGATTTCATATCCATGTAATCGAAACAGCTTTAATGCTGTATGATGGGTAGGATTTTCACAAATAATACGCCCTGATTTTTTAGCTAGGGAAGACAATAAAATATCAAGCCCCTCAGTGAAGCCGTTCGTAATGAGAATATCTTTATTGGAAATGTCTACTCCTTTCATTTCCATGTACTGAAGAAGATAATGAATTAAAGGTCTATACCCTTTGGCATATCCGTAGTTCAAAATGATATCTCCTTCATTGGATAACCTCGTCAAAAAAGCTCGTTTGAAATTTTCGACATCAAAAAGCTTTTCATCTGGGGCAATGCTATTAAACGAAATCATGCCTTTTTCCCAGCGAACACCGTGCTTCATTAAATCCAATTCATCAGCTTGAAAAGCTACTTCATTAAGCTTTTCTTCCCAATTTAGTTCGATAGACGGCGTTTTGGATGCATCGACTTTTCCTACAAAATTTCCTTTTCCCTTTATCGCATAAATTAGGCCTTCTTGCTCTAAATCTGCGTACGTGGTAAGGATGGTCGTTCTGCTAACCGATAATAATTTGCTTAATTCTCGGGTAGATGGGAGCTTCTGATGCTCCAATAGTTGGCCTTTCATAATCATTTTTTTCAAATGATCCTTTAATTGAATATAAACTGGGCGGTTGTCTCCAAACTCAAAATCATTAAACACTTCCTTGCCCTCCTTACCATCATTTTCACATAATTATATCTATCTCAAAAGGTCCACTACATATGTATTTTCTTTCACTAGTGGTATGGTTAAAAACACCATTTAGACAACTTTTTTTACAAACATCATGAGTTTATTTTACATCTAATTTATAATAGGAAACCCTATATCTCATTTTAAGAGCCGTTGAACATCCTAAGCAAGCCTTAGTTGAAGCGATTCGAGTAATGAAACAAATAGGGTTTCCCGAGAAACATTTTTGGGCGTACAAAGAAATATACGAGTTCATACAGAAATAAGGACAATTCTTAGAAAATACACTTACTACAATAAATATGTATTTATACTTACATAAAACCTGACACGAATACGATATAGAAGTCGTTTAAGATAGGTTTTTGAATGAGTAATCACGAACTATTAATAGTAAAAAGTTTATCTTAAGGAGGATTCATAAATGAAAAATGTAATGACAAGTGATGGTGTTACTTTACATATAAGTAAAAGTGGACAAGGAATACCTTGCATTTTCTTACATGGAGGACCTGGTTATTGGAGTTATCCTTTTGAACAAACAGGTGGTTCTCTTTTAGAAAACTTTATGGAAATGCATTATCTTGATCAGCGAGGTTGTGGTCGCTCTTCACTTGCTCCAGAGGGAGACTACTCATTAAAAAGGCTACTTTTAGATTTAGAGGAAATAAGACAAGAATTAAATATAGACAAATGGATTGTAATGGGGCACTCATTTGGCGGTATTTTAGCTAGTAACTACACGAAGCAATACCCTAACAGTGTCTTAAGTTTAATCTTGATAAACTGTACACTAAACAAGCGAGAATCAAACCTGCACCAAATGAACATAGGACGAAAATGGTTAGGGAAAGAAACTGTATTGGATACTTATGAGTCTATCGAGTCTTTCTATCAAGATTTCTTTGCGATTGTTGAAAAGTTACTAGAAATGAGAAAATATTACGATTTGCAGTTCATGGATAGAAAAAATCATAAAATCATTGAAGACTTAGATAAAGAACTGAAACATCGCCCTGATTTTCGTAACTATGTACACGCATCTCCTGAATTCTTTAAAGATTATACTCAAATCACGAGTGAAATTTCTGTACCCACTCTTGTAATGAACGGAAAATATGATGATGCTATCGGACCAGATCATTATAAGAAATTTAAGTTCCCTCATATGTCCATCGCTACCTTAGAAACTAAACACCATCCTTACTTAGAAAATCAAGAAGAATTTAAGAATGTAATTCGCGATTTCGTATTGAATATGCCTCTACTAAAAACAATGGAAAGTTAGTAAAAAGTGCTTTCATATACAGAAAGCACTTTGAGTCTACAACTATTTTTTAATAGTTTATTTTTCTATTTATATACAATAAATAATCATGTTAATGATTTTAATTATGTGATTCACCTTCGCCTTTTTGAATTGCTACTTTTTTAGGCATGAAACATGCAAAAATTAATGCCACAAAAGATAAGAATAACATAAATACATAGGCATCACTTGAACTAAAGATAGAAGACAGTTTCGCTAGTTGCATAGCTGAAATATTTCCATTTTCCATAGATAACTCCGAAGCATGAGAAGTTGCTTGAATTGTATACACCGTGATGACAACTGCGGTTCCGACAGCACCTGCTAATTGGCGAATGGTATTATTTACTGCTGAACCATGCGAACCCAATTCTCTTGGTAAAGCATTCAAACCTGCTGTATTTAAAGGCATCGAAATGAAACTTAATCCAATTCGTAACATAATGGTACGAACCATTATATACATATAAGTTGTCGATTCAGTCAAATCAATTACACCCCACATCGAAATAATGATAAATAATTCCTTCGACAACTGTTAATCCCCCAACTCCGGAGTCTAATACACCTATTGCGGAATTTTTATTAGCTAAATTCATATATTTTATCCTTTTTAATCTTTTCTCTTTTGTTGATACAGTTATTATAAAATCTTAAAAACCTTATAATATAATAACCTTATTGGGGATATTTTATCTGAACTCCCTATTAAATTCACAATAATTATAATGACTTGATTATTATTTTTTTTATTTTTTTATAAATGTCTGTACATTGGTGGATACAAGCTATAAATGGATTACATAATTTAAATTAGCAATGTAAACTGAAGGGCGGTAAAAATTTAATGAAAGTCATAATTTTGTGTGGTGGAAAGGGATTAAGGATGCAGGGAATTCTCAAAGATATTCCAAAGCCATTAGTTCAAGTTCAAGGAAAACCTCTTATTTGGCATATAATGGATTGGTATAGTAAGTTTGGACATCATGAATTCGTCCTACCATTGGGATATGGAGGTGAAAAAATTAAAGAATATTTCATGAACTATACATGGAAAGAACATGATTTTAATTTAGATTTAAAAAATAATCAGTACCAGTTGCTTGAAGAACCAAAACAGTGGAATATAAAATTTATAGATACAGGGATTGAAGCCATGACCGGAACCAGATTAAAAAAGCTTGAAAAGCATATACAGGATGAGATGTTTTTATTAACTTATGGTGACGGATTAGCAACAATAAATATTAACGAACTTATACAATTTCATAAAGACAAAGGAAAAGTCGCAACATTAACTGGTATTAAAAAAAGTAGTCAATATGGTCTTTTACAGATTGAAAACGGGATTGCTGTGGATTTCAAAGAAAAACCGCTATTGAATGCTGTAATAAATGGAGGTTTTTTTGTATTTAACAAAGAAATATTCAATTATTTGAATAATAACGATTGTATGCTTGAAGAAGAACCTCTACTAAATTTAATAAAAAACAAGGAACTTGCAGTTTATGAGCACAATGATTATTGGATTAGTATAGATACACCAAAAGATCTTAAAGATGCAAATGAAAGCTGGAACCCTAACAAAAATAGTTGAAAGGAGTGAATAAACATTGCGTTTTAACAAGAGAAATAAAAATTGGCCGCACCGCTATACTCCCTCTAAAGTAGAAAAAGATTTCCCATTATCTTCAGATGCTTCAGCTATTGATCGCTCCAAAAAATCTACAAGCGAACAAGTCTATCCTCAACCTCATAATAAACAGCCTCACTCCGAAAACCATTTTTGTGCCATAGTTGGAACAGAATACGCCTTGAAAATAATTGCTTTACAGCAATCCCTAATGAAAAATTCAAAAAGATTCACATTATGGATTTGTTGTATAGATGTGTTTGTGTATTCAATATTGAAAGAAATGAACTTGAATAATGTAAAGCTCTTACAGGTAGGTGATATAGAGGATACAACTTTGAAAGATATTAAAAAAAATAGGACAGTTAGTGAATACTGTTGGACTTTAAAGTCCGTACTTATTGAATATTTATTAGTAAATTATAATTTGCCATCTGTTCTTTATTGTGATAGTGATTTATATTTCTTCTCTGATCCTAACATGATATTTAAAGAATGGGATGACAATTCTATTTATCTTTGTCCACAGAGAGACCTTGACTGGGTAGAAGGAAAATATGGAAAATATCAAGCTGGATTAATTGGATTTAAAAACGATTTCTACGGATTAAAGAGCGTACGATGGTGGAAAGATAAATGCTTAGATTGGTGTAGTGCTAATCCTGATAACGGAAAATTTGGTGACCAAAAATATTTAGATTTTATCCCTATTTATTTCCCAAAAGTAAAAATCTCCAGAAATCTAGGTATAAATGCTGCACCTTGGAATTGTATTTATAATAACAATTATAAAATTGATGAAAACCAAAATGAGATATACATCGAAACAGATAAACTAATTGTATATCATTTTGCGTGCATTACCATTTTCAATGAACAAGATTTTGACCTTTGGTCTTTAGGTAAAATTTCAATACCAAATAATATATTGCATCTTATCTATACCCCTTATCTAGAAGAAATTCAGTTTATCCTCACAAAATTAGCAAAAAAATTAGGTGACAAAACACAGCGCCTGTTAAGTGTTAAAGACATAAGTGCAGCGCAAACTTTATATAAAGATTCACAATTAAGAAGAAACATGAATCAATCAAATCATTTTATGAATTATTCAATGATTATAAGTCAAAAACGTTTAATTCAAGGCCTAACTTGCTATTATTCCCTTGAAAGCCACGGTACCGATTTTATAATGTGGATCTGCTGTATGGACAATTTAACTTATCGAATTCTAACAAATCTAAAATTGAAGAATGCTATACTGATCCATGTGAAAGACATAGAAAATCAAGAACTCCTAAGTATAAAGAATGAAAGAAGTTTGCAGGAATACTGTTGGACATTAAAAGCTCCTCTATGCCTCCATATTCTTCAATATTATTCTGAAGTCGATCACATTATATATTGTGACGCAGATATGTTTTTCTTTACAAAGCCTACCATAATTCTTGATGACTGGTGGAAATATTCTGTATTTCTTTGTCCACAGAGAGGTACTGCTGAACTAGAAAATGTACATGGCATGTATCAGGCGGGTTTAATAGGATTTAAAAATGATCAAAACTGTAAAGATATTTTAACATGGTGGAAAGATAAGTGCCTAGAATATTGTAAAGATGTATATGATATTGAGATGAATAGATGGGGAGATCAAAAATATTTAAATCACATCCCTGATTTATTTTCGAATATCAAAATCATGACTCATAAGGGGATTAATGCTGCACCTTGGAATCTAATTTTAAATAATCATTCTTCTATAACAAAAACAGAAAGCAAGATTTTTATAGATCAAGATGAATTAATCGCTTTCCATTTTGGGAGTATGCAAATTATTAATAAAAACGAATTTGATTTATGGAAACAAGAACCTGTAGAAATTGATCAATCAATTTTAGAATATATCTATATCCCTTATATCGAAAAAATAAGAAATACATGTCGCATACTTAATACTGCTTTTTCTCTTACTCCTTTATTTGCTGGACAATTAGATAATTCCTCAGTAAAAAACTATTTCCAATACCCTACCTCACATTTCAGATAAAGTCCATTCTCTCTTTTATACAAATAGCATTATTTTCTAACCTTTACAAAACAACTAAGTAAAATTATTTATTCCCTTCACCTAAAAAATTTTTAAGGAGACGAATGAAATTCCATGAATAGAATTTATAATTTTGAAAATAAAACGTTTCTTATCACTGGCGGATACGGTTTTATTGGTTCTCATTTAGTACGAAGATTACTAAGATCACAAGCAAAAATCGTTATTTTGGCAAGACATTCATCTAACACGTGGCGCCTTAAAGACGTATTAAAAAATGTCAAACTGTATGAAGTAGATATACGCAATAAGATACAAGTTCAAAATATTATAAAACAAATTCGTCCAGATTATATTTTTCATCTCGCTGCATATGGGGTAAATTCAGCTCATACAGATTACATGAATGCCATTGAAACGAATGTTTTAGGTACAATTAATATTATTCAAGCAGCAAAGTCTATAGATTGCAAAAAGATTATTAATATTGGAAGCAGTTCTGAGTATGGAGATAAAGCAGAATCTATTCATGAAGATATGGCATTAACACCGGTAGATATTTATGGAAGTAGCAAAGCAGCAGCCACTATACTTGCCCATCAAATTGCTGCTGAAAATAATACTAACCTTATCACCTTAAGACCTTTTGGAATATTTGGAGAAGGTGAAGAACCACATAAAATTTTTTGTTATATTATTTTACAAGTATTGCGGAATAGAACTGTAGATTTAACCCTATGTAATCAATTAAGAGATTACTGCTATGTAGATAATATTATAGATGCTTGTATGCTAACAATTGAAAATAATTCTATACAAAATGAGATTTTTAATATTGGAAGTGGAGAAATTTACCCTTTAAAACATTATGTAGAATTACTCTTTAAACACTTACAAACCGATAAAAGACCCAATTATGGTGCATTATCCTATAGAACGAATGAAAGAAGAATTTCTAAACCTAATATTAATAAAATTAAAAGTATGCTCTCCTGGGAACCACGCATAAGTATTGAAGAAGGTATTATTAAAACTGTAAATTGGTATAAACATAATGCACATCTATATCCGAATGTATGAAAATCTATTTCTAAGGTGTGAATCAATTGTTAAATAATAGCTTTAATAATGTATTTGATGGAAAAAAGATTTTAATCACAGGACACACCGGCTTTAAAGGCTCTTGGCTATCCATATGGTTAAAAGAGTTAGGTGCAACTGTAATTGGATATTCTTTAGATCCTAAAAATAAAAAAGATAATTTTATGTTAACAAATCTCCAAAACGACATAATTGATATTCGTGGGGATATAAGAGACTTTAATAAGTTAAATAAGCTTTTCAAAGAATATAAGCCTGAGATTGTATTTCATTTAGCCGCACAACCACTTGTTAAATATTCCTATGAGAACCCTAAAGATACGTATGATATAAATGTTATGGGAACAATGAATGTATTAGAAGCAATTCGTTTACATGAATCAACTAAAGTGGGAATTATAGTTACAAGTGACAAATGTTACGAGAACAATGAATGGGTTTGGGGATATCGCGAAAATGACCCAATGGGTGGACATGACCTTTATAGCTCTAGCAAAGGATGCTGTGAACTTTTAATTTCTTCCTACCGTAACTCTTTTTTTCCAGAAAAAAAATATGAGCATCATAAAAAAATAATCGCAAGTGTTCGAGCAGGCAATGTAATTGGCGGAGGAGATTGGTCAATAGACAGAATTATTCCTGATTGTATACGAGCATTGGAATCAAATCGAGAAATCTTTATTAGAAATACTAATGCAATAAGACCTTGGCAACATGTACTAGAACCCTTAAGTGGATATTTACTTTTAACAGAAAAAATTTTAACAGATGGTATCCTTTTTTCTGGTGCATGGAATTTTGGTCCAAAACTAAATAATATTGTCTCAGTAAAAGAGCTTGTTACCGGTATAATAAAGTCCTGGGGATGTGGGAATTGGATATCTTCAAATGTAAATCCAGAAGAATTTCATGAGGCAACACTCCTAAACCTGGATATAAGTAAAGCAAAATTCAAGCTCAACTGGGAACCAAAATGGTCTCTTCAACAGACTTTAGACCATACGGTAGACTGGTATAAAAATTACAAGGCGTACTCCAGTACAGAAATGAGAAATTTATGTATTGATCAAATTAAACAATATGTGCAGTCTTAAGAAAAGAAAATAACAATTTTGGTAGACCAAGTTGTTATTTCAAGGTGAATATCAGTTTTCTCTTATACGTATTAACTTGAAACATTTTATTCCTGCCAACAGTATTTCCTTTTAAGAAGTTAGCAAAAAACGTTTTAATATTAGGGAAATTCAATATGAAATTTTCATTCCATTTTCTCCTTTAACTGATACACACATATATTAATAATCTAAATAATCATTTTAGCTCTCTCCAAAAAAGCACTATTCGAAAGTGCTTTTTTTGGTTGATCCAGTCTTCGAGCGTAATGTTATATGACTGTCTTATTCTCACAAAATGTCTTTTGCATAATTAGATATGTCATTATCAAACACTTTTCTGCGGTATTTAAAATGATCATGCAGAAGAAAGACTGAATATTTATTACTATCTAATTCCATTGTGTTCTCAACTTTCTATGTGTATAGATTTATTTTGACAAAATCATCAGATAACTATAAGCACTTTAACTTACGCCACCAAAAATTCATCTCCCACTTATCGTTGAGCTACGCCCTTCACACGATTGAAGTGAGAGGATTCTTTTCGGTAACCTAGTTAAAAGATCCCGCTCCTCTTATATGAAAACATGTCCATTAAGCGTCTATTTTAGTAATAGGATTCTTCACCTGCTGTTTCCCTCTAAACCATGCAAAGATGATTGAGGCTATGAGAATAAATCCAAGATAGCCCGTTAGAGGGTATACAGTTCCTACTAGTTTAGTAAACCCGATGAAGCTCGCACTAAACGCTGCAATTCCAAATAGAACAACAAACATTTTGAATTTAGGTAATTCTGGTTTTATAATCCTTGCTGTGAAAGCATATAACATTCCTACGGCAGTATTGTAGATCATACCTAATAATACAATAGACATAAATATGCCGAATATTGGGGAAATCTCATTCGCCAAAAAGAGTATAGGCATATCTACGTCTGTTATTTTGTTTAGTTTTGTAAGCATACCAAGATTAATAAGTAAAATAAGAATGCCTAACCCTATACCACCGAGTATCCCTCCTAGCCCCGCCGTTTTCTCATCTTTTATTGTTCCTCCCATCACGATAAGCATAGCAGCACCTGCGGCAATGTTATATGAAACATATAATAACGCTCCTAATCCCCAATTCGATGCAGCTGCGTTTTGCTTATCTGCAATTTGTTGTAATTCATAGAAACTTACATCCATTGTAAAAAAAGAATGAATAGCAATGATGATGACAAGTATAAGTAAGAACGGTGTAACAAGTCCAATTATCGAAATAACTCTTTGAATGTTAAAACAAACTGTTACAATAGTTAATACAGTCATAATGATATTTCCGGCAATACCAGGAATACCAAACTGTTGTTCAAAAATCGAACCAGCTCCAGCCATCATCACAGCTGTAACACCAAATAAGAAAAATATAATGATTACATCAACAACAATACCCAGGTAAGAACCGCAAATATAGTAAATCACATTTTTGTGAGAAGTTGTCTGCAAACGGCTTCCCAGTTGAGTTAGATTCATTCCTAAAAATGCAAAAAGAATAGTTGCGACGCATGCGCCTATAACACTCATCCATCCAAAGCTTGTGAAAAATTGTAAAACTTCCTGTCCTGAAGCAAATCCCGCTCCGACAATTAAACCAATAAATGCTCCAGCAATCCGAATACTTCTCTTCATACTTACCTCCTTGTAAATCTGAATTTTCCGATAAATTTAAGCGAATTAAGAAAAGGAGGAGCCTATCTCCCTCCTCTTTGGCCCTATTAAAAATAGTTTTTTTCGTAATCTGTAAATCGTTGAATCATTTCTCGATTTGGTTCATAGCCAATTCCTGGTTTATCAGGGACGCTAATCATTCCGTTTTCAACAACTACTTCAGGTTCAATAATATCTCGCTCCCAATAGCGAGAAGACCCCGCAGTATCACCAGGCATAACAAAGTTTGATAATGTTGTTAAAGCAATATTATGTGCTCTCCCTATACCCGATTCAAGCATGCCACCGCACCAAACTGGAATGCCTTGTTCCTGGCATAGATCATGTATTTGTTTTGACTCTGTTAGCCCCCCAACACGTCCAATTTTTATATTGATAATCTTACAGCTTCCCAGTTCAATTGCTTTTCTGGCATCTTCATACGAGTGAATACTCTCATCCAGGCAAATTGGAGTTGAAAGCTCCTTTTGTAACCGTGCGTGATCGATAATGTCATCTGGGGCTAAAGGTTGCTCAATCATCATTAAATCAAATTCATCAAGCGCCTTTAATCGCTCTATATCTTTTAGTCGATAGGCAGAATTGGCATCAGCCATCAGCGGAACATGAGGAAAATGTTTACGGACTTCCCTGATGACTTCGACATCCCAACCCGGTTTTATTTTTATTTTCATTCTTTTATATCCATCATTGACGTACTCATCAACCAATTGAAGTAAATCGTCAACCTTATCTTGGATGCCAATACTAATCCCGACCTCTATTTCTTTCTTTTCCCCACCAAGAGCGGCCGCGAGTGGAATTCCTTTTTGCTTTGCATATAAGTCCCACACAGCACCCTCAATCGCGGACTTTGCCATATTGTTCTTACGGATATATGATAGACGCTCAAATACTTCCTGCGGATGTTCAATTTCTTTATTAAGTATACTAGGGATAATAAAATCCTCTAATATATGCCAATTTGTCTTTAATGTTTCCTCATTATACCAAGGGGAATGAAATGCAACTGATTCTCCCCATCCACTAATACCGCTTTCATCTTTAGCTTCAAGTAAGAGAAATTCCTTGTCTTGAAATGTTCCAAAACTTGTCGTAAACGGCGCTTTCAATTGCATTTTTATATGTCGTAAAATAATCTCTTTTACTATCATTTTTCGTTTCCCCCTCTATATTTATATAAGTATAAATGCATCTTCTGTTATTGAATTTTTCTTATTATTCCATTTCCCTCCAAATTTTGCTGCTTAACTAAAACATAATAGTGAACAAGCTCACCAGCATTTTTTATTAACGAAACAGCAACGTACTGCTGCGAAAATAGAGTTTGGAAGATTTCTCTCGTTTTAAAACGCCAATCAATTGCAAGATCATAATCTGTATTTTTCATCTGTTGAAAGTTGGATGGTACCGGTACTAATAAAGGTGTATCCATAGCAGCAATATTATGTAAATCTTTTTCAAGATTTATGAGTTTTGGTAAATGATCCTTCGATTGTACCCATTGAATAACATGTTGTGCTTGATTCATGTAATCCTCTTGTTGCTTAGAAACATGCGAACTATCAATCCACCATTCAACTTTAAAACGATCAGAAGGGAGTCCCCGATTCAAGTTATCTTCCATTTCCCCATAGCAATTTTCCATATATGTAGAGCAAATAGCACGTAGCTTCGATAAGTTTAAATAAGCGTTTCGCGTTTCAAGTGGATCATACGTCCATGTGATTAAGTTATATCCCTTTTCATAAGCAAGTTTCTTTTGAGCTTGTTTCAGTCCAGCTCCAACTCCTTTTCCTTGATGACTTGGATGAATACCAAGCATGTGGGAACATAAATAGCTTTGTCCTTCAAAAAAGCCAGGAAAACTGTAGCTAAATCCAATCATTTCTCCATTTAAAAAGGCTCCTAGTAAAAGACCCCCATTTTGAGAAGCTGTAATCGTTTGATGAAGTGGAATTGGCTCCATATCCCATACATCTTTTTCAAGATTTTGCACGAACTTCATATCGGTATAATTGTTTAGTTCACGTATTTCAATTGTTGAATTCACGTTAACTCCCCCGTTTTATATGCTTCTATTGTATTCAATACTGTCTTTGCAAGAATTTCGATACCAGCATATATAGCCTTTCGATTAAAGTTCATTTGTGGATGATGAAGCCCAGGCTGCAAATCGCACCCTAATCCCAACATTGTTGCTTTAACGTCTGGATTTTCTAACGTATAAAAATGAAAATCTTCTCCCCCTGAAGTAATAATGGGTTCTTGAAGCTGACGTTCACCTAAAGACTCCACAATCGCTTTTCTCATAAAATGCTGCGCCTCTTTACTCACCTCAGCTGCAGCTACACTCGCTTTTGTTTCTAACATGATTTCAACCCCGTAAATCTTCTCCATACCTTTAACAATGTTCTCGATTTTTTCAGTAAGTTCATGCATGACTCTATTTGTTTGCGCTCGTAAATCAATACTAAATAAGGCTTTACCCGGAATAATATTTCCTGACTCACTCCCGGCATGGAACTTTGTCATTTTGGCTGTGTAAGGTACCATCGGATCTAAATGAATACTTTTCATTTCATTAATTATAGATGCCCCAATTTCAATGGAATTTTGCCCCAGATGTGGTCGTGCCCCATGTGCATCCTCACCATGGATTTCACCTGTCAAAAATTTGGCTGCCCCATGATAAATCGCAGGTGCAGCTTGACCATCTTGTAATTCTTGAATTGGTCTAAGATGAACACCGTATAAAAAATGTACATCGTCTAACACGTGCTTTTCGATCATCTTTAAAGCTCCGGTTCCCTTTTCTTCAGCAGGTTGAAAGATGAATTTAAGTTTAGTAGTAGAAACATTTAAGCTTTGAAGCAGAAGCATTGTTCCAAGAACCATTGTCATATGTGCATCATGTCCGCAAGAATGGTTCGCTTGGAATTGACCATCAACTTCTTGCCAAAGCGCATCCATATCTGTTCGTAAAGCAATACAAAATTCTCCTGTTCCTACCTCACTGACGAGACCTGGACAATCGTCAAAAGTTTGCACCATAAAGCCCCGTTCCTGTAAAAAATGTTGAATATATTCCGTTGTTTTATACTCCTGCCAGCTAATTTCTGGATGATTATGTAAATGTTCGTAGACTGAGTCAATCTTCGGTTTAAGTTGTTTTATATATTCCTTCAATCTTTTCTTCCCCCGCTTTATACAAAAAAGTAATCTCCATTCAGCCTTTCGTACTGTTCCTTGCGCTTTTCAAATCGATCTTTATCCTTGATAGAAACACCAGCAACAATAGCATTCAAAAACGAAAACAGTACTGGAGTAGCATCAATCGTTGATTTCTCAGATGAATACATTTGGAAAATAGCATCTGCATATTCCCTAATTGGAGCAAGAGGAGAGTCCGTAATTCCAATCACAAAAGCTCCTTGTTCCTTAGCCATTTCGGCCACTTTAATTGTTTCCTTCAAATAACGATGAAACGAAATAGCGATTAGGGTTGATCGATGATCTATCTCACTTAAAGTACATAACAAATCGTTTGTTTCAGGATGAAGAATCTGGACGTTTCCCCTCACGAGACCGAGAGTCATTGTGAGCCAATTAGCTGCAGAAAATGAAGACTTTAACCCTAAAACATAGATTTTATCCGTCTTTACTAATTGATCGACAACCCGTTCAAATTCATTTTCATCAATATTATTGATGGTTTCTTGTATATGTTGACAATCTCGTTCCATTACTTTCGCATAAAAATGAGGTTGTTCGGCTAATTCAAGTTTGTTGGAAAAATATTGTCCAAGACTGCTCTTCATAAAAAGAAGTTGCTCACGAACCATTTTTTGAAGTTCGGAAAATCCTGATAATTTTATAGAGTAACAAAATCGAATCACAGTTGTTTCACTTACTCCAACCTGCTCTCCAATCTCACTTGCTGATTTAACAGCAAAATCGCTAGGCTTTTCTAATAAATATTTAGCAACTTTTTGTTGCCCTTTAGAGAGTTGATTGTATTCCTCTTGAATAATTTCTTTTAGATCCAAACATTTCATCCTTCCGAATTGAATTTAAAACTTCTACCAATCGCAATTATGAAGTTTAAACTTCATAATTGCGATTGATAGAAGAGTAACACATACCAAAACATAAATCAATAAAATTCTAAAAATTCAAACATAATAAATTTTAATACATTTTTTCTTATTTTGCTGATCGTAACACTTCGAAAACGCCCTTTAGGAAATTGAATGAACCGATACGATAGCTTAATTCTAGATTTAGAGTGAAGTAAGATACCCATCACGATAAACAAATAATGTTGACAATACACTATCCTTTGTAATACTTTTCATTACATATGCAAATTGACTCTATCAAAATACATTTCAAAGAAAGGGGCTATCAAATGATTATAAAAGTTGTAGATTATGATCAGAATTGGAACAACGAATATCGACAAGAAGAGCAATTGATAAGAAATATCCTTCAAAAAGAATTGGTGAATAGTTTTCATATTTGAAGTAAATCAGTTCCAAATTTAAAGGCAAAACCTATTATTGATATTTTACTTGTAGTCAATGATGTGAATAAATTGGATTCATTTTCTAACCAATTTCAAAATATTGGTTATGAAATTATGGTGGAATTCGGGATTCCTGAAAGAAGGTATTTCCGTAAAGGTGGAGATCATCGTACTCACCAAATTCACGCTTTTCAATATAACAACATAGAAGAAATTGAAAGACACTTAGCATTTAGAGATTACCACCGCGAACATCCAGCAATCTGCGAGCAGTATGGAGAATTAAAAAGCAAACTTGCGGGGCAGTATCCAAATGATATTGACGGATATTGCGATGGGAAGGACGAGTTTGTCAAATGTGTTGAAAAAGAAGCGATAAAATGTTATTGGACTGTACGTTAATATTCATTTTCAAATTACATTTATAACTATATTATGGTTTTGCAACTTTCTTCTTCAGCTCTCCTTATTTTTCTTAATTAAAAATACTCCATTAGTACAATAAGAAAAATAAAATATAATAATATTATTGTTACTTTAATATAAATTTGATTAAAAACATCCCATGAATCCCCATTTTACTCACATAAAAAGAATCCATTTTGAAAATATTAATCAAAATAGATTCTTTTCATGTGAACGATTATATAGAGGTTATAAGAATTTGATTCTTTTATTTTTTAATCATCATTGATGAATATAATCTTAGATTTTAAGATTCATGCATTTAAATCTGTTATGGCAGGAATAATAATTTCCTTTACACATGAAACAGGTGATAAATTTATCACGCATTGGACAATGGCTACAATATCTTGTACGGGAATACGTGTACCTTCATACAACATAATTGCCTTTTCTGCACCTTCTTCATAAGGGACTTCAGCAGCAAGCTCTCCTGGATTTATACACGTTACAGAGATCTTGTCTTTTCTCACATGCTCGCGTAAAGCATTTGTAATACCACGTAAGCCAAATTTAGATGTGACAAATGAAACTTGTGCATTATTCGTATGACCTAACCCTGCTGTTGAGCCAATTAAAATAATTTTTCCGTTTTTCGCCTGTCTTATATTAGGTAAAAGCGCCTGAATATAAGTAATAGTAGAGGTTAAATAAATATTGATTAAGTTCGAAATATCTTCAATTTCATCCTTATCGAACGTATAATCATCTTCAAAACCATGCTTTTCCCATACGCCGACATTATAGATTAATACATCAATAGGAACATCTTTTAACGTTTCTTTTAAAGAAGAAATTTGTTGTTGACTAGATAAATCAATTGCGAGCCATTTACGATTTACACCATCATTTATATCTAAACTACTTGGCCTAGTGCGTGACACCACCCATACTGTATCTCCCTTGGTGGGTAAACCTTTTACAAATGCATCACCTAGCCCTTGGTTTGCTCCAAATATAATAAAGTTCTTACTCATCCCATCACTCCTTCTTAACAACTAAAGTAATCCTATATAGGGGCACTCAACTACTTGTATGCCATTTCAAAAGTCTCTTTCTTTCCATCCCATTCAATTGTAACAAGAAACGCTTCTTCCTTATCATGCACTGCACAACCTGAACATGATGATTTTAATTGAATCGTTCCTCTATCAATGAATCCTGTTCCTTCTTGATTGCCACTATTACTTCCAACTTTCCATTTTACTTCATTAACTTTTTCTTTATTTTTTCCTTTGTAAGTAATCGTACCTTCTCCAGACTCATTCGTATCTGTTTGTGAAATGATATATTTTCCTTTCCAATGCTTACTTTCTCCAACATATGAATAGGTGCGATCACAACCACTTAACAGAAAAAAACATATCATTATACTGAGCACACTAATGAATTTCTTCATAACTTCCCCCTTTTCAAGATTTCATTAAGATATTGCATCTCCATAAATCAATAAAAAAGGTGTGGTTATATTATTTGCTCTCTCCTACTTATTTCGCATTGGTATTATAAGGACTTTTTTACATTTTCATTGATCCATCCCCGCATCATCAGCAATTCCTCATTTGAAGCAGTTCCTTCCCCATATCTCACTTTCTCATAAATTGGAATAATATCATTACTTTTGCGAATACGAGAAAACCATTGTTGAACCGTCTCTTGTAATCTTCTCTTTTCAAACTTCGGTAATGTCATTTCCCATTTGATTAGCATTGCTCTTACTTCTTCTGCTGGAAATATGAAACTATCTTGATTTTCTTGTTCTGCATTTCCCTCAGCTTTTCGTATTTCTTTTTGTTTCAAATGTATATGATGAATCGGCTGCTTCTTATTCCGTTTACGGCGAAAGATAAAAAGTACAATTAAAACCACTAAAAAAAGGATGCCAATCTGTATAAATACATTTCCATTGTTAAATCCTAAAAACTCTTCGCCACCAATTGGCACCTTTTTATCTCGAGGGATTCCTTTGAAATCCCCTTTCTGATAATATCCATCTTTATTAAAATCTGGTGAATCTTCAATTTCATATAATACTCCTGAATCCTCCCCTGGTTCCATCGGCGTTCCTTCTCCTATGAATTTCCATTTTCTTTGTGTTAGCGGTTCACCACCCTCTCCTATCTTTGATTGAGAAGAATCTATTACCTGTTCCTTTGCAAAAAAAGCGCCTTTCGTTATTCCAATCGCTAATATAAAGCAAAGACCAATAGCTAGGAAACAAAATATAACACGTGATCCCCATTTCAATTTACTCACCGTTCCTCCCTTTACTTCACGATTTGCACCCACCCTTTTTGCTTCTCAGGTGGATATCCAATAATTAATGGAATACAGCCCGCTTCTTGTCTTCGGAATCCTGTTTGATAAAAGAAATGCGCATTAAGCGGTGTATCTTTTTCTGTTAACGAAGACAATAGATCCATTGCTTTATAAAGTTGTTTTCGGTGC
Source organism: Bacillus pfraonensis (assembly GCF_050768835.1). Classification (NCBI taxonomy): domain Bacteria; kingdom Bacillati; phylum Bacillota; class Bacilli; order Caryophanales; family Bacillaceae; genus Bacillus; species Bacillus pfraonensis. Next base: position 30,301 of record NZ_JAHCDO010000009.1, on the reverse strand, counting down.
TTTCCGCCATTTAAGTGAATCACACCTTGTTCCCGTATTCCATTTATCCATAGTTCAAACGAGCAGTCTTGTGAAATTAACTCCCGACATACCCCAGCAGCGACTTGAATTAAATATTCCATATCCGTACGAAGCGTATATCCTGTTTTCCCCAATAGATTTACATACAGCGCATACCGATCGCCTTGTGTATATTCATACTTTTTCGCACTAATCACTCCAGTTTTTGCGGTTGCACCCCAATGAATCGAACGAAAAGATTCTCCTTCATATGCTTTCACACCTACTATTTTCGTTTCATCATATAACGGAGAAACAGCCGCTCTGCGAAACCCATGCTTCCAAGTTGTCATTTCTGGTATTGTTACTTTCGACATTTGCGGAAGAATATGAAATACAGGAAGTTTCTTTTGTTCGATAGGTAAGTAATATGTTAAAAGACCGAACGGATCTGATATTTTCACTTCCGCTGCTTGCCACCCTTGTCTTCCTCTTTCATTTGCATTCCCCTCTAACGTAATTGTTATCATATCTCTCCCTTCTATCTGGAAAGGGATTTGATAGGAGTGATTCGAACGCTTCATCTTCTGATCCGATTCCCACTCCACTTGTTCGTCAGAGCGAAACTGCAGAGCTGCTTTAAAAATTGGGAAACGGGCCTCATTTATAATTTGTACGACACATTCTCCTCTTTCGTTCATAAATAGTCTCTGTTGATTTTGAGAGATATCCCATCTCACTCTCATGATTGCTTTCATATATAAATACAAAAATCCGACTAATAACAAATAAAACAAAAAGATAGCCACAATGAAAAATTGATTGGTAAATACGACGAGAATAAGACAAATAGCACCAATTCCCCCTATAAAAAGAGACTCTAACAACGGATGTTTCTTTTTTATAGTCTCATTCATACGCTTTCCACTGGAACTGCAAGTTTTTCTAAAATCCCTTGCAGTACATCTACTTTAGTTGTTTTCATATCCCCTTCAATTGTTAACGTTAAGCGGTGTGCACAAACCGGAGCTGCTAAAGCTTTCAAATCATCAGGAGTTACATATTCCCGCCCCTTTAATAAAGCCCTTGCTTGAACAGCTCTCATAAAAGCTAAAGATCCACGCGGACTCACCCCAATTTCTACTAAATCATGATTTCGCGTCGCTTCTACAATATCAAGCAAATATTCTTCCACCTCATCATGTATGTGAATCTTTTTAGATTGCTCTTGCAACTCCAATATGTCAGAAAGAGTTACAACGCCTTGTAAGTCATTAAATGGATTGTTTTCTTTAAAGCGTTTCAACATTTCCTTTTCATATTTACGATTTGGATATCCTTGGCGAATCGTTAATAGAAAACGATCTAACTGCGCATCTGGAAGCGTAAATGTCCCTGCCGACTCTAACGGATTCTGCGTCGCCAATACAATAAATGGGCTTGGTAATACATGTGTTATCCCTGCAATTGTTACTGTTCGTTCTTCCATTACTTCCAATAACGCTGATTGTGTCCGTGGAACGGCCCTGTTAATTTCATCTACTAAAACAAGATTTGCAAAAATAGGTCCTTTCCTTGTTTTAAAATCACTCTCTTTCATATCAAAATATTCTAAGCCTACTACATCACCAGGTAACGTATCAGAGGTAAACTGGATACGTTGAAAGGCTCCATCAATACTTTTCGCAAGTGTCTTCGCCAGTGTTGTTTTTCCTGTTCCTGGTACGTCTTCTAATAAAACATGTCCGTTTGCGACTAGCGCAATCATTGCCAAATCAATTACTTCTTCCTTTCCTACAATGACTTTCGAAACATTTTCTTTAATTTTCTCTAATATAGACATATTTTGTATCCACCTCTATTATTTTACTTTTCTGATATTTTAACATGATAACCTTTTTCTATAAACTGGAAAATCTTTTTCTTCAGCCATACTTCACATATTCTTTTTTTCATGTAAAAAACTACTTGTACAAAAGAAATAAACCGTGAAATCTAGCGAATAAATGATAGGTTTCATCTATATAATCAAAGACTAAAATTTTGTAATGTTTATACCTTTCATCTCAATGGTATAAAGTGAAACTTCTATTAGTGGGGGTTTCTTCATCCCCCACTAATTGTTAGCCCTCACCAATCAGGCTTTTACGGGCAGTCATCTCCCACCTATCTTCCTCGTTTCACTTTGAATATTAAGATGGGGGACTTATGGCCCATAGATCAGGATATTTAGCTGAACGTCGGGAAAGATACACCTAAAAATGATTAGGGTGGTGTCGATGAATAGAATTTTTTACCTTTTCTTGTTATTTATTTTTTTCCAAATAGTTACTGTAAATAACGTATTTGCAAATTCAAATGATAAACCCCAACCTTTTGAACAAATCTATTCTGAAATTGGATATACAACTGTCGAAGAAGCTGTACGTGAAGTTGAAAAACATTTCAAACAAGACTTAAAACTGCCACTTAGAGTTCCTCCTATCGAATTCACACACTATTTTGGAAGATTTAGTGATTTAGAAGGTGAAATGAACGACTCATTTGAAATGGAATTTATTAGTGATAAATCTCCTGAAAACCATTACAAAATTGATGTGCGACCTGTTAAGCATAAAATCCCAATAAAAGATAAGTATGTTTTGGGTGTTTATAAGCTGAAAAATGACATTCAAGCCACATATATGAATATTTCTAGTTTTAATGTATTAGTTTTTGATAGAGATAATTGGCAATATATGCTTAGTTTTGATAAAAGGGGTTCTGACAAGGTGACACCCAAAGTATTAGTTAAAATAGCTAATTCAATTGATTACTCTTCCGAACAGAAAAACAAATATGATTGAAGGTATCGGGAACTTTGTATGAAGTTCCCTAATTTAGTTTAAAAATCTACATTAAAATTTAACAGATCCATTTCTTTAAATGTACAACACGATACATATACATTTTTCTCTTTCTATTACATTACAAAATTATTATTTCATTACCAGTGTTTCTATTTCCTTACTAACGTTTTAAAGCCTAATAACATATTGGAAAAGTCACTTTCATTCCTTTTAAAATAGGTGTTGGTATTACAGCCAGGAGGTGAAAGCATGATAAATAAACAACGTGAATTGTGGCTTGATTCAGCAAAAGGATTTGCAATGATTCTTGTTGTTGCAGGGCATGCTTACAATCATAACAGCCTTATAACCTACATCTATTGGTTTCATATGCCTGCCTTTTTTTTGTTTAGCGGTTATGTATCTAAACCGGTAGAACGATGGTCACAAATCGGACCTTATCTAAAAAGAAGAGCACATAGCCTTCTCATTCCTTATATAACGTACTTAGGTCTCTTCACAATCATTCGCTATGTAGAAGAATTAATACAAGGGAATGTTTCTTTAAATTGGTATATAGAAGATATTGGAAATGTACTGTTTGGTGGAAGGTTTATTACAAGCTATTACGGAGTATTTTGGTTTGTAACTTGTCTGTTCTTTACACAAGTATTATTCCTTGTTATCTTTCTTATTTTTAAAAGAACAAAAACCCGCTTGTTGTTTATTATACTCTTATATATAGTGTCTCATATTGAAGGAAGTTATATCGGTACATTGGGCGGCTTAGAGCCTTCCCTACATGTATGGATCCCTTGGAATATAGATGTGTCTATGCTTGCCCTTGTATATTATAGTATAGGGTATTATATAAAACCGTATATACAACAAATCCCTTCTGTACTTACAGGGGTCTGTATCTTATTGATAATTGGATTTATTACAATTCAGGAACTGAATATGATGGATTATCATTTAAGTATGAAGTATGTATCATATGAACACTATGGTTTGGATGTAGTGATTCCGTTAATAATGACCATAGCATATTGCGGGATATTCCAGCTCATGAAATCCGGAACAATCCTATCGCTTTTTTCTCTTATTAACAAAAAAGGCATGGCTATCATGTATATGCACATAGGGGTTAATAAAATCCTCCTTCAATTTACAGATTACGGAAATATAATTTATACAATTGTAGGAGTAACAATCCCCCTATTCATTACTATATTTATTGTAGAGAAAAAAGATAAAGTTAGGAATCTCTTCTTATTCATAATACAAAGGCGTAGTGAATTAAGACGCTCTAGAAGGATGAGAACAGGATAAAGTGAAACTTCCATCAGTGGGGTTTTTCTTCATCCCCCACTGATAGTTAGCCCTCACCAATCGTGCTTTTACGAACAGTTGATTCCCCACTTACTTTCTTTACTCCTGCTGAATTTTGAGATGGGAGTCTTACTGCCCGTTAATGCGGGATAAATAGTGTATACAACTCTCTATACAAAAAAAGATGTCTAAATTAGACATCTTTTCATTTAGATACTAGATTAGCAAGTTTCCAATGGATATCTCCAAATGGATCAAGCTTGCTATCCATATATAGATACATACTATTGAAATCTTTTGGTAGATTTTCCATCTTAAATGAAACGTCAAAAGTTAAAGAGTAGCCAGCTGGAACACTTTTGAATTTCTCTTCGTACATAGGCATAACTTGACCTTCATATTTTTCTCCCGACTTTTCATCTTTAACAAAATACTGTATTTCTGAAAGATCAATTGCTTTTTCATCAGCCCGAGCATTATTAATCGTAACACGAGCTACAATGCGCTCTATTCCATCTACTTGCTCATATTTTGCATTTTCAACTGTTGCTCTGTAGTACCCACCTTTTGCAATTTCTCCATATAGTAGTGCATCCTTCTCCATTTTGTTCTCTTCAGACACTTCTTTTGATTGAGTAGTTACTTCTTGCTTTGTTGTCGTTTGTTCACTACAAGCTACCGTTAAACTTGTAAGTAAAAATGCTGTACATGTTACTTTTAGTAAAGATTTCATAGAACTCCCTTTCCCTATCCAAAAAATTAAAACACAGGAATAATTTTACTCCAAAAGATAGATAGAAAGGAAGATTTTTTAGGGAATTTGTTTTTATTCCTAGAACGCTGATTATGTCAATGAAAAGTTCCTTAAGTATTTCTAATGTACTCTTTGTAAATGATTAGCCAAGCGTTCAGAAACAAGAATGGTATAAACCTTCACAACAGAGAAATAATACCAGTATAAAGTAACTATCTATTTAAGGAGGAACAATGCATATGTCTACTCATAAGCCAAATCGTTCAAAAAAAGAATTAACAACCCAAAAAAACCAACACACAAATGAGTTGAACGCCACGGAAGATGTAAGCATGCAGGATGGCGATAACATCTCAATTTACTGGGGCGATGAATGGAATGTAGAAGAGGGAGAAAAGAAACAAGAAAAATAAGGATAAACCTTAGAGATATTATATAAAGTGAAACTTTAATCAGTGGGTTTTTCCCCATCCTCCACTGATTCTCATTCCAATTATCTCGTAAAAAATATGTTCTGTTTAATAAGTAACGATACAGTTTTCAATAAACCTCAATATTCCATCAGTAATGTAGATACAATAATCTTTCTCCTCCCCCTGGAAGATGAGCAGTTAGCTATTTCTAGCTGCTCTTTTTAATTCATGTAATTTCTTTTCAAGTTCCTCCATTCGTTCATCTCTAATTTAAACATTATCTCTTAAAAACTCATTTTCTTCTTTTTAAGAAAATTCTTTCTAAATATTTAGCAACACTAACATCTGGAGGTATTTGTAAAATAAAAACGAATTCCTATATTTGCAAGATATAAAAATTTTAGGAGGATGTTAAAATGGAAAAAACAATGATGGTAGGAACAACAAACATGATGATGTCTATGGAAAAAATGATGTGCGAAATGAAATGTATGAAAATGATGATGAACAATATGATGCAAATGGATGTAGAAATGGATAAAGCTATGGTGAATAAAATGCAAGAATGTGATGAAATGATGAATTCTACTATGTCTATGATGAAAGCAATGAAAGAGAAATGTTGTTAATAAACAAAATTGTTTAAATACGTATATAAGGAAAGCTAGGTTTTTATCAGTCTTTCTTTAATTCATTTTTGATACGATTATATTTTAACACCTTTTTTTCAAAATGTTTGCCACTAAAAGGATATAACAAAATGTTTGAATCAAGAAACTTTTTGAGATTTTCAATGTCGTAATATATTTACATTAGCACTAACAATTGTATACATGTATCTTCTTACATTAGATTAGTTTTGCTTATCAACAAAAAAGGAAAAGAATTATTATAATTCTTTTCCTTTTCTAGTAGGGAAACTTCATATTCATTAGTTTTCCAATGAAAAATGTTGTAGAATTTATATCCCCTATTATAACAATATAAAGCATACATTAATATGAAATATTGCATATTAAAATGTATTTATGCCTAATACTTAGATTTTTTCTGGCTTGATAAATTGAAGGAGCTGTCCAATTTTTGTTTACTCGCTTGATAGTGATGTGAAGCAATCCATTTAAGATTGAATAAAAAAGAAGGAATTCCTACCTTTTCTCTTGAAAAGAAATATCGTCATATAATTGCTTCTAAGCAATAAGGCGCCCAAGCAGTTAATTGAAAAAATCCACTTCAAGAAGGTGTTGACCGTAAAAGAATTGTAAGCTGATCTAGATTAAATTGGCGCATTTCAAAAGAAACTTGTAGAGAAAAGGACACGATTGATGACGAGTATGCTCAAAATTTTTTCAATTAGATGAATCGTTTTCGTAGCATAATCCATCATTAATTTTTCTAGTAAAGAGGATATATAAGCCTTTTCACTCACCAATTAAACTGAAAGGAGTAAACAAATGAAAAAAATTACTCTTAGTGATTTAAACTCACCTGAAACTATGCGTGATCCTATTATGTTCTATAAGCCTCTCTTCGAAAAACAAGAACCCCTCTTTCGTCTGGATGACTTTTACGGTATGGGGGGAGCTTGGATCGCATTGCGCTATGACGATGTTTTTTCCATCCTGAAAGATCCTCGTTTTCTCAAAGATTTGCGAAAATTCGAACCACCCAAAGATAAACAGAAATTTATTGAAGAGAATACATCTGTGAGCAAGCTGTTTGAATGGATGATGAATATGCCAAATATGCTGACAGTCGATCCACCTGATCATACTCGCTTACGCCGGTTGGTCTCTAAAGCCTTTACCCCGCGTATGGTTGAGAACCTTCGTCCCCGTATTCAGGAGATTGCCGACGAATTGTTGGATGCGGTAAAGGAAAAAGGAAAGATGGATATTATTGCGGATTTTGCCTATCCTCTGCCCATTATTGTTATTTCAGAAATGCTTGGAATTCCCACTGCTGATCGAAATCGATTTCGTGCCTGGACACATGAACTCATGAACGCTGCTATGGATCCTCGTCAGGGTGCTACAGTTACTGCAACGCTCGAAAAGTTTATTCATTACATTGAAACATTACTAGCACAAAAGCGCGTAAATCCTAACGATGATCTGATGAGCGCTCTAGTCCAAGTACAAGAAAAGGAAGACAAGCTAAGTAAGAACGAGCTTCTTTCGACGATTTGGCTTCTCATTATAGCTGGGCATGAGACAACCGTCAATCTAATTGGTAATGGCATACTCGCGTTACTGCAACATCCCGAACAAATGGACCTGCTACGAGCCAACCCTTCGATGCTTCCCTCCGCTGTCGATGAGCTGTTGCGATATGCTGGTCCAATTATGGTAGGTAACCGTTTTGCCGGTGAAGACATCACGATGCATGACAAAACGATTCACAAAGGTGAAATGGTGCTGTTCTCTCTGGCAGCTGCCAACATTGATCCGAAGAAATTCTCTAATCCTGAAGCATTAGATATTACACGCGAAGAAAATGATCATCTAGCTTTCGGCAATGGTATCCATCACTGTTTAGGTGCTCCGCTGGCACGCCTAGAAGGACAAATTGCATTTGGCACATTGCTGCAACGTCTACCTAATCTGCGTCTAGCAACTAAACCCGAGCAACTCGTTTATAATTATAGCAAATTCCGTTCTCTTGCAACTCTACCAGTAGTTTTCTAGCTCTTGCTGCCCGTGATTACCAAAATCATTAAAAAAATTGGCTTTGCCTAACAAAAACTCATCCCCCACTTTCATTGATGTTTTCACACCTTCATGTTTAGACGTGGGGGATGAATTTCGAGATAGTATTAAATTTTACCCAGCAAATATTCTTCTTCGATCATAAGCAAAAATAGTCATCATTACACCTAAGATAGCACAAACCATATACATAAATGAGTATGAGGTAAAGTCAGCTATCGGCCCCATAATGACACTGCCTAGCGAAACACCTAAATCAGCCATGGCAATAAATAAACCAATTAACACATTACGATTCTTTTGTGGCAAGACAAAAGTCAAATACGTTGTTAATGCTGGATAAAGAAGAGCCTGAGGTATTCCCATTAAAATTGCACCTATGTAGAAAAAAACTGCTCCGCCTATTATAGAAAAACTTACACACTGTGCAGCTACTGCTAAAAGAATCATAGTCCCCATAACAAAAGACGAGTGCCATTTACCGTCTGAAGGAATTTTTTTTCTTAAAGCAAAACGAACGAAGACAACAGTCCCCGCCTGAAGCATTAAATAAACTCCAGCATTTCCACTTTTCAACTGTATAGCGTATAGTGGTATAAATGTTGTAATAGCTCCAAATACGATCGAAGCAACTAACATTAATATACTGCATTTGAACAAAAGTGGATTTTTTACTAACTGCCTGAAAGATTCAAGTATACTTTCTTCTTGCTCAGTACTATCTGAAACAGGTTGCTTCTTTCTTTTTTCTATTTTAACACTATAGCCAAACATCCCTGTAAAGATGGCAATTGTTATCAGCACCACTGTAAAATAATCCATACCTCCTGCCTTCCAAATGTTATATGCTACTACAGGCCCAATAATACCTGGCATATTAGCAAATAAAGAGTAAAGTGAAATTCCCTGAGAGCGATCCTTCTCTGACAGTGCATCAATTATCCCCAGCTGTAATGCCATTGAGAAGAAAGCTGTCGAAACTCCTTGTAAAATACGTGCAACGAAAAAGCCCCCTAACCCAGAAATAGTATATAATATTAAAGCAAAACCATTGAGAATGAGAATAATACGTAATACGTTTATCGGACCGTACTTTTGAATAATATGACCTGCCCACGGGCGAAAGAACATAGTTGTAAATAGATACCCTCCCATAATTAAACCAATTGTTGTATTGTTCGCCCCTAATATTCCCCCTTGCAAAGGAATAATAACGTTTAATATGGCATTAGCACTAAAATAAAGAAAAACTAATATATATAAACGTAGAAAAGGCCAAGACATAGCTCCATTCACAATTTCTCCTCCTAATTCTATACCTCTTTGCAACGAACTCTTTTTCTGAAATCGTTTCATTATTTACCTAAAAAGACCTACTCTTTTCATACCTACACTATAATAATGATGCATACTCAACATGGATCATATCAAAACGTTACTACCATCCCCAGTAATTTCCTTGCATATTCTGACCGAACATCCTTTAATTGCTCAATCTGGGCTATTTCTTCAATCTGACCATCTTTAAAGATTATAATTCTATCACAGATATAGGCAGCAGCTTGAATATCATGTGTTATAAAAATATAACTCATATCATAAATCTTTCTTAATTCCTTTAATAATTCAAGTACTTGTTTTTGAACAGATACATCTAAAGAGCTGATTGCTTCATCTAATAAAATGCATTTGGGCTCCGTTGAGATAGCTCTTGCGATACATACTCTTTGAATTTCCCCTCCCGATAACTCATGAGGGTATTTCTTTCTATAGGACGGATTTAATCCAACTTGACTTAGTAAATTATTAATCTTGTTGTTAAATTCTTTTCTATCCTTTTTCTGAGCTTTTAAGGGCTCCATAATCGCTTCTTCAACAGTAAAAAATGGATTGATTGAGGAAGCATAGTCTTGAAAGACAGCGCTAATGTTACCTAACCTCACTTTTCTGTCCTCTACACGATTTCCCTCAAATAAAACTGTTCCACGGTCAGACTTTTCAATTCCTAATATCAAGCGTCCTAATGTTGACTTTCCACTGCCACTTTCTCCGATAATGCCGAGACATTCGCCATTCCTACATTCAAAACTAACTTTCTTCACGATTTTCTGCTTTTTTCTAGAAAATAATCCGCCTTTATTATAAGATTTCTCAACACGATCAACTATCAACAATTAGAACTCCTCCCCACTATTCTCTTAAAATGATTGCTTAGTGCTAATCTAGTGGATACTAAATATCTTGTATATTCATGTTGTGCTTCTGAAAAGATGGTTTGGGTATTGCCCCTTTCAATAACTCTCCCATCCTTCATTACCAAAATGTTATCGGCAATTTTTTTTACAATACCTAAGTCGTGGGAAACAAAAATCATCGAACACCCCATTCTTTCCCTTAATTTAACAAATTGCTCAACGACCTCAAATTGTGAAATTGTATCTAGTGCTGTGGTCGGCTCATCAGCAATTATAATGTCAGGCTTCAATACTAATGCCAATGCAATCATAATTCGTTGTAACATTCCACCCGATAGCTGGTATGGATATTTATGCATTATCTCTATCGGATTTTTCAACATGACACTTTCCATAGCATGTTTCATTTCACCCACTATTTTGCTATTATTCCAACCAAAATGTTGGGCAAGCGTTTCCCTTAAATGAACACCAATCACACAGGAAGGATCAAATGCACTCATGCCATTTTGTAGAATCATACAAAGTTTTTTTCCTCTTTTCTTTCTCATCTCTTTCTCAGAAAGACTATTCAAGTTTTCTCCTTTAAATAGAATATCTCCCGATTGATGAATACAAGGTTTATTCAATCTAATAATTGACCTACACGTTACAGACTTCCCACTGCCACTTTCTCCCACGATTGCTAGACAGCTTCCATGCTCTAAATGAAATGAGCTATTATAAATAATCACTTTATTAGTGTTGCTATTCCAGATTCTTAAGTTTTTGACTTCTAATATATTCATAAATTTATTTTGCCACCTCTTTTTCTTTTAACTTATCTTTAGGGGTGATCCAATTTTCTCGAGCATTATTTTTAGAAGTTCTTAATTTAGGATCTAAAGCAATCTGAAATGCATCAGATAAAAAATTAAACGCCGATACCACAATAATAGTAGCTAGTCCAGGTGCTAACATTAACTCTGGTTTTGAAAACATAACTTTTCTCGCCTCATTTAACATCATTCCCCATTCGGCATCTGGGGCTTGAACTCCTAAACCTAGAAATGAAAATCCAGATATTTGTAAAATCATTGAACCAATAGAGCTACTTGAGATCACCGCTATATCAGGCAATGCAACAGGAACAATATGCTTACATATAATTTGCATATTACTAATACCAGATGCTTTAGAAAATTTCACATAGTTTAACTCAGAATACTGCATAACAGATGTTCTGATTACTCGAGCAAACCATGCCCATTTGATGAAAATAAATGCAATTAATATATTCTTAAAACCCACGCCTAGAATACCCACAACTGCTAATGCCATAACGTACCCTGGAAAAGAAAGCATAATATCACAAATCCTCATGATAAAAGCATCTACTCTTCCTCTAAAATAACCGGCTATGAGCCCTAAAATAGTTCCAATTGAAACAATTATCAATAGCGTAACTAAAACCCATAGAATACTAGGACGAATTCCATAAATCAGTCTAGATAAGACACATCTCCCTAAGTGATCATTACCTAATAGGTATTCCCACGATGGGGCTTCATACCGAAGTCTCATATTTACTTCCTCGGGATCATGTGGCGCAAGTAAAGGAGCAAATATACCGGCAACAATTATCACAACAATGACTACCAAAGATATAATGGCTAACCTATCTTTCCCTAAAGCTTTTAATATTTTCATTTAGAGATCATTCCTTAATTTAGGATTCATTACAGCATTTATAATGTCGGAAATCATATTAAACAACACAAATGCTACCGCTAGTATAAGGACATACGCTTGGATAACCGGTAAATCTCTACTTAGAATAGATTTAACACTCAGACTTCCTAACCCCGGCCATGCAAACACATTTTCTATTACTACTGTGCTTCCCAATATTATAGGTATAGACATACTAAATATTGAAACGGCAACTTGCAGTGAATTTCTTAAAACATGTATAGTAATTTTCCCCTCTGTTAAGCCACATGCTCTTCCATACAGTACATAGTCTTCATTTAAGTTACTTAACATCGAACTTCTAACAGTTCGAAAGTAAACACCTGCATAACTTATCGTGATGACAATAACCGGTAGAATATAACTTTTATACGAATTCATCCCGCTTGTTGGTAATAGATCGAATTTAACAGAAAAATACCAAATCATAACGGAAGCAAGCCAGTATGATGGCATTGCTGTTAGAAGAAATAAAATCCCTCTTACTGATTTATCAATTATCCTTCCTTCTTTCATTGCACAGATAACACCTAATAATATCGATAAAATAATAATGGAAACAGATGACACTATGGTTAGTTTTAATGTATTTAGAAAAGCTGGTCCTATTAATGACCAAACTGGTTTCCCTGTAACATATGAATTCCCAAAATCTAATTGCAAGCAGGCAATGGTCCAATGTAAATATTGTTCTATAAATGGTTTATCCAGCCCTAACTTCTCTTTCGTTTGTGCAATTAATTCACCTGTTATTTCTGGAGTATCTTGTGCACGTAATACCACTTCTGCCGGATCTAAAGGAGAAAGATTGATTAAAACAAACGTTGCCAATGAAATAACGAAAAGTAAAGGAATAGATATTAATAACCTTTTAATAATATAGCTTCCCATAGAAAATCTCCTTTTAATAAAAGGGGGAACCCCCCTCTATATCTTTATTTAAAGTTCATTCTCTCAAATGGTAACTCATATTGTGTTTGCTTAAATGAAATGTCTTTTAAGTTTTTGGGAGCAACTACAGTGACACGACCATATGAAATTGGAATAAAGACTGCTTCATCATGAACAGTTTTTAAAATATCAGCATACAATTGTTTTCGTTCTGCCTCATTCGTAGATACCATAACCTCAGCAATTTTATTGTAAAGCTCATCTGCCTTTGCAATACCACTAGTAGTCTGCAAATAAGAAGCATTGGAAGTAAAACCAGCTATTGTGCTTTGTGGATCATACGCTAGTCCCCATGTTTGATTGAATAGTAAGTCATAGTCTCCTGTTGACCTTCTATTAGCGATTGAAGTTGATTCTTCACCAATAATTTTTAATTGAATACCTATACTTTTTAACGAACTTTGAATAAATTCAGCCTCTGCTTTTTGGGAAGGAGAATTACTATCATAATAAAGATTCATTGCTAGTTTATTGCCGTCTTTAGTTCTAACAACAGCATCACCTTCCAATACCCAGCCTGCTTTTTTTAAAATTTCTTTTGCTTTTTCTAAATCATAGCCTCGTTTCTTCAATGGAACATCTGCATAATTAACATTAGAAGAGAACAGTGTATTAGCTACTGTTTCGGTATTATTTAAAATATCCTTGGTAATTGTTTCTCTATCAATAGCGTACCAAATAGCCTCGCGAACAGCTTTTTCACTTACTGGATTATGAGATTTACTACTATTAGCCACGATCATTTTCGTATTCATTGCTTCACTTCTAGTAATTTTATAGTTGCCTGAATCAATCAATTGCTTCATTGCCTCAACATCAATACTGTCTGCACCTCTATCATCTGTGAAAGCAAAATTAACTTCTCCTTTTTGTAATGCTAAAAATGTTGTTTCCCCTGCTGGTAGAACTTTAGAAGTTATCTTCTTAATTTTAGGTAAGCCACCCCAATAGTTTTCATTTGCTTTAAAGGTTGCGGATTCATTGATTTTATGTTCATCGAGAATATATGGACCTGTACCGTTATATCCATTTACACCATCTTTTGTTTTCCCATTTACAAAATTTTCAGGTGATATAAATACATAAGGTCTAGTCATAGACAATTCAACTAGAGTTGGATAATATGCCTCTGATAGCACCAATTCAACTGTATATTCATCCACCACATTACAAGCTACTATTTTTGTTGATAGTTTAATCCATGAATGCTTTTCTGCATTATTTTGTATAGCATCAATATTTTTTTTCACTGCTTCTGCATTAAATGGTTCCCCATCATGAAATTTCACGTCTTTCCTTAGATGAAAAGTATATATTTTTCCATCTTTTGATATCTCCCATGATTTAGCAAGTAAAGGCTTAATCCCTTCTTTTGTATTTTCAACTAATGATTCATATACCATTCCTTGAGCGGACATTGAACCTGTATACAAATGCGGATTCATATCATTAATATCTTTAGATACTGCATAAGTTAATTCTTTTTTGTTACTTATTGAATGATCACCTTCCTTTTTCTTGCTATCTGAGCTTTTCAAAATTATAATGCAGGCAGCTAGAAGGCATAAGACCGAAAAAACTAGAATCGCTACCTTAAATCTTTTAATCAACAAAGTATTCCTCTCCCTTTCGTCTTCTTAATTTAGATGTAATTTATTTTTGCTATTTAACTATGATTGACGTTCCAAACATATTAATCAAAATATGAAAATAGTAATCATTACGATTTAAATAGTGTAGTGATTTACTTTAAGTGAAAGCTTATTCCACCATCTTATCTTCAATATTTTTTCCTATTTCACTACAAATCATATTCAAATCTTCATCGAAACTTTGAATACAATATGCATTAGATAATAATTCTCCTTTATAGAATTGAGCAACTTTTTCAATTTTACTCTCGTATGTCTTAATAAATTTATCTATTGTTGGACAATTTAAACCTAAATATTTTGCAATTCCTTGTATTATTTTAATACGATAATAGTCTTCCTTAGGCATTCTCGGGATATCCCAATACCCTTCTCTATTGACAAACATTTTTCTAATTGGAACAGCTGAAAAATCAAAATATTTTCCATCCTTATCTGGTTCTGAAAAAGGATCAATTAATAATGAGGAATAACGAATATACAATAAATATTCTTGATGGATATCTTCTAAATGATTAAAGTTTTCTATATCTTGTCGAGATAGACTTTCCAATCTTACTGGATAATTATCATCTGTCATGAATTTCAACAAATTAAGTTTTTTAATCTTCATTTTCTCTACAATATTCATAATTTCCTTCCATTGGGCCAGCATATCACGTATTAAATATTGTGTAATTGGACCTTCAGGGTAAATTTTATACACAAATTTTTGGGTATCTAAACCTCCGAATATTGCACTTAACGAAAAATCATTCATAAATAATGGTGGGTGAACATACAAAGAAATATTTCTTGTTTCTGCCTCAATTGGAGATTTCATGATTTCTAGAATAATTCCTAATTGTTCATATGCCTTACAGAGCATGTCGACATTTTTAGATGGATAATCCGTCGATCCTATAGCAATTCTTTTCTTAATCGCTGTTGTCAAAACATGATTAGAAGGGCTATCGTCCATCCATCGTGTATCCCCATAATATGTAGAAAAGCTAATAATTTCTGCTCGCGAATTAATACGATTCATATAATTACTTATTAAGCTATTTGAACCAAAAGTCGGAGAAATTAGAACAATACACCTTACTTGTTTCAAAATCTCTTTATTAATTTGCTTTATTACTTCAATATATGCATCCGTTGTTACAGAGAAAATAATGGTATCCCAATTACCTTTAATAGTTTCATACCCTTTAAAAACTTGATCAACGAAGCATTCACCTTCCATATTTCGATGTTGTTCATTTTGAATACTTACACGAATTAGATGATTACTTTGTTTAAGAGCCGAAAAAAAGTTCTCTGAACGAACTGATTCTCTTCCAGCAATCCCTACGTCACTTTTCAATTTCTTTTTTAAATTTACAGCAAGTTGAATAGATGTAGGACCAGTTCCTAATACTAAGACACGCTTAAAAGCACTCATAAAATCTTTCCTTTCTCATAAGTAAGCAATTTAAACCTTTTGATACAACTCAATATCAAACACATTATCTGGACGCAATATATCATCAACTTTATTCCATTTTTGTTTATCAACTTCCCTCGAAGGGTAATTAAATAGAGACTTTAACTGATTACCATATCTCATAGCTACCACTACATTATCATTTGTTAATGTATGTAATTGTTCTAGTATGTCATATTTATCTTTAACGGTTGAACTAAAAATGATATGAGTCGCATCTCTTGTAAAATCAAGATTTTCTACTGGTACTCTTTCTAATCTAATATTTAATCCTGCACCTATTCTTTCTACAACGTTTAATCCAAGTTTGATAGCCTCATCATCAATATCTATGCCAATAACCTCTGCTCCCGTTCGCTTAGCAATTAATATTGGTGTCATTGGAAATGAGCCAGCCCCTACTAGTAATACTTTTGAATCAGAAGTAATTTGAAAACTACCAAATTCCTTTTCAATACATGATTCTATATTCTTAAAGTAATCTGTTATTTCAGCAACTCCACTAAGAAGCTTTAATGCACGATATTTTTCCATAATAGCTACACAAAGCGCTGATTTTTCTCTTAAAGACACCGCAAGTTGGTTCAAATCACAGTATCCTTGTTGCTGTAATTTCTCCCACATTTCTTTGTTCCTCGTGTTTATAATGAAGTGTGAGTATTCATCTATTAAGGTCTCTAACTCCAAACAATCATTGATAGTGTGATCATATCTTCCTATCAAGGCATTAAATTTCTCTAGGTACTTACTCAAATATTTTAGAAAATCCCCTAAGTCATTCATTTATCTTCGCTCCAATACAATGTAATAGTTAAACATTTATAAACGCTTTTCCTTGCGCTACTATCTCAACACCCCCTTCAATTTTAAGACTTGAAAGCTCTTCTTTATGAAAGTTGGCAACAACAGTAATAGTTCCACCAGGTTGTCTTACATGTGCAACAACCTCCTTTTGATTTTTCCAAGCCAAATAAGCTCCTAAAGAGGCAGTACCTGAGCCGCATCCCCGTTCCCATACCATACTATCAAGATATGGAACATAGATAAGTGGAGCCAATTCATTAGAATTTGATTCATATAATAGGATGCCTATCAATTTAGTGTTTAAGGTTAATGCCAGTGATTTTGCTAATGTTTGAGCTTTTTTTCTCATTGCTTTATTAATAGCCTCCACTTCTATCACAATATGAATAGACTCTTGATAATTCACTATAACGATGTCCAAATCATTTCCTTCATGCTTTATAGTTTTCTGCTCTATCTTTTTAGGGATAGGCATTGTAACTTGGCAATAATATTCCTCTAACTCTCTTCTCACTTGACACACTATGAGTTCCTCTGTTCCTGAAACTTCTAATAATATTTCTGATAAATCATTGTGTTTCAGTCCTTTTTTAGATGCAATAAAAGCTGCTAATGCCATACAGGCGTTACCACAGAACTCACCTCCAGCCATTTGTAGATGTGCGTCGGCTTCATACTTTGTAGATTCTTCTATAAATCCTACTTGTTCTGCATACACGCTGTCATACGACATAATTTTTTTTGCAATCGTCTTATACTCTATAACTGGATGATTAGTCTTAACGAGAATCGTCATATTTTGAGTTGGATTAAATTTTATAAACTCTATTTCCTGTGTCATCTCACTTATCCTTTACGTCATATTTTTATTGAACTTTCTTTGCTCAGTCAAATGAAAATAGTAATCATTACGTTTTACATCACGGGAATAGATTATATCATAATTTTGATGGTGTCAATATTTATTCTTAAATTAATTGGATGCTTCTGAGGCCGATGAAGAGCCGTTTTCTTTAAATCTAATTCTTACACTCTCTCTTTGTTCACAAAAAGTTCGATTATTTCACATAATAGGATACCCTATAATTATGATAAAATAATTTTGAATCTGCTATAACATAACTCCTGGGCAACTAGGAGTTTTTGCTATATTACGATTATAGTGTGAAAATACAATAGGAATCTACGAATCAAAAACTAACATTACGAATTCTACTTCAGGAGGTATACAATGAAAAAATTATATTATGCATCGTTCGTATATTTAGTCATCGGTTTATTATCAGGTGTATTTGCTAGGGAATATGCAAAATCAAAGGATATTCTAGGATCTACACTGCTGAACCTTTTACATACACATACGCTCGTACTTGGGTTTTTATTCTTTTTAATTGCCTTAGCATTAGCAAAAGCATTTTCATTCCATAAAGTGAAGGGTTTTAATATGTGGTTCATCGTCCATAATATTGGATTAATTTTAACCCTTTCTTCACTGGCAACTCGAGGGCTTCTTCAACTAAATGGTGCTAATTTTAAAGAATTAACCTATATAATCGGATTCTCTCATTCTCTCATCGGCCTTACCCTAGTTTGGTTTATGATCCTATTAAAAAAATCGTTCTAAATGTAATGTGTAACAAAACATCACCAAAAATAGAAACGAGGCTGTCTATAAAATTTTTGTAAAGACAGCCTCGTTTCTATATGGATCATTCCCCTATTTCAGCAAACTTCTTAATGCGTTCACCAATCTCATCACGAACACGTTGGAATACTGACCACTCTTGTCCTGCTGGGTCATCAAATCCCCAGTGAACACGTTTTACATGTGATGATGTAGTTGGACATACATCATTCGCATGACCGCAAAGTGTAACAACAAGATCCGCTTTATTTAAAATGTCGCGATCAATGACATCAGATGTTTGATTCGTAATATCGATTTCTACTTCTTTCATCGCTTGAATCGCATTTGGATTTACGCCATGTGCTTCGATTCCTGCAGAATATACATTCCATTTGTCACCTAAATATTTCTTTCCAAATCCTTCAGCAATTTGACTACGGCAAGAGTTACCTGTGCATAAGAAGTAAATTATTTTTTTGCTTTCCATGTAAATTCCACCTTTATTACAATTGTTTTTGAAAGTATTTTTTCTGAAACATAAGTGCTATATTTACAAGCGCAATCATGACTGGCACTTCAACTAGAGGACCAATAACCGCCGCAAATGCTGCTCCAGATTGAATCCCAAATACCCCTACAGCTACAGCGATTGCTAATTCAAAGTTATTACTTCCAGCTGTAAACGCTAATGTTGTTGTTACCCCATAACTTGTACCAATCTTCTTACCCATAAAGAAAGAAACAAAGAACATCAATACAAAATAAATGAGCAATGGAATCGCGATACGTACAACATCGAATGATACGCTAACAATGACTTCACCTTTTAATGAGAACATCACAATGATTGTAAATAATAATGCGACTAATGTAATTGGACTAATCTTTGGTATGAATATTTTTTCATACCACTCTCTACCTTTTACTTTTACAAAAATCAAGCGGGTTAGCATGCCAGCGATAAAAGGAATTCCTAAGTAAATAAAGACTGACTTTGCAACCTCTCCCATTGTAATATCAATAACAGCACCTTCAATCCCTAGCCATTCTGGAATGACTGTTACAAATACATAAGCATACACTGAGAAAAATAACATTTGGAATACAGAGTTAAATGCTACTAACCCTGCCGCATATTCTGTATCACCTTTTGCTAAGTCATTCCAAACGATAACCATTGCAATACAACGCGCTAAACCGATCATGATGAGTCCTACCATATATTCTGGCTTATCCTGTAAAAATATAATAGCTAAAGCAAACATGAGGACTGGTCCAATAATCCAGTTTTGTACGAGTGATAAGATGAGTACCTTCACATCTTTAAAAACACGTCCCATCTCTTCATAACGAACTTTTGCAAGCGGTGGATACATCATTAAAATTAATCCAATTGCAAGCGGAATAGAGGTTGTTCCTACCTGTAACCGATTCATCCCATCCACAAAACCAGGTGATAGATACCCTATTACAATTCCCACTATCATCGCAAGAAAAATCCAAAGGGTTAAAAATCGATCTAAAAACGATAATCGTTTCATTTTTTCTCCTTTTTGTTTTAACAACATGAAGTTGAATTTATATTCTTTTCATCAGAACTTACACAGGACATTTCTACTTTATGAATTTCACTATCAGCCTTCGTATAGAAAAACTCCCATTCATTCCTGTCAGAATCCGTTACCCAAAACTTATCTTGCACAGCATAGCAACAAGTTGTATCCATTTCCTCACGAGCAAAGAACCCTTCTTTTTCTAAACGCTCTTTATGCATGACTATTTCTTCTTGATTCTCTACTTGGAAACCAAAATGATTGACCTGGCTTCCTTTTACTTCATCTCTTACATTTAAAGTGAAATTTAGTCCTGGACTTTCTAATAGAAACTTCGCATAATCTTCTTTTACTTTCACTGGTATTACCCCAAATACCTTACTGTAAAACTCAATTGATTTTTCCAGATTCGTCACATTAATCCCCACATGTACATATTGCATATTCCATTCCTCCTATACAATTAATCAAAAATATTTGATTTATATAACACAAAAAACTCAGTAGCAACTACCTCTGCCAGTTTTTCGGAACACACAACAAAGTTCTTCCGACAACAAATTATTCACTTCTTCATCATTTAAATCGTAATAGCTCCATGTTCCTTTTGTTTCTTTTACAATTAAATTCGCATCAAGTAATATTTTTAAATGATACGAAAGTTTTGATTGTGAAATCCCAAATACTTCTGTTAAATCGCATACACAAGTCTGTCCACGTTGACATAACTCATACATGATCTCTAATCTTTTTTTGTCTGCAAGAGCTTTAAACTTTTTTTCAAACTGACTGAAGTTTTCTTTCACACACGCCACTCCTTTCATCAACTTTTTTTGATATTTATATTATATGCACTGTTTCATTATAAATTCAACAAATAAATCAAAAAAAATTGATTTATTTGTTTGTTACATGAATACTAAATACTAGCCTTAAAGGGAAAGGATGTTCAAAACTACTCCTTTCCCTTTCTTTAATCTTTTCCTAACAATGTGAATTCATAATTTCACCCAAAGCAAAAAAAGAGTCTCATTTCGTCTATGGGACTCCTTTCACCTTATATATTTGTAGTTTTATATTTAAGCAGATTTTTTAATCTTATTATTATAAATAAACATCCGACTTAGAACTGTCATGACAACTGCAAGTAGAAGAAAATATACAGGCATAACAAGTAAAGAACCTGTATGCAACTGACTCATTCCCCATATCGTAATTGTAACAATTACATAATACCCTAAACTAAATATAGCACCTGCTGTTCCAATAACTTCCTGGAAATCTACTAACGCTAAGCTTAAACAGTTCGGCAAAGCAATCCCTATTCCTAATAGCAATACAAATATAGCTATAAGAAAGAGAATCATGTTTATCATATTTGCACTAGTGCCAGTACAAGCAACGATTGATAAAATAGTCGCTCCTCCCGTCATTACGATGCAACCTATATAAATAATCTTTTCTGGTTTATAAACTAAAAGTAACCGCTTTGAAATTTGCGCTCCAATAACGGAAGCGAAAGCTACCACTATACCTAAAAAACCAAATACGCCAGGTGATAACTTAAAATATTCAATGAAGATGAACGGTGCTTCAGCGTAATAGCTAAATAATATACCGTTTGTTCCTCCAATCAGCACACCAAATGTTACGACTTTTGGATCTTGAATCATTCGTTTTATGACAGAAAAAATGTTTATACTATTTACTGTTACATTCTTACGAGTTTCTGGCAAGTTCATACAAGTACAAACCAATAGCCCAATACTTATCAAAACTAAAGTAAGAAAAACACTTCTAAATCCAAATATTTGATCCATCCATCCACCGATTAATGGGCCAATAGCTGGCGTGAATGCAATAACTGCTGAAATTTGCGCAAACATAACATGTCGTTTATGCCCATCTACACTTTCACGCAAAATAGTTTGTGTAACAACTGATCCTGTACTCGCTCCAAACGCTTGTACAAAACGGCTAAATAGCAATACTTCAATTGAATGTGCCAAGTAACATAATAAGCTACCAAATCCATAAACTACAATTCCCCAAATCATTGCTGGACGACGCCCAATTATATCAGACAACCACCCCCAGCAAAATACACCTAAAGCAAATCCTGCAAAGTAAATGCTAAGCGTTAGCTGCGTAGCATTATTACTGACATGCAACGCTTTCGAAATATCTGGTAAAGATGGTGTGTAAATTGTTTCACTAATTTGTGGGAATGCCACAAGAATAATCATTAACCATAACGATGGTACTGAGACTTTTTTCATTTTCTAATACCCTCCTATAACTTAGAAAATCTCAGATATTTAGAGTTTTTCTTCGCTACGGAACTGGAGGGGCCATTATCGAAATACGATCATAAAACAACAAACGAAACACCTCGATTGCTTCATGTTAATACCTATAGGAGGGTATGAATTAACATTAATTTTTCATTGCTTCTATTTACAAAGGTTAACATATATTATGAGCTTTTGTATATAAAAAACCTACTAATCAAATAGTAGGCTCTTCGTTTCATTCTCATAACCCGTCTACAAAGCATCTCTATTTTTCAGGTGTAAACCACACAATCTGCTGAATTCTCACAAATACCGGTATTTCATTTTCTTCTAATACAACATGATCTGGCTTCACACTTCGCAAAGTTCCATTTACACTTCCCCGAATTGTTTCCACTACAATTCTTTTTCCAACGATAGATTGCAATGTTTGTACAACATATGGATCAACAAGCGCAACCACTTCACCACTTATCTCATAACCATCTCGAAAATAACCGAACACGTCTTCATATGAATAGTACATATGGCTCCCCTCTTTTCAAGATTTACTGTAGTGTATGTGGCCTGCATGCAGAAAGTGCCTATCTAACAGAAAAAACGACGCCATAATATGACATCGTTTTCGTATGTAAGGAAGACTAGAAGAGACTCTTCTAACCTACTCCCATTTATAAGTCCAAAATTGTTCAATTTGTAACCATTTTAATGTTGCAGCATCTTTGTTTTGCAGTTTTACTTCCGTTTCTTCTAACATCGCTTCTGTTTGTGAACGATGCGCACGTAAAGCTGCTAATTTTTGTTCAAATGCTTCACTAATGTTGTTAACAACATCTGGTTCACCTAATACTTCTTCACGATTTTTTGTAATCGCAACTGCATGAATAACCGGGCGCGTTTCTTTTGGCATACGTGATACTGCACGGACTGTAGCACGACCGAATGCATCATGGTCTGGATGAACACCGTGCTCTGGATAGAATGTAATAATTCGTGATGGCTGCACATCGCGAATGACCGTTTCAATTTTATCTGCTACAAAGTCTATATCTTCAAATTCTAATGTTTTATCATGAAAACCAAGCATTCTTAAATCCTCAATGCCCATCGCTTCACATGCATCTTTTAATTCCTTTTCACGGATATTTGGAATTGTTTCACGGTTTGCAAACACATTCTTTCCCATGTTACGTCCCATTTGTCCAAGCGTTCCGCACGCATATGTTACAGGTACTCCTTGCTTTCTTAATAAACTAATTGTTCCTCCTGCTGCAAACGATTCATCGTCTGGATGCGGAAATACAACAAGTACGTGTCTTTCCATACTTTTCCCTCCTTCTTATTTAAATGGCGTTAAGCTTAACTCAAGTGCTACGGCTAAGCGACCTTTATTGTCATGTCCTGCTAGTAATAGACGATCTTGCTCGTCTACTTCCCAATGCGTAATACCTTCAGCATATACCCAGCCATGCTCCATTTTAAGACCTACTCGGTATGGATTTGTTCCTGTTATTTTCCCGCGTTCGAAACGAATCATTGCATTTCGAATAAATGCTCCAACTGTCATCATTTTTTCATTAAAATGTGAAGCGTATGCTCCATTTGTCGTTTCTAAATGAATATATACATCTTTATTTACAAAACGTTCGATTTCATGTTGAATAACAGCACTATCTTTTACTATTTCCATCGGATTTCACCTCTTTAAACCATTTTACGCAAAAATAATGTAAATTGCTATCTCTATATTAGAGTACAAAGCTCACTTTGCATAATAATTTGCATTTCGTTTTTTATTTTTATATAGCATGTGAAATTTATTAATCCTTTTCACTTTTGCAAATTATTTTCTTTCTCGTTTTGAATTTGCTACAATAGTGGTTATGCAGAGGGATATATTTCGACAATTGAATACATATTTTAAAGAAGGTGACATGTTGGAACATTCAGCACACGAAGTAGCAAACCTGCAATATTATTTTGCGATCGCCGTATTTTTAGTGATATATGGATTTATTATTTCTGAGAAATTGAACCGTGCTGTAATTGCACTGTTCGGTGCTGCCATTATGATTATTTTTGGAATTGTAGACTTACATACTGCTTTCACATCACATATTCAGTGGGAAACCATTACGCTCTTAATCGGGATGATGATTCTCGTACATATTACGAGTCAATCTGGTGTATTTGAATATGTAGCGATTAAAGCAGCAAAAGCAGCCGGCGGAAAACCGATTCGAATTTTATTATTTTTATCCCTATTAACCGCAGTCGGTTCTGCATTTTTAGATAACGTAACAACCGTTTTATTAATCGTTCCTGTTACACTATCTATTACACGAATTTTAAAGGTACAACCTGTTCCTTATTTGATTTCGGAAGTATTATTTTCAAATATTGGTGGGACCGCAACGTTAATTGGTGATCCCCCAAACATCATGATTGGATCTGCTAATAAACACTTAGATTTTAATGCCTTTTTGCTCAATTTGGCACCAATTGTACTTATTATTTCCATTGTTACATTAGGCATTATTTATTTGATGTATCGTAAAAAATTAAAAACAACACCTGAACAAATTACAAAACTTATGGCTTTAAACGAAAAGGACTATATTCGTGACCGAAGCTTACTCCTAAAATCTCTTTCCATTTTAGGTTTGACAATTCTCGGGTTTGTTCTTCATTCGATTATTCATGTAGATGCCGCAGTTATCGCGATGACTGGCGCAACACTTCTCATGTTGATTGGTATGAAACAACACGAATTAGAAGATGTATTTGCTCATGTAGAATGGGTAACGATTTTCTTCTTTGCCGGTCTTTTTGTTCTGGTTGGCGGATTAATTGATATTGGCCTTATTTCATCCCTTGCGAAAGAAGTAATCGATATTACAAATGGCGATATTGGCTTTGCTGCAATACTTATCCTTTGGGTATCAGGCGTGGCATCAGCTACTATTGATAATATTCCATTTGTCGCAACGATGATTCCGCTTATTCAAGATTTAGCATCAGGACTTGGACTTTCTGTTGACTCTCCTCAAATTGAAGTACTATGGTGGGCATTATCACTTGGCGCTTGTTTAGGAGGAAACGGGACGCTTATTGGGGCATCAGCAAACGTAGTTGTTGCTGGGATTGCTAACCGCGAAGGACATGGATTTTCTTACCTTGATTTCTTAAAAATTGGTTTTCCGTTAACAATCATTGCATTATTATTATCACATGCTTATATATATTTACGTTATTTAATTTGACCACTCCCACGGCTAAAGCGCGTGGGCTTTCCCGCTCACAAATTCTGTAAAAAAGTTTGCAGCAATATGCTGGAAACTTTTTTGTCACCAAAATATCCCGATAATTGCCAGTGCTCCTAAAATCATACCGCCAATTTGTCCAACGATTGCCGGTGATAGTTGAACACCTTTTTTCACTTCTACAACCGGCCTTTCGTGTCTAAGCTGTTGAACTTCACTTTGTAGTTGATGCACACTACCATGCAATTCTTTTACAAGTTCTTTTAACTCCGCTAATTCTTCATTTACTGGCTTTGTTTTTTCTAAATTCATATAACATGACTCCTTATTTTAATCCATATGTTGTAAAATTTCGCCAGTCATTATTCTTTTTTCTGCAAATTATATGCATATTACCGAATATATTTATAGCATAGTTTTTACTCTTAATGAATCTATATAGGGTAGCACCACACGCCCATCAAGCTAAGGTTTTAATATCCCCCCTAAATGAAAATTTTCTTTCTCTATAGTTAGATACTTTAAGAAGTCTGTATCATCAAAATAGACTCTTATATTTTCCGGCAGAAGACTCCTTTCTCAAAAGTGTGAAGGTATGTGGGAGATATATGCTAAAGAACCCCAAGTTAACCAAAGCAATAAGCGAAGTATCTTGCTCACAATTCAGAACAATGCTTGCATACAAAGCGAACTGGTATGGCAAAGAAGTAGTTGTGGTATCTAAAACATTTGCTTCTAGTCAGTTATGTTCCAATTGATTACTAACAGGCAATACCGCATAAAGCGCAAGAGAATGAATAATATAGAAATTGACGGATTGGATATTTTTGGGGGTGTTTTCATCAATCGGTTTGTTCGTTATTGGTATCAATCGATGATAGATACAGATGCAAATTATGTTCATGTAAGAAAGATGGCCCTTGCAACCAAGTTAGTTATTACAGCTTTATTGAGTACAATTGCCACTATGTTTCAATCAGCGGGAGGCTTTATGCCTGGTATAGGCTTTCTGATTAGTTTTCTAGCGACATTACCAATTTTTTTAGCTACTTGCTTTTCTATCCGCCAGGGAATCCTTTCTTTTACCCTTACAATTTTCCTTTTATTTATTATTCAGCCGAGTGAACTAATTATCTTTCCCTTTACAACAGGTTTATTAGGTATAGCGATGGGTGTGGCCTTTTTACAATTGAAGAGAAGAATTGTGGTTGTTTCCTTTTCATCAATATGTCTACTTACGGGTATTATGATGATTCTATATGTATTCCGTTTTCCAGTGCTAGGCCCTACTGTTGATACAACTATGGATTTAAAGATTATTGCAATAATATTTATATTGAGTTTTCTTTACTGCTGGATCTTCGCGGAGTTTTGTAGACTACTCATGAATCGATTGTGTCAGACATTTCCTTAACAGTTGAGTAATATAAACAGTTTGAAGTTTCCATATATCCATCCTAATATCCACAACGTACCCATATAAAAAGGAAATTCACCCAATTCCCCATCCTTGATTTGATACTAATAGCACAGTTCTAATCATATTCTTATAAAAGAAAACAATTAGAAGGAGTGTAAAGTTAGTTGATAAAAGTTAAGGTTAGTTTACGACCCATTGTAAGTAAGATAAATTTACCCACTGTTTTGAAAACAGCTATACTTCCGGGTGACTCAATTGAAAGATTATTTATTGCAACCCAAGTAGGAGAGATCTTTTACATAGGAAACGGGGCTATAAGGACTTTTTTAGATATTCGCTCGCGAATCATAAAACTAGGTGATTCTGGTAATGGCTATGATGAACGGGGGTTGCTAGGGCTAGCATTTCATCCAGAATTTTATTATAACGGTCTGTTTTATCTTCATTATTCAGTAGCTGGGACACAAGGTCCAGGAGCTCTTTCTGAATCTTTTAAGCCTAACCCGTGTGATCTCAAAACTTTAAACCTAAAGTGGATAAATAGAGAAACTCAATATGATCATATTGATACAGTTGAAGAATGGATGTTACAGTCGAATGGCCAACCTCAAAAACGACGGACATTACTTAACTTAAGAAGACCATTTTCTAATCATAATGGTTTCAATAGCTTAAACTTTTCTCCTGAAACTGGAAAACTTGTTTTAACAACAGGGGATGGTGGTTCAGGCTATGATCCATTTAATTTAAGTCAGGACGACATGGAGATGGCTGGTAAAATAATTGAAATTGATGTAGTTAAGAATACATTTATCTATAACCCACCTGTAGTCACACGTTTTAATGAACTTTCCGTACCTATTCAGGAAATGCTTACAGTAATTGCTAAAGGAGTTCGCAATATACCAGGCATTTCATTTCAAAAGTTTTATAATCAGTATATTAAATATATTGGAAATGTCGGACAGGATTTGGTAGAGTCGATTTTTTCATTCGTTCATTATAAACCAATACCGGTTACTCAGCTTATTCAAGCTTCATTAATGAACGCTAAACCTGACCAAGAAGGATTTATAAACTTTGGCTGGCGAGGGTGGGAAGGTGCTTTTCCTACCTCAGTTATAAGGGGCTGCTCTGCAGATCCGACTTTGGATGAGAAAACACTTGCTTATTATTATGAAGCAGTACAAACTTCAGTGAGACGTCTTCAGCCTTTAACTAGTTATTTTCATAAAGATCCCCGACCCGATAAGTTTGGGGGAACTGCACTTACAGGAGTTCAGTCATATATGGGGAATAGAATCCCAAATTTAACAGGAAGCGTTGTATTTACCGATCTTGCTCGGCATGAAGAATCTCGGCCTCCGGTTAGAGGGGTTTTAGCTTATACGAGGGTAAGGACAGATTATAAATTAAATGATTTTAGTGTTATTGAAACCGATTATAATTTTGGGTCTCAATCAGCTTATTATGTTAATCTGGGAACGAACCTGGATCAAACTAAACTATATTTAGGGGTTTATGGCTCTATGAAAGTGACTGATTTTAACCAAGGTACTGTTTTTGAAATTGTTCCGTAATTAATAATTTTGAACTACCCCCACCTTCACTTCGTTTAGAAGAGGGGGTCTTCTCGTTTAAAATGATAGGCTGTTTTCAAGTCGATGAAGGGGCGCGAAATCATTTTTTCGTTATGAGGGAACTTAAGAATCTTAGCTTAATACCGATGGGGCGGCACCCCAATATGCTTGGATTAAAATTATTGCAAACAGCTAAAAAAGTGATTGTTGGAATAGAAGTTATGCATATGATTAAAAAAGGACAAACTCTCCAAGGGGAGAAGTCTGTCCAATAACAGATATATCTTATCCATAATCTCTTTGGTTTAACAAGATAAAATTCAATTCTTCTAGAAATCTTTCGTTCTTTTTTCATATCCCACTATTTGTGCACCAGAACCAATAATAGTGAATTAGAATAATGACTTAATACTTGCTAGGACAGTAAGTACACCTATAATAATGACAAATACATTGCTCATTTTCCCTCTGTATTTAGCTAGTACTGGTACTTTACGGATCGCATACATTGGTAATAGACATAAGATAGCGGCAACTAACGGACCGCTAAGGGCATCAATGATTCCAAGAATACTTGGATTTGCATAAGCAACATACCAGCATGTTAATACGACAAAAGCAAGGATCATTGTCTTAACTGTTTTTTCTTCTATATCTTTTCCGCGTGTTTTACTGAACTTGATAATCATGTCACGCATTACCTCATATGCTCCTATATAATGGCCAAGGAACGACTTTGTTATGGCCACAAAAGCAATGATAGGAGCCGCAATAGTGATTAGAGGCGAATTAAGCTCATTAGCAAGATATGATAGGATTGACAAGTTCTGTTCTTTTGCCATTATAAGATCATTTGGAGTCAAACTCAATGCACTGCTCCAAACAAAGAACATAACAACAGCGAATGTCATGATATAACAAACTTT
Source organism: Bacillus pfraonensis (assembly GCF_050768835.1). Lineage (NCBI taxonomy): Bacteria > Bacillati > Bacillota > Bacilli > Caryophanales > Bacillaceae > Bacillus > Bacillus pfraonensis. The sequence goes on along the minus strand of NZ_JAHCDO010000009.1, from coordinate 802 downwards.
TTGTATTTGAGCACATTTGGCATCAGTAGCTTCTATTCCATAGGTAGCTCTCTGTTTTATAACAAATGACGAAATAAGAGGAGAATGATTAAACGAGAATACTATGATTGGTAGTATCATCCACATCGTTCCAAAATATCCTGTTCCTGTTGAAGCAGTAGAAACACTTGAAAAACTAAGCATTGACGTATTCCACTGTGGAATCAAAGATATTGCGATAAAAAGTAGAGAAGCTATGAAAGGATATACTAGCATGCTCATTATCTTTACAGTGATATCTTGACCAAAATTTAGTATAGCTATAAGACCGAGTACTAATACAAGCGATAAAATGGCCCTTGGAGGCTCCTTCATGTGCAATTGATTCACGATAAAACTACTTGCAGTATTTGTAAGTGCAACCGAATACATCAGCACAATAGTATAAATTGAGCCGAAATATACTATGTTAAAAATTATACTTGCCTTATTTCCGAAATACTCTCTAATTGTACCTGTAATCCCCTCATCAGCAGAATTGGAAGCGTATATCATTTTAGCAAGCGCCCTATGTGAGTAATACATAACAGGATATGCAAGTATGGTAATTAACAGTAATGATAATAAACCACCTGAACCTGCATTAATAGGTAAAAAGAGTACTCCTGCTCCAATTGCTGTTCCAAAAAGGCTCAATGCCCAGGTAGTATCCTGTTTATGCCACTTTTTAGGATCTGGATATTTCTCATTTTTTACTGCAGTATTTTCAGTTTGAAATTCTATTTTTTTTGCAGTATTCCCATTCATATAATAATTCCTCCTT